>CAYTXX010000027.1:0-14259 GCA_964442165.1 uncultured Desulfurococcaceae archaeon | reverse complement strand
ACCCCGGACCACGGGGGCCCAAGCCCCGCATTCTACCAAGCTAAACTACGGCCCCCCACAAGTGGAAATGCACGTAGCTTATAAAACTCAGCTCCCAGTAATTGAGACTCTTACTTCAGGTAAGGTGAGGGGGGTTAGAGCTATGCTGAGGTATGGGCTTGTAGGGGCTAATCCTCAATTATTCTACTTTTAGTGATCTCTGAGGAAGACGGTTCAGATCTGGTGTCTTATATCACCGCTCAAAAATACCAGCTCTCATCATCTTAGAGTAACCTAACCTAGGGTCTCTTTCTTCTTCCTTTCCTCTTCCGGTCTAACCTTAACTATACCTAAGAATACCGCACAGCTAACACAGTAACACCTAGTTACCGGGTACCTAGCTATTATAGCTCCCTTCTTCTCCAGCTCCTCAGCTAGCTGAGGATCTACTGGGGAGTACCACTTAGTTATACAGATAGCCTTATCCTCCGGTATCAATCTCCCGCACTGATCGCACTGCACAGTCTCTACAGATCCCTTACTACCCTTCCTCCTGCCCCTACTCTCACGCTTCTTCGGCAAGAGACGCGCACCACAGAGAGATAGCAGAGGGATTTAAAAACTTGTGAAGGGTGTCAACCCCTTCCTCGAGATCGGACCATTGCTCCTAGATACCTGTTTCCATCAGCTTAATTCAGTTCACTTCACCTAGGGACTCTCACTCCACACTCTACATGAGCTATCGATATAGACTGCGGGTAGCTCCCAAGCTCAGTAGCACGGAGCTCCCCTAACTTTAACATGCCTAAGCTTGGAGAGCATCTCCTATCACCTAGGAGGCTTCGGGATACCTAAAACTTCTAGAGCTAGATGAACCTAAGCTCTAATAATAAACTACGAGAGCTCGAACAGTGAGGAGTAGGTGTGGCTAGGTAGTTGTGCAGTTTCTCGTGCTTGAAGTATGGAAAGGTCTAGGCCTGCCTTCAGGGTGAAGGTTTTAGCCTTACTTCGTTAACTTGGAGTCAGGGGCTACTACTTAATGTGAACCTCTTCCTACTATACCACCACGTCACGTACATTATTCCGACCTCCTTAAGTCTTTCCGATAGCTCTTTATCTAGTGTTGCAACGATAACCCTCTCTCCAGAACTCTTGAGCTCTAGGGAGTACTTGAGTACACATTCATCGGTATTACCGCAGGCTTTAACTTCTACCACCTCAGAGCTTATGTAACCCTCACTCACCAGCTTCAGAAACAGTCTTGCAGCTAGCCCTCGACGTCCCTTTTCTAGAGCTATCCTAGATACCTCATCTAGGACAGGTTTAAGGATAACTAGAGTAAGGCTATCACAAACACCCTCTAAGGCATCCGCTATCTCACGGGTACTACCGTGCTCTCCAATAATGAGGAGAGCGCTAGTATCTAGGACGACCCTACATAAGCGGCTAGTCCCTGACAATCCCCCAGCCTACGAGCCTCCACCTGTTCATTATGTTCCTGCTTATAGCTACTTTTATGTTCTTCCAGGAAACTACGGGCTTATCTATAAGGTCGACTTCGAACCAGTCCTTTGCTAACTTCTTAACTAAGGCCATAACCGTTGCCGTTCCAACGGTAATCATGATCTTCTCCCCAACCTTCAGTGGAGGGACCTTCTGCAGCTCACGAGTACCTACAACCCTCTCGAAGAGGTAGTAGTCTACAGCTAGGTGGCTATGTGGCTCAGGTAGCTGATCTGCTAGGCCTACGACAGAGCCTACAAGTCTATCAGCCTTAGTTAAAGCTGGGTCTAAGCCTGTGCCTATGGCTACTAGACCTCCAGGTGCTGCTTCTTTGAAGAACCTCTCACCGAACCTTATGCTCTCGATCCTTGTGTAAAGCTTTTTATACGTGACCTTCCCCCCCTCAGTTATCCTGATGCCCGGGCTTATCTCTATCTCATCGCCTACCTTGAAGACCCCCCTGATAACGCTTCCCCCTACGACACCACCGACTAGCCTATCCGGAGGAGTTCCAGGTCTATTAACGTCGAATGACCTAGCTATAAACATTGCGGGCTTAGCTGAGAGGTCGCGTTCGGGGGTCTTGAAGAGCTCCTCCATAGCTGTGAGGAGTATGTCTACATTTGCTTTATGTAGAGCGCTGACGGGAATTATGGGAGCGCTCTCAGCGAAGGTACCCGCTAGGAAGTTCTTTATCTCCTCGTAGTTCTTCTTAGCTCTTTCCCTATCTACGACATCGACCTTATTTTGGACTACGATTATGTTACTTACCCCGATTATCTCCAACGCCTTAAAGTGCTCCCTCGTTTGAGGTTGCGGACAGGGCTCGTTAGCAGCTACTACAAGGAGAGCGCTGTCCATGAGAGCAGCTCCCGATAGCATGTTAGCCATGAGTACCTCGTGTCCGGGTGAGTCAACGAACGACACGCTCCTCCTGTAAACCGGGTTCTGACACTCTATCGGATCGGTTACGTAGCGCTCGTAGGGGTCTCTTTCCGAGCACTCAAAGACGTCAGCATCGGCGTAGCCTACCTTTATAGTCATCGACCTCAGGAGCTCTTCTGAGTGTCTGGAGGTCCAGATACCCGTTATAGCTTGAACTAGGGTGGTCTTACCGTGGTCTACGTGACCTACTACCCCTATGTTTATCTCCGGTTGCTTATACTGGAATTCGAAGCTCATTTTCCACCCTCTATCTCATCGCGTGTGAACCTATCTACGAATACTACCTCATTAACCCCCTTTACGTACTTGAGTATGTCATACGCGGCTAGGCTCTTCAAGTACTGTATCTCACTACTTACCCTAAACCTCCTAGGTATTTCTATAGTAGCTTGCCCAGACTCCGGGTTAACTTTAACTAGGATGTCCTCAGGTTTAACACCTCTTAACCGCCTCTTAACTAGGTATCTAATAGCCTCAGTAGGGTCGTTTACTACCCTAAGTACTTTAAGCTTAAGCTTCAAGGTCTTACCTGCAAGAGGGTGATTGAAGTCCACTACCACACGCCCTCCTTCAATAGCCAGTATCCTACCAAGCTCTCCGTCGATCCTAACTTCCTTACCTACCTCTAGCTTTACGTTCTGCCTCTCAAAAAGCCTCCTGGGGAAAGTCCTTATCTTACCCGGGTCCCTAGGACCGAAAGCCTTCTCAGGAGGTACTTCAAACTCTACCTCCTCACTTTCCTTACAGGACGTCAGGGCCTCCTCAAATCCCTGGAAGAACCTTCCCTCACCAACAACGACTACCTCAGGTTCGTAGATACTCCCCTCTACGTACTTCCTATTCAACTTAGCCTCAGCTTCTGAGGTGGTATCCACTAGCTCCCCAGTATCCTTTATGTAAATGGAATACTCCACTATAGCTACCTGGTTCTTGCTCAACACTTGTAGCACCTTCAACTATTATCGGAGACCTAACTTAAAAAGCAGATACCTTCAGGTTGGAGTGGGTTAGGGTATTTAAGCCTGTTAAGCTCTAGATTTCTCCGGTGTGTTAATGAGCGCTAGAAGTACGTTAGCAGAGCTTCTGTGGGCTGAGAAGTATAGACCACGATCCCTACGGGAGATGGTAAATCAGGAGGAGGTCGTTAAGAGGTTACAAGTCTTCGTTAAAGAGAAGAACATGCCGCACCTACTATTCGCAGGCCCTCCGGGGACCGGTAAGACTACAGCTGCACACGCTTTAGCACACGACCTCTACGGAGAGGACTACAGGCTCTACATGCTGGAGTTAAACGCATCTGATGAGAGGGGTATAGATGTGATAAGAACTAAGGTTAAGGAGTTCGCTAGGAGTAAGCTACCCACTAACGTCCCCTTTAAGATAGTACTACTAGACGAAGCGGATAACATGACGGCAGACGCGCAGCAAGCTCTTAGAAGGCTTATGGAGATGTACGTAGATGTTACCAGGTTTATACTAATAGCTAACTACCCTAGTAAGATAATCGAGCCAATACAGTCTAGGTGCGCTGTCTTCAGGTTTACCCAGCTAAAGAAGGAGGACGTTACCTCTAGGCTTAAGTGGATCTGTAATAACGAGAAGGTAATCTGCGACGATAGGGGGCTTGAGGCCGTATACGAGGTATCTGAAGGGGATATGAGGAAGGCTATAAACATACTTCAAGCAGCTTCAGCTCTAGGAGAGGTTAACGTATCTAACGTATACAAGGTAGTAGGTCTAGCTACACCGGCTGAGGTTAGAGCTCTACTTAAGTCAGCCCTCTTCGAGGGCGACTTCCTTAAGGCTAGGGAGAACTTGAGGAAGCTGATGGTATCCTACGGACTCTCCGGGGTAGATATAATCAAGCAGCTCCACAGAGAGATATTCAGCTCTGAGGTGAACGTACCGGAGGAGATGAGGGTTGAAATAGCAGACTACCTAGGTGAGGTTCAGTTCAGGCTTGCTGAGGGGGCCGACGACGAAATACAGCTAAGCGCTCTACTTGCGAAGCTTGTACTACTAGGTAGGTCCCTAAGGCAGCAACCTCAGGTGAAGCCTACTAAGGTGAAGTAATGTCCCAGGAGAGGAGGGTTCCCTGGGTAGTTAAGTACAGACCGAGAAGGGTAGCTGATGTAGTTAACCAGGAGGAGGCTAAGAAGATCTTTCTAAGCTGGTTTGACTCCTGGCTGCGAGGTAAGCCGGAGAAGAAGGCAGCCCTCCTCTACGGACCTCCAGGCTCCGGTAAGACCTCGCTTGTTGAAGCAGTTGCTGGGGAGTACGGGCTGGAGCTACTAGAGATGAACGCCAGCGACTACAGGAGGTCGTCGGACATAGAGAGAATAGCTGCGACGTCCTCTAGAGGGGCTAGCTTAATAGGGGCTCGCGGTAAGATAATACTCCTAGATGAGGTAGAGGGTATTTCTGTTACAGCCGACTTAGGGGCCTTGGACTCAATACTAAACCTAATAAAGAGAACAGCCCATCCAGTAGTACTTATAGCTAACGACCCCTGGGATCCCAGGCTTCGCGAACTTAGAGAGGTTTGCTTACTCGTAGAGTTCAAGAGATTAACTAAAACGGAGATTAGGAAGGTTCTCCAGAGTATATGCAAGAACGAAAAAATAGACTGCGAGGATGAAGCTATCGACTTCATAGCTGAGAGAGCTGAAGGAGACCTTAGGTCAGCTATAAACGACCTAGAGGCACTTGGAGAAGGTTTCGGTAGGGTTACCTACGCCCTCGCCCGATCCGTCCTGGGGTATAGAAATAGAGAGCTGAACTCCTTTGAGGTGGTTAGGAGGATACTGATATCTAAGTACGCTTGGCAGGCTAGAGCAGCTGCATCTCAGACTGATCTAGCTCCTGATGAGCTCATTCAGTGGATAAACGAGAACATACCCAGGCAGGCTGTAGACCCCGAAGACCTCTGGCGAGCTTATGAGAGTCTATCCAAGGCGGATATCTACATGTCTAGGGTAGTTAAAAGCGGTAGTTGGGATCTATTATCATACGCCTCCGACATGATGACGGCCGGGGTAGCTCTAGCTATAAGGAACCCGCAGTACAAGTTTAAGTGGGTTAAGTACGGGTTCCCGGAGAGGATAAGGATGATGTTTAAAACGAGGGAGGTTAGACAGATTAGAGATGACCTAGCTAAGGTTGTAGCTCAACACCTGAAGTGCTCTACATCGGTAGCTAAGTCTGAGGTAATACCCCTGCTAAGGGTTGTATTCGAGAATAATCCAGAGTATGCAGCAAGACTTGCTCTAGGTCTGGGCCTCAGCGACTCTATGATAAGGTATCTCTCCGAGAAGAACGGTGATAAGATAGTAAAACGTGTAGAGGAGCTAAGAGTGGAGCTTAGGAAAACTCTACTAGAGAGTCTAGAGAGCCCTGCGAGGAGGGGGGTAGAGAAAGCTGAAGCATCTACTAAGAAGACCCCGGAGAAGAAGGGGGTAAAAGGTTCTGGAGGTCTCGAGGGCTTTTTCAAGAAGTGAATAGCTCGCGAATCGCTCTAGCAATCGGGCTCGCTGAGTTTAACTTATAGGTCTTAACCCTCCCCAAGGAGACCTCGTAGACTACTCCCTGCTCGATTAGGTACTGCAGCCCCTTCTTCACAACCTTGTGATTAAGCCTTGTTAGCCTAACTATAGCCGAAACGTTTAGAGATCCGTACTCACATAGTAGCTTAAGTATCTTAACCCTAGTTCTACTCGATAGAACCTCAACTACCTTATCGCTTAGGCTACTCACCGAGCTCACGCCTCAAAGCTATGGTCCTATTGAGGGCGTTAAGTAGGCTATCCAGAGGTGCTGCTCCAAAGCTTACGTAGCTACTCCGACCTCTACGTCCCTTAAGGCTCTTCCTAACCATTATCATCCCCCTGTTGGCTAGCTCCGAGACGTAGTAGTATACCTGCGTGTGCTTTCTAGGTTCAATACCTATTTCACTACATAGCCTTCTGTATATAGACTCCACCATACCTATACCTACGTAGTCGTCTCCAGAGCTCTTAAGCCCTAGAGCTATAGCTTTAAGGAGGAGTAGCTGGTGTAGGTTAAGGTAATTAAGGGAATCTAGAACATGTACTAAGCTTACATCCTCACGAGCAGATACAGCTCTAACGTGGTCTACGAGGACTCTGGAGGCTCTTCCCTCCTCTATCTCTCTCTCTGCCAGCTTACCTGCTGTGTAGAGTATTGCTAGGGCCTTCCTAGCGTTCCCATCACCGCCAGTATCGCTTCCAACTAGGTTCGCGATATACTCAAATACGTCATCACCTACGACACCTGGCTGGAAGGCTTCCTCAGCTCGGTACCTCAGTATATCGTAGAGCTCCCTAGCCCTATAGGCGCTGAAGACTATGGTATTCCTAATGACGTAGCCTCCAGAAACCTCGTCTAGTACCCTAGCAATTTCGTGAGGTTTCATCCTACTTATGTAGATGAAGTTAAGCCTAAGAACCTCGGAGTGAAAGACATCGTAGAACCTGAGTAGAACGTACCTATCCTCAGCCTTAAAGCTCGTGAGTACGGAGTCGAATTCATCTAGGGTTACTATAGCATAGAGGTCATTAAGGTCTAACTCCTTGAGGAGAGCTTGAGCAAACTCTAGTAGCCCTAGCCCCCTATCCGGGATGCTTAAGCCTAGCTGGTTCTTGATCTCCCTAAGCACCGGTAGAGCTCCCTTAACGCTGGCACAGTTCACGTGTATGTACTTCAGTTTTATACCGTGCTCGCCAGCGATTCTACTCATAACCCTCCCGAAGGATATGGCTGTAGCGGTCTTACCTGTACCTAGGGAGCCGTACAGTATTACCCTACCTGAGGAGCTTCCAGGGGAGACTATAACGTGCTTAAACATCTTCGTTAACTGCTTAAGGTGCTCCTCCCTATGGGGTAGAACCTCTGGGACGTACTCCGGGTATAGCTTAGTCTCGTCTATGAATACCCCTGGTTTCTTAATAATACTTTCAATTACCTCCTTAATGTTCGACATACTTTCACTTATCACCTGAATACCTACACCCACATTAATAAGATCACCTATAAAGAGTTCGAGAGCTATCTGGATCTCTGAAACTACGCTTCGTAGGACTTCTTCCTTTTCTCGTACTCCTCCCGACTCATCACGAACCTAGCTGGGACTCCAGCTACTACTATACCAGGAGGTACGTCCTTAGTCACTACAGCACCCGCTGCAACGACAGCCCCCCTACCTACTATAACCCCAGCTACGATCGTGGCATTAGCCCCGATAATAGCCTCATCCTCGATAACTGTTTCAACTATTTTACTGCTCGGGGGGTATCTATCATTTGTTATAACTGCTCTAGGACCTATGAAGACCCTCCCACCTATCCGGGTTTTTGTCGGTATGTAGACCCCGGTTTGTATGTTTGTATGCTCCCCTATAGATACGTATCCATCTATTACGGTATCGGTACCTACCTTAGTCCAGCTACCTATAGAGGTCCTCTCTCTTATTAGAACCCTGTGACCTAGCTCTACACCATCTCCGAGCTCTACCTCTTCGTATATGATGCAGTGGGTCCTAACCGTTACGCCCTTACCTAGTCTACACCCACTACTAACTCTATCGACTCCCTCTAGGGAGTCCGCTGAGCTCTCTATGTCGATAAGCTTTTTTCTCGTGGGGAATCCTAGGACCGAAAAGCTGAAGATCCTGGAATCCTCACCTACGGATGTAGGGCCGAGCACTATTACTGGAGGAACAACCAGAGCTCCAAGACTTAGAGAAGCTCTCCTAGATACGTAGTGCGTTAACGTGTTCACGAGCTTCCCTCGCGTTGAACTGGTGTAACGCTATATAAGTGCAAGCTTAGTGGGGCTGTAGCTGTGGAGCTAGTAGAGTTCGTTAGGCAGGTAGCTATAGCTATTACAACTGTAGCCTGGTTCGTATTCCTAATTACTTGGGCTGTTGGTTGGGCTTTAAGGGGGGCCCCGCTCCCGTTTAGAAGTATAAAGAGAGTAGGTCAGAGCCTTATTGAGGACTCCGTGATGGCAGCTTTTTGGCTTGCCCTCGGTACTACGATATTCGCACTAATCTCCTACATAGTGTCTTCAGTCTCTCTACCCATGCCTCCACCTCCGTCACCGTAGAGGGGTGCTTAGCTATAGAGATACTACCCCTAGCATATACGCTGTCTCTGCTTACGTACGTTATAGGTGCAGTCCTCTACGGCTCTCCAATACCTGCTAAGTTTGTTAAGAAGTGGGGGGTCTTAATGATGTATGATGGCATAGCATCAGCCATCCTAGTCTCAGCTTACGGTCTAGTGATTAAACTGGGAGACTACCTCCTAGCTGTAGTTAACGCAGACTGGGGGGGCTTCACTGTCTGGCTCACGAGTAGAGCGAGCGTTCTAGTATCCACATACCTACTGATACAGTCCCTCGGGGCCATGCTTAAGGTCTCGGGAGCTGAGATGCTTTTAGAGATACTTAAGCATGTAGGTACACTGCTAGCTACAGCTCTTACAGCTATTAAAACCATATACCTTATCTCTATGGTGATCTACAGCCTTAGAGACAAGATCCTTGCTGTAGGGGTCCTCCTATACTCCCTACCGTTTAGAGCTGGGAGAAGCGTCGGTGCGGCCATGATAGCTGCTTCCTTAGTGTACTACATCGGGCTTCCTCTCATGCCTGCCTTCGCGGCTGTATTTGAAGCTCCCCCTATAGCTACCCCTAGTAGCGGTCTAGGTAGTATTAGAGGTAGAGTAGTAGACGCTATTGGGAACCCCCTACCCAACGCAGTTGTCGAGCTCTATGGGAGTAGTAGCGTTGAGCCTGACGTAGCTGTAGTAGGGGATCCTACAGGAGCTTTTTACATCGGGCCGCCCTACGATATGCTGACAGAGGGCACTAGCTTCACGCCATCTGTGGTATTTATGGGGTACAGATTTACTCCGGATCCACCATACCTTAAGGTACCGTGGGAGGGAACTCTAAGGGTCTACAACTTAGTTTACGCAGGTCAAAGTCTTACCTTAGTGCTCATTGGAGTTCTCCACATAGGTAACTTAAGCAGAGTAGGTAACAAGCTTACAGCGCTCCTAGAGGTCCTTAGCGAAACGGCATCTCTAGCTATCCTAAAGCTTAGCTCAGTTAACGTAAGCTCCGCGATGGTTAATGGTGAGGGTTTGAAGTGCTCTTGGGAGGGCTTTAGCTGGGCGGAAATCACCTTGGAGGAGTGCTACCTTAACTTAGGTAGGGGTAGCTATAGTATTGAGTTAGAATATCTAGGGGTCGAGTACCCCCGCCCAGCTATTACTGAAAAGCATTACGTAGGCGTGGTTGATGTACTCGATTACCTTATCTCGCTACAGGTAGTAGCAGTTTCCTACGTGTACTCCTACCTACTACTTCCATCAGCCTACTTAGTCGTACTATCTGCATCTACGTACGCCCTTTCGAAGTTTTTAGGAGGTGGGCTGAGATTCAGGCTAATTTAAGGAGGGTTGCTAAGGTACTAGCCCTTACCTCGCTAATCCTCACCGGGCTCTTCGCAACTCACTCCTCAGATACCGTACTTAGAGCACTTCAGGCAGTGGTCGCAGTGCTGGCGATCCTAATCCTATGGTTCAGCTCCTCTAGAGAGGTTCTTTAGGGTTTTCACTAACTCCTCCAGCCCCAACCTCTTGAGAGCACTTATCTTAACTACCTTAGCTTCCGGAGCTACCTCCACTAGGGCTTCAACTACCTTCGTAAGACGCTCGTCCGATACCTTATCGATCTTGTTTATAGCTACAACAACCTTAGAGTTAATTAAGTTACGTATAGCCTTAAGTAGGTTTAGCTGACTTTCGAAGCCGTAGTAGAAGTCCTCCGACGGGTCGACTAGGAACACTATAGCCTGAGCTGCGGTAGTGAGAGCTATAAACGCTCTCCTCTCCACTCGGTTCATCTCCTCCGGTGGGCGGTCGAGAATTCCAGGTAGGTCTAGGATCTGCACGGTAGTACTATCAAGCTCTGTATGACCTACTACGATCTCCTTAGTGGTAAAGGGAAACGGTGAAGACCTAGGCTTAGCTGTTGATATAGCTGCCACTAGAGTTGACTTACCGACCTGAGGCAACCCCGCGATAGCTATGATAGGCTTACCAAAGTCTATGCATGGAGTCCTCCTAAGCTCGTCTATAGCCATATTGACTAACTCTATGTCCTTGCTAAGCCTTCTAACTACCGAGAGTACCCTGCCTACGTACTCTCTGTAGAGCTCCTCAGCTTCAGCTCTATCGATACTACTCATAACTCTAGCTCTGTACTCCCTATACAGCTTCCTAATAGCCCTAAGCTTACCAATAAGCCTTCCAACAACGTCTACCAGATCCGCACCCTCCGGAACAGCGTTTGAAGCTAGCTCGCGGTAAAAGCCGATGTCTAAGACTTTCTTAACTACTTGAAGACGTGTTAGTAGGTTTCCCTCTATGTACCTGAATACCTTCTCTACCCTAGTAGAGTACTTAACTAAGGCCCTCCTGCTGATAGACTTCGAAAGCGGTACAGGTTCCCTACCTATCTCTAGGACCCTCTCCCTAACCTCAGAATAGGTGGGGAGCCTCCTAACCCTCTCCGGGCACACTACCTCTCCCTTCTCCATACACAACGACCCCCAACCCTCACCTCTAGGATTCTATGAAGGGGTATCTGGGAACAGCCAACAACTACTCTATCCTTTAGTAGCACAGCTTCCGAACTTAACTGAAGGCACCTCACACCCGAAGTCGAGGACCTGTCCAGCACTAGCAGCTCAACGCTATCCAGCGAGAGCTCCCCCTCCCTAGCTAGCCAGAAAACCCTCTTTAATCTCTCGTACACCTCTAGCCTACCCACTCACCGTACCTTAGATAGAGAGTGTAGCACCTCTAATTAGGTTTCACCTCCCGCTCGTAACATCTAGAGAGGGTCTTCAGCCACGCGTAAATAGTTAAACCCTCCCTTAAAACGTGAGCGGAGCTTCTCCCACCCTTAGAGGCGAGGTCCTCAATTACGAGCCGGCTACGAAGTTGTCAGGGGGCTCCTAAGTCTTCACCTATCTGAGACCGCCACACTCATCATCCATTGCCAGTAGCCCCTCTACCTTCCAGAAGCTAAACCGGTTCCACACTTTAAATCCTTACTACACCGCTTTCCTAAAGGTACTGGAGAGCTATTGAAAAGCTAGTACAGCTACCTCTAGGAGGGTTCAGCTATAACAGAATTTATAGTGAGGTAAGCTTAGAGGTTTTGAGGTGAGGGCGAGGTGTCCCTACCTAGGTTTGAGCTTAAGAGGTCAGAGAGCTATAGGGTTGCACATGCGAGTGGTGCTTTAGTGAGCTTAAACCCTAATGAGGGTACCATAATATTCTTCGTTGACAGACTATCCCCGAAGGTGAATCCGGATGGGTCCATGTTTGTGGAGGTTGTAGAGAGGGAGCTCCTCGTTGAGGTAAAGCTATCGCCAGTAGGGTTTAAGTCTCTGGCGATGGCTCTCCTAAGTAATATTCAGGAGTTTGAGAGGAGAGCTGGGGAAATAAGAGTTCAACCAGCTGGAGAGAGGAGGGAGCGGGATCTAAGCATCTAGGAGCTTTATCCCCTGTGGTAGCAGGTTTTGCTGGTAACTGAGGTCTTTATTAGCTCACGTCGGTAGCCACCTCGGTGGTAGTACTTGGAGAAGGTTAGAACTACGGTTTCCGTAATTAAGGCGGACGTAGGCTCCGTAGCTGGTCACGTGGTTGTCCACCCGGATACTATAGCTGCTGCAACGAGGGTTCTTGCAGAGGCTAAGGCTAAGGGTATACTGGTAGATTTCTACGTAACAAACGCGGGGGACGATCTAGAGCTAATTATGACCCACAGAAGGGGGGTTGACTCACCTGAGGTTCACGAGGTTGCTTGGACGGCCTTTAGGGAGGCTACTAGGGTAGCTAGGGAGCTAGGTCTCTATGCAGCAGGGCAGGACCTCCTCAGCGAGGCTTTCTCGGGTAACGTAAGGGGGTTAGGTCCTGGAGTTGCAGAGATGGAGTTCTATGAGAGACCTTCAGAGCCTATAGCTGTGTTTATGGCAGATAAGACCGAGCCGGGCGCCTTCAACCTCCCCATGTTTAGGGTATTTGCGGATCCGTTCAACACCTCAGGCTTAGTTATAGATCCGAAGCTCCACCAGGGCTTTAAGTTTGAGGTATACGACGTCTTCGAGGGTAGGTCCGTAGTTATGAACGCCCCAGAGGAGATCTACGATATTCTAGCGCTCATAGGTACTCCCGGTAGGTACATAGTTAGAAGAGTATACAGGAGGCTAGACGACGAGATAGCTGCGGTAGTTAGTGTAGAGAGGTTAAGCTTAATTGCTGGTAGGTACGTAGGTAAGGACGACCCAGTAGCAGTAGTGAGGGTTCAGGCAGGCTTCCCAGCGATGGGTGAGGTTCTCGAGGCCTTCGCCTTCCCCCACCTAGTTGCTGGCTGGATGCGCGGCTCTCACCATGGACCCCTCATGCCCGTACCTCAAAGGTATGCTAAGTGCACACGCTTCGACGGACCACCTAGGCTAGTTGGGCTGGGCTTCCAGGTTAAGAACTCGAGGCTCATAGGTCCGGTAGACCTATTTGACGACCCCGCATTCGATGAGACAAGGAGGTTAGCCCAGGTAATAGCCGACTACCTAAGGAGGCACGGGCCCTTCATGCCCCACAGGCTAGGCCCTGAGGAGATGGAGTACACCACACTACCCGAGGTACTCGAAAAGCTTAAGGGTAGGTTCCAGAAGGTTGAGGGAGCCGTCAAGGCGGCCGAGCCCAAGGTTAGGTCAGAGCTCCTAAGCGGTAAACCCGAGGAGTAGCTGTTCCGGTTGCTTAGGAGAAGTCTAGGTGTTTTTAATGCGTAGAGTACCTATCCTAGTGATAAACTTCAAGGCCTACGATACAGCTATAGGGAGTAAAGCCCTAGGCATAGGTAGGGCCGCTGAGAAAGTCTACAAGGAGCTGTACGGTTCAGTGCAGGTTATAGTAGCCCCACCGTTCACCGAACTTAGAGCTCTGGCCGAGTCTCTCGAGATACCTGTGTTCGCGCAACACGCAGACCCCTTCGAGTTAGGTGCTAGGACGGGCTCCATACCTCCGGAGGCCATTAAGGAGGCCGGTGCTAAGGGGTTCATAGCTAACCACAGTGAGAGGAAGCTAAGGTTAGACGAAGTACTATTTCTGGTTAAGAAGGCTAGAGCTCTCGGCTTAAGTACTCTAATCTGTGCGGCTGAACCTGAGGAAGCTGCAGCTATATCTATCCTAGACCCCGATATGATAGCTGTAGAACCTCCAGAGCTCATAGGTACGGGTATAGCGGTCTCCAGAGCGAAGCCGGAGGTGGTCACTAGGTCTGTATCCCTTATAAGGAGGTACAACGATAGGGTAATACTACTAACAGGTGCTGGCATATCCAGTGCTGAAGACGCTGAGGTAGCAATACTGCTGGGGACTAGCGGGGTTCTAGTCTCCTCAGCTGTTATGAAGTCCAAGGAGCCGGGGGAGGTAATGGAGTCTATGGCTAAAGCTATGGCTAAAGCTATTGAGAAGCTCGAAGCCTGTTGCGTGGGTTGTGGTCGCTGAAGGTACTTGTAGCTACCCGTGAGTATTTGTAGGTAGCTGTGAGTACGTTACTCGCTCTCTATTGCTACTAAAGCTCTTACTTTCCTCCCGTGGTGTTTCCTAAGCTTCTCCTGGCACTCCCTTGGTGAGTAGAGGACTATTCTTTCCCCAGAGTACTTGGATACGGTTGCCTCGAACACGTATACCTCGGTCATGAAACCACCGAGTCTATAAATAGAAAACTTAT
>CAYTXX010000026.1:0-14550 GCA_964442165.1 uncultured Desulfurococcaceae archaeon | reverse complement strand
AAAACAGTTGCACGAGGCTGAGAGACTCCGACTTGGGAGGACTACATAAATACCCTTCAGTAGTAGTACAATCTGTGATAAGCGGTGCCTTCAGCTAAGGTGCTAGCTAAGGTCTTAGACCTCCTAGGAAAGGAGGGTTTGAGCGGGGTTTTAATAGGTAGTACATCCCTTCAGCTAGCTGTTGGTATGCAGAGATTCGATGGGGATCTAGACCTTTTTGTAACCTCTACATCGGTGTTAGCAAACCTAGGTACTGTAGAGGAGTTCGTAAGGCGCTACGGTTGCTTACTGGGCTCTACTTGGGTTGGAACTCCGAGTATTACGTGCTACATAGATGGTGAGGAGGTTGTAGTAGACCTCTACGAGAACATGCACGACTTCTACGTACCTACTGAAGTACTTGAGGACTCCATTGAGTACGAGGTGCAGGGGGTTAAAGTACGTGCGGTTAGACCTGAGGACTACCTAGTTCTAAAGGCAGTGTCGAGCGCTATGGAGGACCCGGACTTCGTTGAGAGCTTAAGGGGGTTCCTAAGGTCTAAGAAGTTGAAGTTAAGTAGAAAGCTAGTAGAGTCCCGGGTACAGCTCTTCGAGGACCCGCAAGCGATTATGCGGAGGCTAAGTGAGCTGATCAGGTAACCTAGGGCTACCTTCAAGTAGGGAGCCTACGTTCACGATCTCTACGTAGGGTAGCTTAGACCTTACTACGTACTGAGCTAGGTCGAAAACCTTCGTAGCCTTCATAAGTATTACGAAGTCGCTACTGCATACTACCCTACCAGACCCGATAACCTCTATATCCGCCCTCACCGCGAGAGCTGTCCTTAGGTCGTACCTCTCCCTAATGAGCTCTGCGTGCTTAGAGCTCCAGCTAACGTTCTTATCGAGAACTACTAACGCCTCTGCAGGTCTTAAAGTCTTTAGAACCTCAGCTACTAGCTCTAGTGAGGAGGTTACAGTAGGGCTGTCGAAGTCCTTAACGTAGCTACTTCTGAGGTCTCGAACAAAGCCATCATCGCAGAGAAACAGCTGTCTCCCTTCTATGGCAGAGGCTACAGTAAGTACAACGTTGTACCCATCTACTACTAGGTACCTCCCATCTACTCCTCCTACAGTCTTACTCCTTATGTACTCCGCGTCGGAGCTTCGGTGAACGCACCTCAGTAGGAGGGCTCTCTCATCACGTCTTAGACCGTACCTAGAGGCTACAAAATCTAGGGCAGCTTTCTGAGGGTACCCTCTATTGAGGAGGTAGTGGTAATCTCTTACAGCTTCCCGAACCTCAGCTCTCAGGGAGCTGTACAAAGCTCACGCACTCTCCTCTCAAAGTAGCTTCTGAGGTCGGCGATCTCGGAGTCGGCTAGGGGTTTAGCAACTGTTAGAACGGCGTGGTCCCTCTTACCCCCACCCTTACCACTTACTACAGCTGAGAGCTCTCTAACTAGGTCTACCGCGTTAACGTACCTAGATGCTGTAGACCCTTCAGATACCTCAACTAGAGACCTCCGCGGAGCTAGTGCTACAAGGACTACCACCGCCTCCGGAGCCCTGGAGACGTAGTCCTTGAGAACCTCTCTGAAGAGCTCCTCGTCAAGGAACTCTACCTTAACTACAGACAGAGAGCAGCTCTCACTAACCCTCCTAGCCTCAGCTTCGATCAACCTCCTCAAAGCCCTCCCAGCTACATCTCTGTACTCCTGCAATCTCTTCCTAAGCTCATCCAGCTCCTTTAGAAGTTTAGGTAGACGCTCCGAGACCTCGCCACCTACAAGCTTCGAAGCCTCCCTTAACTTACTCTCCAACCTAGCTACATACTCTGCTAACTGGGGTCCAGCTACGTACTCGAACCTTATAACACCGTCCTGTATCTTCTCAACGTTAACTATCTTAAACCCCCCAACCTCAGCGGTACTCCTGAGGTGGGTCCCGTAGCACGCCTCAGCGTCCAGACCGTCTACCTCTACAACCCTTACGTAAGGTTCCAGCGGTACGCCGCCTTGGTAAAGCCTGAAGCCGTATAGCTTCTCAGCTTCGTACTTATGTAGGAACCTAGACACTACACTTCTAGCTTCATTTATAACCCTATTGACTTCCATCTCTATCCTCTCTACCTCCTCTGGCGTCGGTAGCTTGTAGTGGGTAACGTCAAGCCTCCCCTTAGTAACCTCCTTCTCCGCACCAGCCTGCCATACGTGGTCCCCGTACAGCCCTCTTAGAACCCCAAGAAGTATGTGAGTAGCTGTATGATGCCTCATGTGGGCATACCTCCTATCCCAGTCTATTCTACCTAAGGCCTCCCGGCCTACGTACTCCCTCGGTACTTCACGGTCTACCTTATGCAGTATTACTCCACCCACCTTTTGGACGTCTACTACCCTGAGTACTAGGTCACCTATCTCTAGGGTTCCCGTGTCAGGCTTCTGACCCCCTCCCTCAGGGTAGAAAGCCGTTTCGCTAAGGACCACGTAGTTCCCGAGGACTGCAACTACCTTAGCCTTAAACTCCCTTATGTACGGATCCTCGTGGAATAGCCTCCTAGTTTCCGGTAACGTGAGAAAAGCCTTAACAACGTCCTCGGGGACTGGCAGTACCTCAACTCTCTTAATCGGAGCTCTAGACCTCCTAGAGGCTAGCACGGAGTAGAAGTCTCCAGGAACGTCAACCGGCTGCCCCAGCTTACTGGAGATCTCAGCAGCTACCTCAGGAGGTATCCCGTGGCTCTCGTAAAGTTCTATAAATTCCTCTAAGCTAAGTCCAGTAGAGCCCTTAGTTAGGTATCTCCTAACGATTGAGGGGGCCTTCTCAACGAGCTCAGCATACTTAAGGAACTCTGCTTCCACTACTTCGTGTATGTACTGCTCAGCCTTCGGTATAGATGGGTAGAGGTCTCTCCAGTACCTGATCTGAAGGTCCAGTAGCTTATGTAGTACGTCTAGATCTACTCCTAGCTTAGTAAGTATCCTGAAGGTCTTCCTAAGGACTAGCCTAGCTAGGTAGCCCTCACCGCTATTAGAGGGAACTACACCGTCTGCTAGCATCAGTATAGCCGTCTTGAGGTGGTCTAAGACGTTATAGATCTGTACAGCTCCGTCTACATAGGTGTTAACCTCCTCTAGAGGTAGGTCTAGCTCCTCACTTACAAGGACCTTAGCTTTGCGGAAGTTCTCGGGGATTCTCGGATTCAGCTTACCGGATTTCTTAAAGAGGAGGTAGAGTAGCTTCTCAGGAGGCTCTCTAACTCCTAGTAGCCTGTGGTACTCGTGTACGAGGTCCCCGTATATAGCGTGGAAGGCTGTTGGAGTCTTCTGGGTTAGCCAGGCGATCCTCTCGATACCGTAGCCCGTGTCGACTATCTTAAGGGGCATCTCCCTATAGCCGTTCTCCACGACGTCGTACATCATGAAGACCAGGGTAGCCACTTCTAGACCTCCTACGGAGACCTCGAAGCAGGGTCCTGCGTTACCTCCCCCCTCCCACCAGGACTCCTTAAGGGTTAGCTCCTTCTCTGGAACCCCTATGACCTCAGTAAAGAACTCCACAGCGTACTCCACAGTCTTATCGGTGAAGTATACGAACCTATCCGGGTAGTTGAAGGCGTGGTGTCCACCCATTATGAAGTTAGTTAGGTGCCTCCCTAGGGTGTACCCTATGTTACCCAGGTCTTCAAGCCTTATACACGGCTGAGCTATAACCAGGGGGTTTGCAGGGGGTGGGACGATCATCTTAGTAACGTGAGGCTGGAAAACAGCTATGGAGGCTATGGTTAGAAAGAGATCCTCCCTCCACCTAGCTACTACCGGGTAGGGCTCTATAACCTCATGATCCCTATCCCTAAAGAACTTGAGGAACCTATCCCTAGACTCCTTAACTGTTAGAGGAGGACTTCTTATGCTAACCCTATCGAAGTAGTAGTCTGTGCAGGGAGTGTCACCGCAGTTATCCCGCTTAATGGAGCTCCAGAAGTAGGCTTTACAGGAGCTACACTGCTGCCTTAGGTAACCCCTCTCCTTAAACAACCCAACCCTGAATATCTCCTCCCTACTCGTCCAGCTCACCTAATCACATGGCCTTAGGGTGGTTTAAAGCGCGATCGGAGCTTCTACAGTAGGAACTCTAAAGCTCTACGGAGAGAGAAGATTAGACAGCCTCAACCTGCGTTGGGGTACTTTTACGCATCTTTACCACAAGCTTAGACCCGCACTTAGGGCACCTTATGAAGGCGTAGCCCTCTCTAGCAGCCCTCTCACTAAACGGCTCGAGCTGCTTCCTATCGAACTGCTCTCCACAGACCCAGCACCTGTAGTACACTGACGACATCCCACGCTACCTAAGGTATGTAGTAGCGGTGTGAGCTATTTAAGTTAAGCTTCCCAGCCATAGCCCGGTAGGTTCCTACCCGTATTGTAGGTGAAAGCTTTCCAATGTAGGAGGAGGTTAGCTAGTTTATTTTCCTGTAGGGGGGATCCCCAGGGTGGCGGTGGAGGTGTACGTAAGTATCCACACATACCATAAGGAGCCGACGCAGATTGCTGATGGGGTTTTCTGGATAGGTGTTAACGATCGCGTTAAAGACTTATTCGAATCCCTCTGGCCGATACCCTATGGGATCTCCTACAACGCTTACGTAGTATTAGGCTCTGATGGCGTTGCCGTTATAGATGGGGTTGATGAACACCTAACCTTCGAGTACCTGGAGAAGATTAGGGAGGTCGTCGGGGACCTAGGTAGGGTAAGATATGTAGTACTGAATCACCTAGAGCCTGACCACCACGCATCAACCCCTAAGCTACTGAGTCTAGCGAAGAACGCTAAGGTGGTTCTAACCCCTACTGCTGCTAGGCTTATTGGAACCCTCTACAGGATACCCGAGGGTAGGGTAGTTGAGGTTCGGGATGGTGAGAAGCTGGACCTAGGGGGTAGGACCCTAAGGTTTATCCACACTCCGTGGCTCCACTGGCCTGAGACAATGATGACGTATCTAGAGGAGCTTGGAATACTCTTCAGCTGCGACGCCTTCGGATCCTACGGAGCCCTTGCCGAGGGTCTCTTCGATGACGAGGTCGACCTAGAGCTCTACTTAGAGGAAGCTAGGAGGTACTTCTCCAACATAGTACTGAAGTACTCTAAGAACGTACTTGAAGCGCTAGGTAAGATCGAGAAACTAGGCTTGAGGATCTCCATGATAGCCCCCTCCCACGGTCCTATATACAGGAGGTACGTAGATAGAATAGTAGCCCTCTACAGGGACTTATCGATTCCAAAGAGGTGTGCGGAGGTGTCGGTAGTATATGGATCTATGTACGGAAGGACCGAGAGCTTAGTTAGCTGGATAGCAAAGAAGCTGGAGGAGAGAGGTGTAGACGTTAGGGTAATAGACGCGACTAGAGTACACCCATCGTACACTCTCTCGGAGATTAGTAACTCCGGAGCACTGCTCTTCGTATTCCCAACTTACGATGCCTCGGTGTTCCCACCGGTTAAGGAGGTAATAAGCTACCTGCAGATAAAGCAGGCCGGAAGAGGTAGGACAGCTGCAGTAGTAAACACCTACTCCTGGGGTGCTTCAGCTAGGGATGCTGTGGAAGCTCTTACTAAGGCAGGGTTCCAAGTAGCTGAACCCGTAGTTCAGCTTAGGCCTCTACCAACGGACGAAGACCTACGAAAGCTTGAGGAGCTAGTCGACGTATTAACTAGGGAGGTACTTAAGTACGAGAAATGCTCTGAGTAGGTTATAGGTAGCTGATAACTTAGTCCCAGTACTTTAAGTAGGTACTCAAAGCTGATCAGCAGCTGTTCACAGATCTATACAGTATCTATAATACTGTGATCTACCTAAGTTTTTAGGTAGGGTTTAGGATGGGAGCTAGCTACGCTATCGAAGCCCGCGGACTCGTTAAGAAGTACGTTACTAAGAAGAGGTTCGGTATGTTCAGAAGCCGTACCGAGGTTGTTGAAGCTCTCAAGGGGGTTAATCTAAGGGTTAGATACGGAGAGGTAGTAGGGCTCTTAGGCCCTAATGGAGCAGGTAAGACTACTACCATAAAGGTACTATCAACGCTACTCCTACCGGATTCCGGAGAGGCGTACGTTTGCGGTTACGACGTAGTTAGGGAGGCTCAGAAGGTTAGGAGAGTTATAGGGATTATGATTAGCGTGGAGAAGGGTTTCTACGGAAGGCTTACCGGTAGGGAGAACATTATCTACTTTGGATACCTCTACGGTCTTGAAGGTAGGGAGCTCGTAAGAAGGGCGAGCTATCTACTAGACCTAGTAGGTCTAAGCGAGCTAGGGGGTAGCGATAGGCTGTACGAGGAGTTTAGCCTAGGTATGAAAGCTAGGCTAGCTCTAGCGAGAGCTCTACTTAAGGACCCCCCGGTACTCCTACTAGACGAGCCTACACTAGGGCTGGACATACCGTCAGCTAGGAGGATAAGGTCCCTAGTTAAGGACTTAGCCCATAGGGAGGGTAAGGCCATTCTCTATACGTCACATAACATGCTTGAGGTAGAGCAGGTATGCGATAGGATAGTTCTCATAGATAGAGGCGTTGTAGTAGCTGAGGGGAGTCCAGACGAGCTTAAGAGTAAGATCCCAAGTGTTCGCACGCTAGAGCTACACCTAAGTAGCCTACCGAGTGGAGTAGTTGATGACCTTAGAAAGCTAGGGCTAGATGTCCGCGAGTACGGGCAGAGTCCGGAGGGGCTGTACGTAATCAAAGTACTTACTAGAAGACCTGAAGAGATAGTTGGCGACGTAGTTAGGGTACTCTCATTTAGGGGTGTGGAGGTCTCTAGGTTAAGGATTGAGGAGCCTACTCTTGAGGATGTGTTTGTGTACTTTACACAAGGTGCAGAGGCTTGAGGGCTTTCCTAGGACTGGTTAAAGCTGAGATGCTTCTAGTGTACGCTGAGGTTTTCAGAAGGAAGAGTATCCTATTTATGAGCATCCTATGGCCCTACGTAATGACGGCGTTCATGCTAGCGCTCGGGTACGCCGCGGGCTCTCCGGAGGTCTTCCTCAGAAGGGTTGGGGTAAGTCCGGTACTTTTCCTAGCTACAGCTAGTTATGTACTCTTCTCAACTCTTACGGTAGTAGACGATGTTATGTGGAGACCGGTGTATGATGAGAACGCGGGGGCCCTCCCCTACATAGTCTCAAGCCCTACTAGTACGGTACTACACTACGCCGCAATACCGGTCCCTAGGTTTACCCTATCCCTAGTGCTGGGGGCTACCTTCCTATTACCTGTGTTCACTCTGCAGGAAGGGCTTGACGGTTTGCTCTCGGGGTTTATTGTTGTAGCTATATCGGTAGTTGCTGCTCTAACTTTCATACCTGTAGCCGTAGCTGTAGGTCTAGGGCTCTACTCTCTCGGTGGTGAGAGCTGGAGGGCTATTAACGTTGTTCGGCCTCTCTTCTTAGTTGCGATGGGGGTCTACTACCCTAGGTGGATGTTGAGTAAGGTAGCGTACGCTTTAACAGCTCTTCTACCACCAGCTAACTGCGTCGAGGTTGCTCAGAGGGTTGTAGTTGGGCTAGGGGAGCTTAACGAGGTACTCCTCCCGTTGACCTTAGCTGTAGTTCTAGCTGTACTACAGATGTACCCTATGAGGAGGTCTGCTAGGAGGTGGGAGGTTACTAAGCTTAGGGAGGGTGTAAGGGTTTGAAGAACCTATTGAAGGCTTCCCTAGCTGTTCTTAGAGCTTACTTCACTGCGGAACTGGTTAGGAGCAGAGGGCTTGTCTACGGGTTTCTCTCCCTAGCTGTATGGATATCCATATTCGTAGTACCTATGACCCTATTCTCCGAGGAGGAGGCTATGGAGGGGGTAGCAAGGGGGACTTTAGTCGGGGTGGCAATGTTCTTAGCCTACTCAACAGCTACGTGGGACTGGGCTATGCTACTTAGGTGGCTAGTACAGCTAGGTGTACTGGAGTACGTTCTAGCGTCGGGAAGCTCGATACTATCTCACTTTATAGGGACTATACCCGTCTCCCTAGCTTGGTACTCCATAGCCCTCTGCCTAGCCTACGCGGTGATCAGCCTCTTCGTAGGGCCGCCGAAACTAGAGCTCCTCGACCCGGTAGTTCTGGCTATTGGTGTTACTACGCTGCTACTGGTCTTACTAGCCTACTCCCTTACAGTCGGAGGGGCCCTACTTACCTCCGGTACCTCCGGCCCCATAGTAGAGCTTATCAGCTGGATACTCCCACTAGCTACTGGAGGATTCTTCCCACTAAGGTACATGCCTAGGCAACTCCAGCTACTAGCCTACCTAACACCGTTCAGCTACCCAGCAGAGCTCATAAGGTACTCCCTAGGGGTTTCCGAACCCCTAGTGGATACTTGGGTAGCGGCTACCATAGGGCCTACCTACGCTACAGCATTCCTCGTAGTCTCACTAGCCTTCTTAAGGTTACAGATACGTAAGGTACTTAGGGAGGGCGTTAAGTCGGTAGCTCTGTTCTAGCCTTACCGGGTGAGGTTTCCGCGGCTACCACTCCTTAAGTGGGGAGGGTATGTTGAGCTAATTTACCCTAGATTGTAGTCACCACGGTGGGGGCGTGGGTTTAGAGAGCTTTAATGTTAGGTACGGTAAGACCTTAATTAGCTTTGGACCAGGTTCTGCGGAGTCCTTAGGTAGATGGCTACCTAGGTTTAGGAGGGTCTACGTGGTAGCAAGTAGGAATGCCGCTAGGGTTAGCGGGGCCTTAGCCGATGTAGAGAAGTACCTGAGGACCTCCGGAGTAGAGTACGAGGTGTTCAGCGGGGTTTTCCCCAATCCAACGGCCTCCCTAGTGGATGCTGTAGCTGAGCTTACCTGGAGGTACGGGGCGGAGGCTGTAGTAGCTGTAGGTGGTGGTAGTACTATAGATGTAGCGAAGATAGCTTCCATTGTAGCGAGCTGTGGGGGGCGTGCGAGGGACTACCTGAGGAGGTCTAGGGATGTTTGTGGAGCTCTACCTATAGCGGCTGTTAATCTAACTCACGGTACTGGGAGCGAGGTTGATAGGTATGCCGTAGCTACTATTGAGGAGACCCACGAGAAGGTTAGCGTGGCCAGCGAGCACATATACCCGTCCCTAGCCGTAGAAGACCCGCGCTACCTACTAACCCTACCTAGGGATCAGACGGTCTACACCTCCTTAGATGCCTTCTACCACGCTCTAGAGTCCTCTACAAGCAGAGCTTCGTCCCCCTTTACGAGGTCCCTAGCTGAGGAGGTGGTACGGCTTATATCCAGGTGGTTACCGGTAGCTGTTAGTAACCCCTTAGACCTTGGGGCTAGGTACTGGCTACTCTACGCATCTCTTCTGGCCGGTATGGCCGTAGACAACTCACGTACCCACATGATACACGCACTAGAGCACGCCCTAAGCGGTCTAGAGCCGAGATTAGCTCACGGGGCTGGGTTAGCAGCTATAGGTCCAGCAGCTATCGAGGTACTCTATAGAGAGGTACCGGAGGCTCTACACAGACTTCTCAAGTACTTAGACCCTACCCTAAGGCCTGAACCTGGGGATAACGAGAGGGCTGCAGCAGCCGTTAGGAGCTTCCAGGTAGGGGTAGGCTTCTCAGAGTCTCTACTGGGATACGGTTTTACAGCAGATAGAGCTGACGAGGTCGCCTCCATAGTACTTAAGTCCCTCAGCTACCTCTTGAACCTAGCCCCACTAGAGGTAGACAAGGACCTCATTAGGAGGGTCTACCTAAGCTCCTTGAGGCAGGCTTAGGAGCCGTACCTAAGAAACCCGTCAGCCCTCACACGGTTCCTCATCCATCAGCTCCGAAGAACCACATCACACCAGTTTTAAATTTAGTAGAAGCCTAATATAGCTCTGGTAATTGGGCATGAGTAGCAGTAAAGGAGTTTACTTCGAGTACCCCTCAGCTAAGACATTCCTAACACTCCTCGAGGTTGTAGGTGAGGTAGCTGATGAAGTGCTCCTAGATATAGATCCCGAGGCGGTTCAGGTGAGAGCCTTAGACCCGGCTAGGCTCTCACTCATCGAGATACGTATACCGTCATCAGCCTTTACCCAGTACGACGTTGAACCCCAAGGCTTAAAGGTAGGGCTAAACCTTAGCTCCCTCCTGAAGATCTTACCTAAGCCTAAGAAGGGGGAGGTACTTAAGTTCTCTGCGGATGAGTCTTTCTACAGCCTCCTAATCGAGGGGGTAGCACCCAAGCTATTTAGGTTTAGGTCTATAGAGGTGCAGGCAGAGGAGATCCCCGAGCTAAGCCTGGAGTTCAAGGTTAAAGTGAGGGTGCTCTCTAAGGCCTTTAAGCAGGCTCTCACAGACCTCAAGGGCTCCGGAACTATAGAGATCGAGGTTCCAGTAGCAGACTACATCCTCGTTAAAGGAGGGGGTTCCACGGTGAAGATGTCTAGAGTATCAGGTTCGATCATAGACATAGAATTTGAGGAGAGCGTTAGATCAGCTTACGAGGAGAGCTACTTAGTTAAGGTACTACCACTTTCAGCTTTAACGGATAGCCTGACCTTGGAGTTAAGCTCCTCAAGCCCTCTACGTATAACATTCGAGATCCCCGGAGACGTAGTGGTAAGGTATACCCTAGCTCCGCAGGCGTAAGAAAAATTTTTAAGCAGTTTCACAGAGATCCTTATGTAAGAGCGTGATAGATCATGCCTAACCGTAGCCTAGATGAGGTAGACGTAAAGATCCTAGATGTACTCCAGGATAATGCGGACCTAACCTACGCGGAGATAGCTAAGAAGGTGGGGGTTAGCACATCTACGGTCTTCATGAGGGTAAGGAAGCTTAAGGAGCAGGGGTACATTAGGAGGATAGTTGCTGAGGTAGACCCGGAGCTACTAGGCTATAGGCTAAAGGCCCTCGTATTCCTGACTATAGACGTTAAGAAGTTTAACCAGGTAGTAGAGGCTTTAAAGAGCATGCCCCAGGTTAAGGAGATATACGACGTTACTGGTGAGTGGACCTTAGTATGTACCCTACTTGTAAGGGACCATACAGAGCTCTCTAAGATCCTAGACCATATAGGCTCTATTGAGGGGGTTTTAGGTACCTCAACGCTAGTAGTACTGAGGACTATGAAGGAGGAACGTAAGGTGCTTCCTTGAGGCCCCGCTACGGTTACGGTCTCTTTAATCTAGATTCTTCCGGTGAGTTTAGGCAGAAGGTAGTCTTCTTCTACTGGGACCCGGAGATGGAGCTATACCGCGCAGTATCGGACTCTGAATCTCGTGAGAAGGAACTCACATCACTTAGAGAGAACATGCAGTTCTTCGTAGACAATGAGAGGATAGTAGTTAACGGGGAAGAAGTTAAAGCTAGGGTAGTACACGTAGATGTAGGTTTCGTAGCTAACCCTAGGAGACCCTTTATAGAGTTCCTAATACTATTCAAGGGAAGGTTAACTAGAGGGGTGAACAGGTACGAGAACTACTACGAGGCAGAGGAAGTGGAGTATGACTACAGAGTTACCTGGGTACTACCAGAGGGGTTTAGGGTTCTTAAAGCAGACTTCGGCTTCCCCTACAAGGTAATTGATGGTAGGGTAGTAGTTATCAACGCTAGGAAGGGTGCAACCACCCCAGGCTATGAGTTTATGGAGTTCTTAGCTCCCTAGCTGTGCGTCTATAGTACTGAACAGGGTTTTTAGTACCGCACTCGGCTACACATAGACCTAAGGACCTCATCTTATCGCAACTATAAGTACTATACCTCCTCCTACTCCCCCGTAACCCAGCTAGGTGCTCTATCTGGTACCTAGCTATCTTCTCCTCAAAGTCGGGGGAGCTCCTAAAGAGCTCAACGATCTCGTCAACGCTATAGCCTACAGCTAGGAGGAAGGTGGCTAAGGCGAACCTCTGGTGATGGCTTAGGTGCTCACCTCTTGCGAGAATCTCCTTTAGCTTAACCATGCACGGCGGGAAGGCCTTCTCCACCTTTGCGGGAACTCCCCTAGCTTCCCCACTTCTAACTCTCTCTGGTATTAACCTCAAGGCGCTGGGTATGAGGTCCTCTAGGGTCTTGCGAACCGCATCCTCTGAGAGGGCCTTACCGTACTCTACAACACGCTTCTTTACCACTTCCTCAGCTAGCCTAGCTAGGTCCTTCCTGCTTAGGTATACGAACCCCTTGAGTACTACTCTGTTTACTAGTTTCCAACTAGGCTCACTAAGGAGGTTCTCAGCGTAGCGTAGGTACATAGGTATGCTTACCCTGTAGGGGTAGCAGGCTACAACTTCCCTAGAACCTGACTTACCGAGTACTACCCTGTGGCCGCACCCATCCCTACCTCCTATGAACTCGACCTCGATGCCCAGCTTCCTCAAAACCTCGAGTAGCTCCTCCCCCGGCTCCTTAATTAGGTCTGCGCTTACCCTCTTACCCTCAAAGTCAGCTAGCCTCATCAGTAGCCACTGATCGGTGTGCTGAGCTAGTGCTACCGCGAGGTAGAAGCTGGAGACCTCGTCCTTAGCGTTGTTAGAGGGGTTGTAGGGAGCTCTCTTCACAGTGCTCTCCAGTCTTACTAAAGCTCTCTCCGCGTAATTCTTAATGTAGTTAAGTACTTCTACGAGGCTAGCATCGTACCCTAGAATAAACCTCGAAGCACTCTCTAAGCCTACCAGTACCGGGTACTTGGAGTATAGTGGGACTTTCAACACTACCCGTCCACATGCTCCTCTAAAGAAGTTAAGTACGCTAAAATATCGCAGACCCTATAAGCTAGTAGGGTGAGATGCGATAAGGAACTGTATAGTTACGTCAGCGTGGCCCTATGTTAACGGAGTACCCCACTTAGGTACTCTAGTAGGTAGCGTGCTCTCGGCAGACGTCTTCGCTAGGTACCTGAGGATGAGAGGTGATAGGGTAATCTTCGTAAGCGGGAGCGATGAGCACGGTACTGTGATAGAGGTTGAGGCAGTAAGGAGGGAGCTCCACCCTAAGGATTTCACAGACCAAGCTCACAGCTACATACTTAAGCTATGGGAGTCCTGGGAGATATCGTTCGATAACTATACGAGGACGGAATCCGAGGTCCATAAGGAGTTCGTACGGGAGTTCCTGCTGGACGTCCAGAGGAACGGCTACGTAGATGTCAGGGAGCAGCTAATCCCCTGGTGCTCTAGGGACAGGCTGTACCTACCGGACAGGTTCGTTAGCGGTACCTGCCCGTACTGCGGCTATACAGATGCTCACGGAGATCAGTGCGATGCCTGCGGTAGAGTCCTAGACCCGGACCAGTTAATTAACCCGAGGTGCGTTTTCTGCGGTAGCAGGCCTCAGTTCATCGCGAGGAAGCACTGGTTCTTCCGCTTAGACAAGTTGGAGGAGCTCCTCCGCGAGTGGCTTACCTCACACTGGCTCCTCAGCGATAAGGTTAAGAGCTACTCCCTAGCCTGGGTAACCTCAGGGTTAAAGCCTAGGGCGTTGACTAGGGATACTGGCTGGGGGATCCCGGCGCCGTTCGAGGGGGCTGAGGATAAGACCGTTTACGTCTGGTTCGACGCCTTACTTGGCTACATATCAGCAACTAAGGAGTACTTCACCACGAGGGGTAGACCGGACGAGTGGTTAAAGCTGTGGTCGAACAGCGATACGATGACAGCCTACTTCATAGGTAAGGATAACATACCGTTCCACGCAGTAATATTCCCAGCGTTGATCATAGCGTCTGGAAGAGGCTATAAGCTACCTGACGTGATTTCAGCAACGGAGTACCTCCTCTACGAAGGAGAGAAGTTCAGTAAGAGTAGGCGGATAGGTATATGGGCTGATGAGGCTTTAGAGATCTTCGGTGAGGTAGAGTACTGGAGATTCGCTTTAATGAGGATGAGGCCGGAGGACCGTGATACCAGCTTTAAGTGGAGCGAGTTCGTCAGGATAGTGAATACGGAGCTCAACGATGACATCGGGAACTTCGTACATAGAGTCCTGACCCTTATATGGAGGTACTTTAACGGCGTAGTACCCGAGCTTTCAGCTCTGTCCGGAGAGGATGAGGCAGCCCTGAGAACCTTAAGGGATAGTTGGTTGAGGTACTGTAAGCACATGGAGTTAGGTGAGATCAGGAGGGCGTCTGAGGTAGTAGTAGAGCTGGCTAGGTTCGGTAACCAGTACATCACAAAGAAGGCACCTTGGTTTAAGATTAAGGAGGATGTCAACGACGTTAAAACTACCCTAAGAATATCCTTCGAGATCGGCCTACACATAGCTGTAATGCTTTACCCCTTAATGCCTAAGATATCTAGGACCCTCCTAGACATTATGGGCGTAGAAGCCCGGGAGGAGCTAGTAGTTGGAGAAGCTCCAACAGAGCTCTTCAGGGAGGGTCATAGAATAAAGGAGCCTAAGGTGGTGTTTACTAAGATACCTAAGGACCTAGCCGAAGCTCTACTAGACCCCGAGAAAAGAGAGGACATAGTGAGGTCCGCCCGGGAGAGAGCTAACACGCGGAGACCGCCCATTCTCAGGTTCTAACCTAAAGCCAACCGACCTTTTCCCCGCCCTTTAGGGCGGGGCTTTAGGTCTCCGACCTCTCTCTTCGAGCCCGCCTAG
>CAYTXX010000025.1:0-15161 GCA_964442165.1 uncultured Desulfurococcaceae archaeon | reverse complement strand
AGCTCCCTAATTGCTCTATCGAGGAACTTGTAGACCGTGGAGTGCTGGCGGCCCTGTGCGAGCATCTCTATAGCTCTCCTAGCTAGCTCAGCCCTGCTGTACTCACCTATTATCGCTACGGTGTCCCTGCATACGCTTATGTAGGTCCCGGTTACCTCCTCTATGGTCTTCCTAGCCCTCCCCTCCTCCCCTATTATCCTACCCTTAATCCTCGATAGGTGGCTCTCCCCCTCCCCTACGTAGTCCCTTAGGTCTAGGATTACGAGCACTACGTTATCGTCGTAGAGTGCTGAAGCCCTCTCGTAGGAGAAGCAGTGGTCTATAGCCCTCACTATCTCCTGAGCCTTAAGTAGGTTAGCAACTGGGGTGTAGGGGGTTGCCGGCTCTATGATCGCCGAGCAGTTAACGCTATCCACAGCTAACCTAACCCCTAGGCGGTTCTCTATATCCTTAACCACCCGCCCACCTTCCCCTATGAGAACCCCTACTCTATCTTCGTGCACCCTTAGGTAGATCTTCGTAGCACCTGGAACGGTCCTCTGCCCTACCTCACCTACCATACCTACAACCCGAACCTACCGTTACTATAGCTCCAGAACTATAAGAGCGTTAACCTTAGGTAGATATAAGCCTACCTATGAGTTTAGGGGGAAGGGACTTCGAAGTGCGCTCAGCTCCGGATAGGGGGAGGGGTGTGGAGGTTGGGGTGTGGTTACCTAGGTTAACGAAGTTTGAGAAGGCTAGGCTTATCGGTGCTAGAGCTCTCCAGCTAGCTCTAGGGGCTAGGCCCCTAATAGACGTGAGTAAGCTCCCGTCTAAGGACTTCATAGCTATAGCTAAGGAGGAGCTTAGGAGGGGGATACTACCCTTTACTATAGTTCGTAGACTACCTAGCGGTGCTAGGGAGCTTATCCCAGTTCCAAAGTTAATAGAGGCGGAGAGGTTGTTTTTCGGTGAGGTAGAGCTTTGAGGACTGAGGTTGAGCTAGTACTAGGTAGGTACTGTAGTGTAACTCTAACGTACGAAGGACCCGGCTTTCTAGAGTACGTAGTTACCGGGGGTAGCGTAGAGCCGGTGTTCCCCGAGGTGTTCCGGAAGCTTGTAGGAGCTGGCTACCAGCCCATACTAGTACGGAGGGACGGTCAGGAGATCGTAAGGGTCTTCAAGGTGGGTATAGGAGGGTTTAGTAGAGCTACCTACTACGCCCTAGCCGTAGCTACAGCTGTAGCTATAGCCTTCACAGGCTACCTAAGCTCCCTCTCCTTCCTAGAGTGCTTAGGGAAGCCTACCGAGGCACTCCTACCTACAGCCCTCTTCACGATCTCCGTACTCGTACCCCTAGCACTCCACGAGCTAGGTCACTTCACAGTCTCAAGAGCTACTGGGACCCCTACACCCCTACCCCTCTTCATCCCAGCTCCCGTAGTATCCCCTCTAGGAACCTTCGGTGCTATAATAGCTGTAAGGTTCCTACCGAGGGATAGGAGGACCCTAGCCCTCCTAGGGCTCTCAGGACCTGCCGTAGGTACGGTAGCATCCCTAGTAGCTATGATAGCAACCCTAAGGCTCTCACCTACCCTAAGACCTGATGAGCTAGCCTGCCCCGACGTATCCCCCATAGGTTTCGTACCTGTAGCTACCTACCTAGCACTTAGAGCTGGGCTCGTACCGGTAGGTGAGGGTGAGATCGTACTACTCCACCCAGCTGCCCTAGCCTCGATGATCCTACTCCTAATACACTTCGCTAACCTACTCCCTATAGGGCAGCTAGACGGGGGCCACGTAGTTAGGTCTCTAACCACTATAGAGGTTCACAGAGCTATCAGTATGGCTGTACCCGTAGCCCTCATAGCTCTAGCTGTACTCCTACCTACCTACAGGTGGCTCGGCTTCTTCGCCATCCTAGCTATACTCATAGGTGGGTTCAGACCCCACATAGGCTACGCTAACCAGGTCTCTAGGCTTACAGCTGGTGAGAGAGCTACCATAGCCTCCCTATACGTACTCCTACTAACACTTACAGCACCTGTCCCAATATGAGGGCTTGGGGTTGCTCCCAGACAGCTACGCCCTAGTGATAGCTGAGAAGCCGAGGGCTGCAGCTAAGATAGCTGAGGCCCTAGGAGCTAGGACTAGGTTTAAGGTCGATGGGCTAAGCGTGTGGGTAGGTAGGTTAGGTAGGGACTACGTAGTTATAGCACCTACAGCAGGCCACCTCTACACTCTCTACACCGAGGAGAGGGGCTACCCAACGTTCAGCTACTCCTGGGGCCCTAGGTGGCTCTACGAGAAGGGCTCTGAGCACCTTAAGATGTACTACAGCGTACTTAAGAAGCTCGCAGGTAGGGCTAAGTACTACGTTAACGCCTGCGACTACGATATAGAGGGCTCCGTCATAGGGTACAACATAATATACCACCTAGGGGACGTTAAGAGGGCCTACAGAGTTAAGTTCTCAACGCTAACTAGGGAGGAGCTCGTTAAGGCCTTCAGCAACCTCCAACCCCTAGATTGGGGTAACATAGAGTCCGGTATAGCTAGGCACGTACTGGACTGGATCTGGGGTATAAACGTTAGTAGAGCTCTAAGCGATATAGTTAGTAGGGTATACGGTAGGAAGGTTGTACTAAGCGCTGGTAGGGTTCAGTCACCCACTCTACTCGAGCTAGTTAGGAGGTACCTAGAGAGGGAGACCTTCGTCCCGGAGATCAGCTTCACGCTATCGGTTAAGGTAGGTTACGGAGGTAGGGAGTACAGCCTAGAGAACCTATTCCAGCCCTTCCGAAGGGCTAGCGATGCGCAGAAGACCCTCGAGACCCTGAAGGGAGGTGGTAGGCTGGTCGTAGAGAAAGTTGAGCGGAGGGAAGTTCGGCTAGCTCCCCCACCCCCCTTTAACCTAACCGAGCTCCAGCTAGAGGCTGCTAGGACCCTCGGCTACTCACCAGCCAGGACCCTAGAGATAGCTGAGTCCCTCTACCTAGAATCCCTCATAAGCTACCCGAGGACTAACTCCGAGAAGCTCCCACCCACCATAGACAACACCTCCATACTCAGGAGGCTAGCATCCCTACCTGAGCTAGGGACCTACGCCTCCGAGCTACTTAGGAGGGGGCTCCTAAGACCTCGAGAGGGGGAGCGTGAGGACCCGGCACATCCAGCTATACACCCAACAGGCTACCTACCTGGTCAGAAGCTTAAGAAGGGGGAGGCTGAGCTCTACGAGCTGATCGTTAGGAGGTACCTAGCCTCCTTCTACCCGGAGGCCTTAGTTGCGGAGGTTTCATACACCCTCGTAGACCCGTCTACGGGGCTTAGGTTCAGGCTCTCCGGTAGGAGGGTTCTGAAGTACGAGTGGCTTAAGGTCTACCACTACAGGAGGGTTGAACCAGTTGAAGTGCCGAGTCTAGCTACAGGGGCTAGTTTAGGAGTATCCTCAGCTAAGCTAGTTAGGGTGTACAGTAAGCCCCCGATACCCTACAGTAGGGCTACTATACTGAAGTGGATGGAGGGGGTTGGGATAGGTACTGAGGCAACTAGAGCTGAGATCATAGAGAACATATTCAGGAGGGGCTACGTTAGGGGTGGTAGGATAGAGGTTACGGAGCTCGGTCTAAATGTAGCTAGGATACTCAGCACTCTGTTTAAGGAGATAACCGAGGTGGAGCTAACTAGGGAGTTCGAGAGGAAGCTGGGGGAGATAGCCTCAGGGGCTAGGACCAGGGAGGAGGTAATCGAGGAGGCTAAGGCTAAGCTTAGGGATAAGCTCCTAGAGGTGAGGAAGATGCTTTCCGAGGGTAGGGTAGAGGTCATTAAGGAGAGGGTTGGATTGGGGTCTAGCTCAGAGACCTGCGTAGTATGCGGTAGGGAGGCTACGGGTAGCTACGGTGGGGTTAGTATGTGCTTAGTACACGGACTAGCCTACGAGAACATCGTTAAAGCCTACAGGTCTTGGTCTGAAGGAGCTGAGGTAGGCTTCGAAGACTACCTAAGGGAGCTACTGAAGCTTAGAAGCGTTGGTAGGTACGCCCGCGAGGTTGCTGAGTACCTGATCAAAAGGGTTAGGTAGCCTACTAGCGGGATCCTGAAGGTAGACCCACCTACGCTTAGAACCCTCCCAACGATAGCTTCGTAAGGTACTGGAGGGTCTGGAGCCCAGTTGTTATCACCCTTAGTTACCACATCGGAGGGGCCTAGCGATACCACCCTATGTATTATGAGGCTACTACCTCGGCGGTAGACCACTATATCACCGACCGATAGGTCGCTGAGCTTAACCCTCCTAACTACGATAACTACGTCCCCTGTTTGAAGGGTCGGCTCCATGGAGGTTCCTTCAACTACGGCTAACGTTACGTAGCCTAAGGCCATGAGCGCTACTAGAGCTACCACGGACAGCCCTAGGAGTATCTCGAAAATTCTCGCGACAACCCTAAGTACTGCTACCAACCTCCTACTCCTCCTCTGAGAGTACCTCACTTACGTCTATCTCGATAACCTTACCCCTCTCAGAGGGCTCGGTAGCCCTCTCCCTAGCCCTACGCCTACCCTCACCAACCTCTACCTCGTGCTCCCCACCAACCTTTAGAACGCTCACCCTACCCCTCCAGCTGTACCCGCAGTTAGGGCACTTAAACGATCCCATAACGGTTATCGTTACCCTACCCTCAGCATCAGGTAGAGGGGACGTTAGGTGCCAGACCTTAGATGGCTGGACTTCGTACCCGCACCTAGGGCACTTCACGCTAGCCCCCAGATACTCCCTCCCCTAACGTTAAATACTCGCGTAAGGCGCTGTACGATCACCTCCTACATTATGTAGAGCAGGTGCAACCTCATCTCCGCCCTAGGACGTCCTAGAGGTGGTGTCTGGACCGTCCCCTACCCTACCTTATAAGCTCCCTAGACCTCTAGGGGGTGGAGTACTCTGAAGTGATGAGGGTTAAAAGCTATGAGTGGTGATTAGAGCCGGGAGCTGAGCCCCCTCGGCTACTACACCTACTTGAGAAGCTTTTAAGCTCTTACGTGGGGAGATACGTAGGTAGTGAGGATGGCTAAGTCGATGTACTACTACATCGCTGAGCTCTGGAAGAGGCCCTACGAGGGTCCTCTAGCTGAGGTTATGAAGGAGAGGCTAATCCAGTGGAGGAGGGAGCCCTCGGTAGTTAGGGTCCCCAAGCCGACTAGGCTGGATAGAGCTAGGGCTATAGGGTACGAGGCTAAGCCGGGCTTCGTAGTTGTTAGAGTTAGAGTTAGTAAGGGAGGTTTAAACAGACCTAGACCTGACTCAGGTAGGAGGCCTAAGAGGATGGGTGTCTACGGCTACTCCCCCGAGAAGTCAGCGCAGCTAATAGCTGAGGAGAGGGCCAACAGGAAGTTCCCGAACCTCGAGGTCCTCGGTAGCTACTACGTAGGTGAGGACGGTGTCTACAAGTACTACGAGGTAGTACTTGTAGACCCTCACCACCCAGCGATACTCTCCGACCCCGACATAAGGTGGGTAGCTAACCCAAGTCAGAGGGGTAGGGTGTTCAGGGGGAAAACGATGGTTGGGAGGAGGATGAGGGGCCTACTGAGGAGTAGGGGTCTAAAGGGCACCCACCACTACAAGTGGAAGAGGAAGCAGAGGGAGAGGGAGCTTAAGAAGAGGCATGAGGCCTCTAGAGGGGCTAGGCTAATAGCCCCGCAGGAGGTTCTTGAAGAGCTAGGCTACGAGAAGTAGCTTAACTACGGCTAGACCATGGTTAAGGTTACCGTTGAGCTCTCGGCTTTCTCCCACTCTACGGAGCTCGAGGAGAGGGTTAGGTTAGCCCTGCTCAACGCTATCCCAGCTGAGCTTAGGCAGAGGCTCTCCCAGAGGGTACTCACCCAGAGGGTTGAGGGTTACTACGGGAACGTAGTAACGGTTTTAAGGGTCTCGGTACCTGGTTCATCTGGGCTTGAGGTCCTTAGGTACATACTCTGCAGCATGAGTAGGACCGACCTAGAGCTACTCCTAGCAACTGCTAGTAGCAGGGTCGAGGAGAGGAGGGCTAGGCTACACCTAAGGCTTAGTAAGCAGGACCTCTACCTGGGTAGGATCAGGCTCTACGAGGGAGGTGATGTAGTTAAGGTACTCGCATCATTCGAAGGACTTAGGGGTGTTGAGCTCGTCGACTACCTAAGGGAGGTTGCGAGGTCCTGTGCCGGTTGACCTCTGCTACGAGGGGGGCCTCGACCAGGTTAGCGCTCGAACTCTCTTCAAGCTTGGTTACAGGGTAGTAGCTTCTAGTAGGGTCTTCGAGAGCTTAGAGCTGGAGGGGTTGAGGGTAGTTCCAAGGCTTACCGCTAGAAGGGCTGAGCTACCGGTTAAGGGGTTTAGAGGTGTTAGAGTGCTCCTCGTTGAGTCCGCGGAGGACCTTAAGGCCTACCAGAGGCTTCAGGGGGTCGTAGACTCCGTTAGGGTTGACTACCAGAAGTTAGGTGATGTAGGTAAGGACTTCATCCGCAGGCTAGTAGGGTTGGGGCTACCGGTTGAGCTGGTGTTTATGGATGTAGTGCGGAGGGTCCTTAGCGGGTCCTCCGTAGACTTCTACCTACTACTCCTAAGGCTTTACACTAGGGGGAAGCTGAAGCTTTACCTATGTAGCGGTGCTGGAGGTGTTGGTGAGGCTGTGCACCCGGAGGCTATGGTCTCCCTACTAACCTCCCTAGGGGTCCCCGAGCCCTACGCTATGGGAGCTGTCTACAGGGTCCCGGAGGTGGTGCTAGGAGGTGCTACTTGAGGTACTCGTAGCCGTAGCGGTAGCCACGTCCCTAGCTTCCCTCTACCTAAGCCTAGCTACGTACCTTAGGGTTAGGAGGGCTGTTAGGGTAGTTAGGGGATCCCTAGCTAGGGGTTTAGGTAGGCTAGCTAAACCTAGGAGGAGGTACGTAGTCTTCGAGGTAGTACCCATCTCCGGAGACCTAGGCTCGCTAAGTAGGGAGGGGCTGGAGGAGGCTCTAACTAGGGCTTACAGGGAGCTGAACGGGTTGGTAGGTCTTAGCCTAGCTAGACCTACCCTAGTACACTACGATAGGTCCCGAGGTCTCGGGGTCCTAGCGGTTAAGCATACGTGGAAGCGCCAGGCAATCCTAGCTATGTCCTTAGTTAGAGAGGTCGATGGGGTTAGGGTACTACTAAACCCTCTGAGGACTACTGGGACTAGGAGGAAGGCGCTGAAGTACTTGGAGAGGTTCTAGAGCTGCGGTGGTAGTAGGTGGTGGGATGCTGGTAGGAGCTTCAACTATAGCCTACCTAAGCCTAAGCCCGGCTAGAGCTGTTAGGAGGTTAGTTGAGCTAGGGCTTAGGGTTGTAGAGCTTAGCTACGATAACTTCCTCCACAGTGGGGTTAGGGAGATACAGGAGCTGGAGTTAGTTGCTGAAGTAGTATCTATGTCTAACCTAACTAGCTTCTCCGTCCATCTACCCTACGATAACCTAGACCCAAGCCTACTCGGAATTAGGTCGGCTCTTAGGAGGTACTCTAAGTGGGCTAGAGCTCTAGATAGCATTAGGGTCTCCCACTACGTAGTACACCTACCTAACCTACCACCTTCACCGAGTTCTGCTGAGGTAGCTGCTGAGTACGTAGCAGGTGTTGTGGAGGCTGTAGAGCCGGTTACTGTAGCTGTTGAGAACGTCTCCAACCCGGAGGTCTTCGGAGCTAGAGCTGTAGACCTAGCTGAAACCCTATCTAAGCTAGAGCTTAGTAAGGTCTACGTATGCCTAGATGTAGGGCACGCTAACGTAGTTAGGGAGCCTTTAAGGAGGTACGCCGAGGTCCTTGGGGGTAGGATTAGAGTTCTCCACGTACACGACAACGACGGCTTTAGGGACCTCCACCTACCCCTTGGAGCGGGGACCTTAAACCTGGGTGAGGTAGCTGAGGTTATAGAGCTAGTTAAGCCTGAGAAGCTCGTAGCTGAGGTAGCCTGCAGGGGCTTAGGGAGGTGCGACCGGGAGCTTAAGCAGGCTATATCCCTACTCGAGTCCTTAGCGGGTAGGGTACGCTAGGACCTACAGCCCCTACGTAGTAATTAAGAGCTGGGTTACAGTACTGCCTGACCCTCAATGCTCGCTCCTACTACTTTGTGTCTACTCACGGTCTCATCGAGAGTCTTCCACATCACCTACACCCACGGGGCTATCGGTGCGGGTTGTAGGTGGCTGTTAAGCTCAACGGGCACGGGTTCCTACCTCCAGCTTGCCTAGGCTTGGAGAGTAGCTCCCATTACCTAAGCAGCTCCAGAGAGTAGAATGAAGAACCTATAAGGACTACCTACAGCAATCAACTACGGGATAGCCCTACACCGAATTTAATACCTGGATCAGCTATCTCTGGGTACCTAGATGAGTGAGGCTACTAGAAGGCTTAGGCAGGAGCTCTACTCTCTACTCGACCGCGTAGTTGAGGTTAGGCTTAGCGATGGGACTAAGTACGAGGGTAAGCTTAGGGGTATAGACGTGGACGGGCTTACCCTCCACATAGTCCTAGAGAGCGCTAGGGACTCTAACGGTAGGGAGTTTCCGAAGGTATTCATAAGCGGTAGTAGGCTCTCCGAGATACTGCTTAAGGAGGTAGCCGTGTTTAACGCTAAGGAATTCGCAGCCTACGCTATAGAGAGGCTTAAGGTTAGAGCCGACTCAGTAAGGGTAGATGAGATACTCAACGTAGTTAGGTTCCTAGACAGGTACGTAGTAAGCGAGAGGGGTGTTGAGGGGTCCGGACCCTTCGCTGAGAAGCTCTACAGCGTGTGGCAGGAGTACATGGAGTCCAAGTCCAAGGCGAGGACGTAGCCAAGTTGGAGTTCGAGGTAAGGGATAGGGACCTAGCGGGTAGAGTAGGTAGGCTTAGGCTTAAGTCCGGTACTCTAGAGACCCCAGCTTTCTTCCCAGTTGTACACCCATTTAAGCAGGAGGAGGACCTACCACTAGCTAGGATACGTGAGCTAGGCTTTAAGCAGGTTATAACAAACGCCTACATAATCATGAAGACCCTCGGAGGTAGGCCGGCTAAGGTTAGGGAGCTCCTAGGCTTCGACGGTGTAGTAATGACTGACTCAGGTGCCTACCAGCTACTCGTCTACGGCTTGGAGAAGGTTCAGATAGACCCTATAGAGCTAGCAAGCTACGAGGAGGTTCTCGAACCGGATATAGCTGTCATAGTTGATATACCGACACCGGATACAGTACCGAGGGAGGAGGCTGAGTTCAGCGCCTCAGAGACCCTTAGGAGGGCCTACCTAACCCTCGACGTAGTTAGGAGGAGTTCGGATAGGATTGCATGGGTACTACCGGTTCAAGGGGGTGTGTACCTCGATGTACTTAAGTCTAGTGCTGAGAGGTCTAGGGAGCTGGCTGACTACTACTCCCTCTACGCAGTAGGTAGCCCGGTTAAGGCTCTGGAGAAGTACGAGCTCTGGAGGGTTGTAGATATGGTGTTTACTGTTAGGTCTACGATACCCCTAGATAAGCCCCTACACCTATTCGGAGGGGGGCACCCACTCATAGTCCCAGTAGCCGTGGCCCTAGGGGTCGACTCCTTCGACTCCGCCTCCTACGTACTGTACGCTAGGGATGGGCGCTACATGACCGCCTACGGTACCCTTAGGCTGGAGCAGCTGAGCTACTTCCCCTGCGACTGCCCTATCTGCAGGAGGTACGAGCCTAGAGACCTCCTCGAGATGCCTAAGCCTGAGAGGGTTAAGCTCCTAGCTGAGCACAACCTAAGTACCGTAGGTAGAGCCGTTAGGGAGGTTAAGGAGGCTATTAGGGAGGGTAGACTCTGGGAGCTACTGGAGAGGTTCTCCAGGTACCACCCCTCAGCTAGGGAGGCCTTCACTAGGCTACTGAAGTACGTTAGGTGGATCGAGAAGCTGGACAGCAGGTTTAAGGGAGCTGCTAGGGGGCTTCTCCTAGTCGAGTACACCTCCTACTGGAGGCCTGAGCTAATTAGGCATAGGGACTTCCTAGGTAGGTACCTCGATGAGAAGCTCTCTAGAGGTACCTACAGGAACCTCCTACTAGTCCCAGGGGACCCTAAGGATAAGCCCTTCGCTGAGTCGGGGATTGTCGGTGTAGCTCTTGAGGTACTTAGAGCTAGGGGGGATGACCCTCGCACCTACCTAAAGCTCGCCTACACCCCCTACTTCGACCTAGTCCCACTAGAGGTCTCCTACACCTACCCATACTCCCAGTACGAGTCCCCGAGGTCCCTCAGTAGGTGGCTAGTCGAGAGGATGGTTAGGAGGGTAGCTAACCTAGTATCCAGGTTCGGAGGTAGGGTAGTCTTAGTGACCTGTAGGAGGTATAGGTGGTCGAGTAGGGAGTTCTTAGAGAGAGCCCTCTGTAAGCTTACCGACTGCGGGAAGGTAGAGTTCGTAGAGGTCTAGAGGGCTGAGCTAGCCGGGGACTACCTGGGTCCCCCGAACTCCAGTAACTACCTCGTAGCCTTCGTGGAGGTGCCCTATAGCTGCTCTAAGCCCTCCACGCTTTATGAACCTTATGCAGGCTAGTACCTTAGGCCCCATGGAGCCCGGTGGGAAGTGGCCTTCGCTGTAGTACCTCTCCAGCTCCGATACGGTAACCTTCTCAAGCTTCCTGCCACCCTCCCTACCGAAGTTCAGGTAGGCCCCGTCTACGTCCGTCAGTATGACGAAGTACCCAGCCCCTAGGGCTGATGCTAGGACCTCACCAGCTAGGTCCTTATCTATAACTGCCTCAGCCCCCTCCAGCTTACCTCCAGCTCTCTCTACAACAGGTATACCACCACCTCCTGAAGCTACTACGATCCAGCCCTCCCTTACTAGGGTCCTGATAGCCTCTACCTCGACGTTCCTGTAGGGATCTGGTGATGGGACGACCCTCCTCCACCCACCCCTCGGGTCCCTCTTGAATACCCAGCCCCTCTCCTCAGCAAGCCTCCTAACCTCCTCCTCATCGGTGTACCAGCTACCTATGAACTTCGCTGGGTTGGCCCAGGCAGGGTCGTCCTCCCTAACAGCTACCCTGTTAACTACGGCTATAGCTCCCTTAACCCTATCGTAGACCCCCTCCTCGATTAGGGTGTTATGTATCGCCTGGGCCAGTAGGTAGCCTAGCCAGCCCTGGGTCATGGCTCCAGCTATATCGAGGGTCTGCGGGGGTATCCTACCCTTAAGAGCCTCCATCCACTCGCTAATTATACCTACCTGCGGCCCGTTCCCGTGTGTTACAGCAACCCTAAAGCCCTCCTTGACTATCCTAGCAATGGTTCTAGCAGCTGCGTATGCGTTCCTCCAGTAGTCCTCAGGAGTGCCCCTATCTCCCTTAGTCTGGAAAGCGTTTCCGCCTAGGGCTATGAAAACCAGCTTCTCGTCTCTGAACGACATGCCCACCAGCATTACACCAACTACGCCTAGGGTTAAAAGTATTCTAGGTCCGAACTGCAAAGTCTGCAGCCGAAGCCTCCGTAGCGCTGCCTACGATTAGGTGGGGATCCCGGAAGCTGTGGAGCTCCGACACTGCGGGAGGCCTACCAGGGCCCTAAGCTTATATGAGGGGCAGGGGGCTTAAGAGCTAGGGTAGGGTAGGTGTACGTAGTTAGAGTAGCTACGGATGAGGAGGTCGAGGTCCTGAGGGCTATAGCTGACTACCAGTTCGGCCTAGGTGTAGGAGCTGCCGTAATCCCGGATAGGCCCCTCCTGAGGGTTTCGAGGAGGACCAGTAGGGTTAGAGCTGTAGTAGACCCTGAGGAGGGGGTCCTATTCACCGTGAGGGCCTCGACCTACACCCTGGTACCTACGATCCTAGGTGCTGCGAGGCTACATAGGGCCCTACCCTTCCCGAGGCTTAGGTGTGTTGTGGTTAGTGAGGTAGCTGATGAGGTGGTAGCCCACAGGTCTACGGTCTTCTCAAGGCACGTACTCCTAGTTGATGAGTCCCTAAGACCTGGGGATGAGGTTCTAGTTGTGGATGAGTCCGATAGGCTTCTCTGTGTAGGTACCCTTAAGCTCTCCCCTACTGAGGTAATGGAGTTTATTAGAGGTGCGGCTATTAGAGTTAGGGCGTGTGTAGATGGCTAGAGGTATAAGCGTGTCCGTATCTAAGGAGGGGGCTGAGCTTCTTAGATCTAGGGGTAGCTGGACCCTGATAACAGGTTTCCCAGGTTTCGGCTACGTAGGTACTATAGCTGTTAGGTACCTGGTGAAGAAGCTTAACGCGGTTAAGGTGGGGAACGTATTCACTAGGTACATGCCTGACTTCACAGCTCTAGACGACTACGGCATGGTAACGCCTTTCGAGATCTTCGTACACGTAGGTAGTGGGACTATCTACCTACTTAACAACGTAATACCCTACACCCCCGAGAGGCAGAGCTTCGTTGAGGCTGTAGTAGACTGGTTCACCTCGGTAGGAGGTTCTAGGGCTATACTGATAGGGGGTCTTAACTCCAGGTTTAGGATGGGTGGTGAGGAGCTCTCGTGGCTATGCCTAAACAACTGCGGGTGGAACCTCCAGGAGCCTCCACTACCTAAGGGGCTCTACATAGTAGGTCCGCTAGCCCTCCTAACCATGGTGCTGGAGTCCCGGAAGATCCCAACACTAATACTACTCCCCTACACAGACCCCGGTAAGTACGACCCTAAAGCTGCCTCAGTAGCTGTAGATAGGGTAAGTAAGCTACTGGAGCTTGGAGTCGACGTATCTGAGCTACTAGAGCACTCTAAGCTAATAGAGGAGGCTGAGGAGAAGCTTAAGGAGGCTATAAAGGAGTCTGAGAGTAGGGTTAGGATGCACATCTAGAGGTACTTTCAGTAACTTATAAGTTACGGCTAGAGCTATAACTCGGTTATACCGTGCTCCCCTACGAGCTAGCGAGTAAGTACGTAGCCCCTAGGGTAAGGGCTCTAGTAGCCGTTAAGCTAGTTAGGGAGTACGGTGTTAGCCAGGTTAGGGTATCGAAGCTCCTGGGGGTTACCCAGCCCATGGTGAGTAAGTACCTCTCCGAGGATATCGGTAAGTTACTTGAGGAGCTGAGGGGTATGGGCCTGGACGTAGCTGAGGTTGAGAACGTAGCCACCCTACTCTCCGAGGTAGCCTCTAGGGGTAGTACCGAGGACTACACCAGGATCTTCACAGCCTACTTAAACAGCCTCCTATCTAGGGGAGCTCTCTGCAGGCTCCACAGGTCCGCCTACCCGGGGCTTAGCCCCGCATGCTCGGTATGCAGAGCCCTCCTAAGGGCTCAGCCGGATACCTACGTGGAGGAGGTCTCGGAAGCCCTTAGGATCCTATCCGAGGACCCCCTGGCGTATAAACTTATACCTGAGGTAGGCTCGAACATAGTCTCCTGCAGACCTGACGCACGTAGCTTCCTAGACGTAGTCGGGTTCTCCGGTAGGGTTATCAGGGTTGGTGAAAGGGTTGTAGCTGTTGGGGAGCCTACCTACGGTGGTAGCCGCCACCTAGCTTCGGTGCTACTAGTCGTTAGGAGGTTTAGGAGGGACGTAAGGGGGGCCGTAGCCGTTAGGTACACCCAGGAGTGCGTCGAAACCCTTAGGAGGGCCGGCCTTAGGGTAGTGGTTACGGGGCCCCACAGTAGTAGGGACGAGGTCGTAGAGGACATAGCAAAGCAGCTGGAGGGTACTCCAGACCCCTGGACCGTTGACGCTGTAGCTGATGTAGGTGGTAGCGGTATCGAGCCCGTGATATACGTGTTCGGCTCAACAGCTATAGAGGCCGTTAGGAGGGCCCTCCTCTGCGCTAGGTCTACCTAGGGTACTCCTCCTCGTATACCTCGCCCTCCACGTCGACCTCCTCCCAGGCCTTAGGGCACCCCTTACCGTACCTGTACACCGGCTTCTCAAGCCTAGTTAGTAGGGCTACCCTCGACGGCTTAGAGCTAGACACCAGCCTGTAGCCCGCCTCCTCAGCTAACCTCTTGGCGAACTCCATGACCTCCTCGTAGGTCGGCATGCTAGCTCTGGATAGCCTACCTACCGAGGCACCTACGTGCATGTAGGCCTTAGGCTCTACGTATGTTGGGTTAGCCTTCTCTATGAGCTTAGCGAAACCCCTAACGTCCTCCTCCCCCATGTTGAAGCCCTTCACCAGGGTTATCCTGATCACCGTCCTCGTGCTTAGCGATGGGAGTAGCTCCAGGGTCTTTAGGGTAAGCCTCCACAGCCCACCCCCTACCGGCCTGCTGAAGTACCTGTACATCTCCTCGTTCCAGGCCTCGAGGGATACGTAGAGCTGCGTAGGCTCCTCCTCCAGGTTGGCTAGCGCGTCGGGCCTGACCCCCCTAGTGACTAGGAACGTCGTAAGGCCCTTCCTGTGGAACACCTGGATGAGCTCACCTAGCCTAGGGTAGAGCGTCGCCTCGCCGGTCAGGGATATAGCTACGTGCTTAGGGTCCACAGCCTCCCTGTACATCTCCCTGCTAGCCCTCTTAGCGTAGCCGCTGACAGTCCTCCTATGCTCAGCTATGGCTAGCTCAGCCAGGACCTCCGGGTCCTCGACGTAGGGTAGCTTGAGTAGCTCCACCCCCTCAAGCCCGAAGTCGCCGGGCCTCAGCCTCCAGCAGTGGAGGCAGCTATTCCAGCACCACAGCACGGCCGGGCTGAACTGGATGCACCTATGGGACTCGATACCGTAGAACCTGCACTTGTAGCAGAACTTACCGTAGACCAGCGCGTTGTGGACCCACAGACACTTCTTAACGGCCGCGTGGGACCCTATTAAGTGGTAGCCCTGCTTCCTAAGCCTCTCGTAGGCCCTGGTTAGGGGGTCCACATCCACGGCATTCGTGGGTAGAGTAGCTATACCGAGCTCCCGGAGCTATAGGGCTTCGCAGCTATTATACATAGTCACTCCGTACCTACCTCAACGACCTTCCTGAAGAACCCCCTCCTCCTTAGCTCCTCGAACTCCTCTACGGTCACCAGCTTCAGGTCTAGGGGGACCTCGTCTCCTAGGCCTAGCTCCCGGGCCCTCCTCCTAACCTCCAGTAGGGCGCTTAGGCGGTCCCCAGGGGGGCTTTTCATTACGATCACCACATCTATATCGCTGAGCACCGTCAGCCTGTCCTCGGCCGCCCCACCTACGACGTACACCCTTAGGCAACAATCCCCGAGGACCTCCCTGCAGGCCCTGGCAACTA
>CAYTXX010000024.1:0-15301 GCA_964442165.1 uncultured Desulfurococcaceae archaeon | reverse complement strand
CTAGAGCCGCCGGCGGGATTCGAACCCGCGACCACCGGCTTACAAGGCCGGCGCTCTACCGGGCTGAGCTACGGCGGCTTCGCTCAATTTTCCTAGTCTACGAAAAGCTTATAAGCTGTGTTAGGGTTTTCTCTAGTAGCGAGCTAGGGTGGGGGTATATAAATTTTTCGGTGGACCGTATGGTTACAGGTTCTGAGAGCAGTCAGGAGCCTGCAGAGGAGAGGTGCCCGCCAGATAAGATAGTGTACGACGAGTCCAGAGGCCAGTACGTCTGCACCGAGACCGGCGAGGTTATAGAGGAGAGGGTTGTGGATCAGGGACCTGAGTGGAGGGCTTTTACATCTGATGAGGAGAGTAGGAGGGCTAGGGCAGGCTCACCGCTGTCCCCCATGATACACGACGGTGGGCTTACCTCCGTTATAGACTGGAGGGATAAGGACGCTACCGGGAAGAAGCTGGAGATGAAAAAGAGACTTGAAGCTATGAGGTGGAGGAAGTGGCAGCTGAGGACTAGAATACAGAGCTCCGTGGATAGGAACATAACCCAGGCAGCTGTTGAGTTGGAGAGGATAGCTGATCAGCTAGGACTCCCGAAGTCCATTAAGGAGGAGGCTGTCTCCATATACAGGAGAGCCATTGAGAGGGGGATCGTGAGGGGTAGGTCCGTTGAGGCTGTAGCAGCTGCAGCTCTCTACATAGCCTGCAGGATCCATAGAATACCTAGGCTACTCGATGAGATAGCTGAGGTAACTAAAGCCGATAAGAAGGAGATATCGAGGTGCTATAGAATGCTAGTTAAGGAGCTAGAGGTAAGGGTACCTCCAACTGACTCAGCAGACTACGTACCTAGGATAGTATCAGCTCTAGGGCTTAGCGGTAGGGTAGCTAAGAAGGCTGTAGAGCTACTAGAAGAAGCTAAGAAGCTCGGTATAACAGCAGGTAAGGACCCAACAGGTGTAGCTGCCGCAGCTGTCTACGCCGCAGCACAGCTACTAGGTATAAAGAGAACCCAGAAGGATATAGCCACAGTTGTAGGGGTTACTGAGGTAACTGTTAGGAATAGGTACAGAGAGCTAGTTAGAGCCTTAAAGCTGCAGCTACCCGAGGAGTAGGCACCTACAGTAGCTAGAGCGCCTGGGTCAGGAAGGGGCTTCGCAGGAAGTAAAATAATACTTTTAGCTTAACTCTGTAGCGAGCTACTCCTCGGACTCTATAGTTATTATATTCTCCGGTGGTATCCCAAGCTCCTCGACTAGTATCTGCTTAACCCTCACCTTGTGGTTACCCTGAAGCTCTATGTGGTTATCCTTAACAGTACCCCCTACAGCTAGCTTAGACTTAAGCCTAGAAGCTATCTCCTTTAGGTTGTAGACGTCCCCGTCTAGCCCCTCTATTACCGTTACCTCCTTACCGAACTTCCTCTTCTCAACACGTATCTTAACGATCTGTTGCTCTGAACTTATCTGAACGCAGAGCTCCTCCGGTAGCCCCCCGCATATGGACTCTAAACTTATCCTCCCCTTACCCTCCATTCCACACCCTACTTCGTGTAGTCTTAGCGTGGTACCTTATAAAGCTTTTTAGTAGTTCAAAAACTCTCGAACCGGCTAACAACCTGCCAGAGGTTCGTAAGCGTACTAGTGTATTACGTTGCGTACACTTATATGCTCTACCTCGGAGAATCCTCTGGTGCAGCCATGTCTAGTAGGAGGTTTGTAGCTATTCCTGAGAGCGTTTTAATCGAAGCGATTAAGGTAGCTGAGAAGTTAGGTGTACCCTACACATCCCTAATAGAGAGGATCCTAGTTGAGGTTCTAAGAGTTCTGAGGTACAGAAGGGACGTACTCGAATCTCTAGCTATGGTAGACGCCTACATGGACATCAGGAGGTTAGGTGGTATAGTACTACCGGAGCAAGTAGTTAAGGAGATCCTAGGTAAGGTAGATAGGAGTACCTTCGAGAGCCTCTGCTCGGAGCTTGCTAGGATGGGGTCCTGGTTCGGGGAGCTCAGTAAAGCTAAGAGAGCCGTTACAGTATCCGAGGTCAAGAACTCCCTAGGGCTGTGGTTTCCAAGCTCTTCGGTCGACGTCTCCAAGGACGCTAATACTGGTGAGGTTAAGTTTGTTGTAAGCCTCGTAAACCCGTCGAGAGAGCTCCTAGAACTAGGGAGGTGCTTAGTTGAGGGGTTAGCTAGAGGCTACGACTTAGAGGGGTGTAGCGTTACCGTAGGTAGCTCCCTAATAGTTCTCAGGGTAGGTAGGCTTGCCGAGGAGTAGGAGGACCCTCGGGGTAGACCTACACCTAGCTGAGGAGATCAAGATCATAGCTCACTCTAGGGGTATGAGCTTAGCTAACTACCTGAGGAAACTCTTTGAGGAGGTCTTAGAGGCTGAGAGAGCTGGGTACTTTGCACCTAGCTTACTAGCTGAGAAGAGAGCTGAGGTAGTACTCAGTAAGCTAGGGTTTACCTACGTACCTCTAGAGCTCCTTAACGGGCCCCTCACACCTGAGTACGCAACAGAGGTAGGGTCTAAGGTAGGTGCAGCCCTTAGGGAGTTGGATATCAGCTGTACAGAGGTAATCGAGAGGATTGCTATGGACAGCGATATAGCTGTAGTAAGAGGGGATAACCTAGTGCTAGTGCCGAGCTCAGGAGCTAGGGAGCTGCTGAGGAAGTTCCTAGCTGGGCTTGCAGAGAGCTGCGGTATACCCACCTCCACATCCGGTAACCTCATCATAGTAAGGTTACTCAGGTAGCGCACCCAAGCTAAGTTTTTTAGGCTGTAGCTGCAGATAGTATTAAGGGGCCCGTCGTCTAGCCTGGTTAGGACGCCGCCCTTACGAGCTCTAAGGGCCTGCGAGAGGCGGAGGTCCGGGGTTCGAGTCCCCGCGGGCCCACTAAGTCTCTTAAGTACCTCAGTTTCCGAGGGGCTGTTCCTTGAGAATGTGCGATGCATGCGGGATCAGGGAGGCTAGGATCCTCCAGAGGCATAGTGGGAGGGCTCTTTGCAGTGAGTGCTTCACTAAGGATGTAGCTGAGAGAGTTAGGAGAGAGGTAGTAAAGTACAGCATGTTCTCTCCCTCGGAGAGGCTCCTCCTAGCTCTATCCGGAGGTAAGGATAGCTTCGTACTTATGGAGGTGATTAGGGAGATTCACGACATTAGTAAGACCGGTGTAGTGACCGTAGTAGAGGGTATAGAGGGTTATAACAGGGAGGAGGACCTGGAGTGGCTTAGGGAGAGCTCTAGGGCTTACGGTATAGACCTACACATCGTTACTCTTAGGGAGTTCACAGGTTACAGACTAGACGATGTAGTTAAGCTAAGCTCAGCGAGGGGCCTTGGGGTGAGCCCCTGCACATACTGCGGGGTTCTAAGGAGGAGAGCTATAAACTACGTAGCTAGGCTACACGGGTACGACAAGGTACTTACAGCCCACAACCTAGATGACGAAGTCCAGACATCCCTCATGAACCTCCTAAGAGGGGATGCCGCAAGGCTAATCCAGAACCACCCCTTAAGCCCAACCCTAAGCCGCTACTTCGTTAAGAGGGTAAAGCCCCTTAGGAAGGTATACGAGTGGGAGACCTCGGTGTACGCGTACTTAAGGGGCTTTAAGTTCCAGGGGGCTGAGTGCCCCTACATAACCTCTAGACCTACCCTAAGGGCTGAGCTTAGGGACTACCTCTACGAGGTAGAGCTATCTAAACCAGGTACCCTAATGAGGATGCTGGAAGCTGTAGATAGCTACGTGGAGAGAGTACTACTGGGTAGGGCTTCACAGCTTCCGGAACTACCTCAGTGCGGGTTCTGCGGCTCACCAACTGCGTACGGTAGGAGGTTATGTGCTACCTGCGACCTCCTCAGTAGGCTAGGTATACTGAAAGCTATCCCGTACTAGGTGGACTCGACCCAGCGGCTTGAGGACCCTCGTCCTCAGCTGGCTTAGTGTAGTAGTACTCCCCTAAGCTCTTTAGGTACCTATCCAGGTAGGAGCCCGGCTTGTTGATCCTAGGCCTCCCCGTTTTCACGTCCCGGCGGAACGTTACCTCCAGCTCCCTAAGTAGGGAGTTCATGCCCTTCCTAACGTCTATGGGGCCTACGCTCCTCCCTCTAACCCCAGGCTCTCCCGAGAACACTATCACCCTATCGGATATGTAGTCGATTAGCATGAGGTCGTGGTCTACTACTAGGCAGGCAGCCTTCCTACCCTCTATTATCTTCCTAATAGCTCTTGCTACAGCTAGCCTCTCATCTACGTCCAGGAAAGCTGAAGGCTCGTCTAGAACGTAGAGCTCGGCATCTCTTGCTAGTGCTACAGCTACTGAGAACCTCTGGAGCTCCCCTCCACTTAGCTCGGAGATTCTCTTATCGCGGATTCTGTGTAACCTAAACTTCCTTATAACCTCCTCACTGAACCACTCGCTGGCAGCTATACTCTCCTTAGTTAGGCTCTCCAAGGCCTCACCTACCGTAGTCCAGGGGTAGCTCTCGACCTTTATGTACTGGGGCTTGTAGGAGATCCTAAGCCCCCTAAAGGGGACGTAGCCCTCGTCCGGCTCTAGCTCCCCTACAACTAGGCGAGCGAACGTTGTCTTACCTATACCGTTAGGTCCAACAACCCCCACTACCTCACCTACCCTTACCTCACCGCTCCCCACCTCAAGCCTAAAGCCGTCTAGCTCCTTAGACATGCTGGGCCAGGACATGTAGACCTGCTTACGGCCTAGCTCAACTAGCCTCTGCTCTGGCTGTAGGTTGAATACCACCGGCTCACTCCTGATCCTCACGTTCTCAGCTGGTAGGTAGCCGCTGAGGAAGTGGTTAACCCCGGAGCCTACGGAGTATACCTTAGAGTAGATCCCGTATACCCCCGGCTCCCCGTAGACTACCGATACCAGGTCTGCTACGTAGTCAACTACGGTTAGGTCGTGCTCTACCACTAGGGTATAGGAGTTCTTGGGGACGTACATCCTTACGGCCTTAGCTACTCTAAGCCTCTCACTTACGTCTAGGTAGCTAGCCGGCTCGTCGAATACGTAGACGTCAGCACTCCTCAGTAGTGCTGCAGCTACAGTTACCTTCTGCAGTTCCCCACCGCTTAACGTTGGGATCCTCTTATCGAAGAGCTTACCGAGCTCTAGGTCCCTCTTAACCTCCCCGAGGATCCCCCTCTCGTCTACCCTCTCCAGCACCTCACCTACGTAACCCTTAACGTAGGACCTCACAAGGTCTACGTGCTGTACCTTATGTACGACCCTGAACTTCCTATTAGCTAGCTTAGAGAAGTAGTTGTACAGCTCCGTTCCCCTAAAGAACTTGAGGACCTCGTCCCAGCTAGGCTTTAGGTCCAGCCTCCCGAGGTTAGGTATTACCTCCCCAGCTAAGATCCTTGCAGCGGTAGTCTTACCTATACCATTCCTGCCTACAATACCTAATACCCTCCCCTCCTGCGGTATGGGGAGCCCGTAGAGCTTGAAGGCGTTGGGGCCGTACCTGTGAACTAACCTCTTCTCAAGCTCATCCGGTAGGTTTACTATACTTATAGCTTGGAACGGGCACTTCCTAACGCATATACCGCAACCGACGCAGACATCCTCGTAGATCCTCGCCTTACCTAGCTCCTCAGGTACCTCTATAGCCTTCTTACCAACCCTGTTAACAGGGCAGAAGCGAATGCACTCTAGCTGACACTTCCTAGGGTTACAGAGGTCCCTTTCCACTGCAGCTACTCGAACCACCCTCCAGCCCCCATACTCAGCTTTACTATGCCTCTTCGCAACTTTTTCAGGTTTTACTAGGTTTATGTGGTTTTATGTTAGTCCTCCGCTATGATTACTACGCGCACTCTCTTTCCGTGTGGCAGTTTATAAACATCTACATCAACATAGTTATCTGGGTAAGCAAAACGAGTGGATATGAAACTAAAACAGCTCAGCTGACCCTTCTACTCCTCTTCCTCCTCCCACTCCTCCTCTTCCTCCTCCCACCATTCCTCCTCTTCTTCCCACCACTCCTCCTCGAACATGGGTATCACTCAACTTCAGCTTCTAGTACTAACTTATAAGCTTTCTCTAGGTGCGCCCCTAGCTGAGGATCTTCAGTACTCCCGCGGACATCCTCTCAAGAGCCTCTAGTGGGGGTTTCAGAGGTTCCTCAGGCCTTACCCTGCACCTAGCTAGGAGGTCCTTTACGAACCCACTACCTCCTCCAAGCTCACCGAGCTCTACGCAGGCTAGTACCACTACATACCTGCTCGACTTAAAGCTACTTAGCTTAGTGAGAACCTCACCTATCTGCCTATCCCCGAAGTAGTATAGGAGGAACTCTATAGACCTACGTCTACTGATGTTTAGACCTAGCCTAAACGCGCGGATAGCTAGGTACGCCGCTAATGCTACGTACCCCCTCCCGTAGTAGAGCTCCTCCGGGATCACCTGAGCTACGCAGTTCTCTCCAACAGTATCTAACTGCTTAACCGCCTCACCTACTGAGCTACTGTCGATGTAGCACGCATCTACCCTTACCGAGTTCAACTCTCTTAGGTACCTCTCAATGGCGTCCGCAGAGCCCCCATGACTTACGGGCACCAAGCTTACTACATCTCCATCCCTTACTACGTAGCCGTAGCCTCCCAGGAGCTCGAGGTCCCGACCGTTTATGAAGACTATGTAGAGAGGTCTTACCTCACCTTGAGCTGATATGACGTCGCTAAACCCCCTGTATCTCGAGGCTAGGGTCTTAAGGAACTCCCCAAACGTAAGCCCGTCGGGAACCTCTAGGCTGAGCTCCGAAGACCCTACTAAGCCCCTTAGGTGACCGTATAGGAGTACCCTAACTTTCATCAGAAACCTCCAGCTCCTCTAAAGCAGCTGCGGACTTCTTGGAAAGCCTAACTAAGCGAGTTAAGTAACCAGCTACCTGGTTCCTAAGCTTCTTAGACCTAACGTCTAGGTACTTCGATACGAGCTCCTTATTCCTAGCGTAGTCCTCCGAAACCTCACCGGGATATAGCTCCAGCAGTTTCCTAGCAGTCCTCTTCACCAGCGACGTGTAGACCTTACCCATGCTCCTACCTACGTAGTACTAAGAAGCCCGGCTTTTAAGCATGGAAAGGAGGTGTCCCCCAACACACACCGCATACTCCATCCAGCTACTCTAAGCTAGTCCACAGTAGCTTTGAGAATACCCTAGGGTGTAGAGGAGGTCAGCTTCCGAGTGTTCTTGAGATTTTGGTGCTTAGCTCAATTACGTATGAACCTCTTTCAAATACGACTGCAAGTGCTTTAAACTGAGGCAAGGACATTAGCTTGTAGGCTATTCTCTCGCTTAACCTAGGGTTCTCAGGTGTTACTAGCTTAGCTACGTAGCGTGCGGTAGTAGCCTCCGGAAGAGCGAATGCTACAACTACAGCTGAGTTGAGTATGAGGTCCTTAGGTATGCTCTGAGGATCCTGAGTTACTACCACTGCGGAGATACCGTACTTTCTACCCTCCCTAAATATCTTCTGAAGAGCTCTACCCCTCCTTAGGAATCTATGTACCTCGTCTACAACAACAACTAGCTCCTTACCTAACCTCTGGGAGAGAGTGAAAAGCTCTTCAAGTACTACCTCAACTACTATCTGGGACACACCATCGCTAAGCCTCGAGAGGTCTAGGACCGCCCCGGAATCCAGTAGGTCCTCTACACGTACCCTACCAGACCTAAACGCATCTACTAGGCTCTCAACGTACGGTACTAGAGACTTAACTACAGCTTGGGATACCCCTAGGTTAACCTCACCCTGCGAAGCCCTTAGTACGAGGTCCAGTAGGTGGCTAAGGTCCGCGCCCTCCCCCCTCTCCTTGTAGGTCTCCAGCAGAGCCTTAGAGAGAGCTATCCTCTGCAGACTCCCTAAGGCGTAGAAGTCCGTTATAACGTCAACTAGGAAGTCTACCCTCTGCCTAACCCCCTCCTCACTAGCTTTGAATATGTTTAGGGATAGCTCCGCAGCGTTTAAGCACCTGTAGCTTCTTAGTTCACCGCAGTACTCCCCGTGGACGTCGAAGACGACGGTAGCTATGCCTAGGTCTACGAGCCTAGAGGCTATCTCCTTAGCTAGGGTAGACTTACCCGTCCCAGAAGCACCGACTACTACTACGTTCCGGTTAACACCCCGCCAGAAGGGTACCTCAAGTCTAGATATGGGAGGACCTCTAACTACCTCAACAACCCTACCTAGGGTCAGGTACCTCCTACCCCCACTAGCTAGGACCCACCCGAAGGTGTGAAGAGCTGGAATTAGCGGTAGGGTGAACGGAGATAAGGAGGAGGCTGCAGCTACTGTAAATACCTGTGGGCATAGTGAGGCTAGGTATGCCTGGGCTAGTAGTACTACCGTAGCTGCTAGAGCTACCTCTAGTGTGGGAGCACCTCTACCGGATAGAATTTCCCTTACTACAGCTACTATAGGACCCCCCAGCCGTACCCCAAGTAGCTCTAGTACAGCTGAACCTAGGAGGGAAGCACCTACGGATACCGGGATCGAGTAGTAGTACTTAGGAGTACCTAAGTAGAGCTCCAACCCTCTACCAACCTTAACCAACCCAGCTACGACCCCAACTACGTACAGCCCTAGGACAGCTGTAAGCCAAGGGTAGGACAGTAACGCTGTAGAGGCCATGAAGGAGGTTTCAGCTAGTAGGAGCAGGATGCTACCTGACCTAGATGCTACGTAGCCACATAGAGCTACTACTGCCGATGCTACAAGAGTCTGAAAAGCTGGGAAAGCTACTGTACCTGCGGAACTGAGTATAAGCCCGGTAGCTAGGTTTAGACCTGTAAGTACTAGCGCTGCCAGTACCTCAGCTAAGTACATCGCCTCTAGATAGTCTTCGCAGAGCTATTAAAAACGCGTATACCCGCTTAAAGCCTAACTCGAGTCTACAACTGAAACCTCGTCCTGGAGTGTGGGCTGTTACGTAGTTGATGACTGGAGGTTAGGTTTTCAAGCTCCTACTTCATCCACTAGTGTGGGAGCCGCGCTCCGAGCCTTAGGTGGGCTAATCGTAGATGGGAGCCTCGTGCCGTTCGGCTCGACAGCCACCCACGACCCCGCACCGATAGCTCATGAGGCGTGGGCGAGGTGGAAGCCCCTAGGTGCAGCGAACATAAGCTAGTGAGGGCGAGCATCTAGGGACAAACGGAGAGTGTTAGTACGTATAAGTACCTCCAACGTTTTCATAGAGGGAACCCCTGTGAGTGTGAGGCTTATTAAGAACTGGGAGCAGCTAGCTAAGACCCAGCTACATGAGGATGTTCTTAGAGTTCTCGAGGCAGGTTTACGTGCAGCTGACCCTAGGTCAGCTGTTAGGAGAGCTCTTAACCTACAGGGTAGTAGTCTCTGCATCTTCGATACCTGCACCGAGGTGGGTCGGGGTGTTCACGTAGTAGGCTTTGGTAAGGCTAGTATAGGTATGGCTTTGGGCTGCGAGGACTCCTTGGGAGACCGCGTACTAGGTGGTGTTGTAATAGCCCCAACTAGAGAGGCTCCCGAGCTACCTAAGGCTATTGAGGTGGCCGTGGGGGACCACCCAATACCTAGGGAGAGGACTCTTAGAGCTAGTACAAGGATGGTTGAGTACCTAGATGGAAACCTCAAGGAGGGGGACGTAGTCCTAGTCCTAATATCCGGTGGGGGTTCCGCGCTCTTTGAGATCCCGCACCCCCCTCTCGACCTCAGCGATATTGCTACAGTTACAGACCTCCTAATGAGAGCTGGTGCGGATATAGTTGAGCTGAATACCGTTCGTAAGCACCTAAGCTTAGTTAAGGGTGGTAGGTTCCTGAGGATACTCGAGAGGGCGGGTAGGATCTTCTCCCTAATAATCTCGGACGTTGTTGGAGACCCCGTAGAGTTCATAGCATCTGGACCTACTGAGGCTGATACAACAACCTTCAGAGACGCTTTAGAGGTACTTAGGAGGAGGGGTGTCTGGGAGAGGATTCCAGATAGGGTGAGGGACCTGATATCAGCTGGAGTTGAAGGTAGGGTGCCGGAGACCCTAAAACCCGGGGACCCCCTACTAGCGAGAGTATCCAACGTAATAGTTGCAAGCAACGTGATATCCCTTAAGGAGATGAGGAGAGAGGCTGAGACTCTGGGCTACCGAGCACTTATACTGACATCGATGATGGTTGGTGAGGCTAGAGAGGTAGGCAGGTTCCTAGGGGGTTTAGCTAGGCACATATCTAAATACGAACTGAGTGAAGGCGGCATCATGCTCCTCCTAGGTGGGGAGACCACCGTAACGGTTAGGGGAAGAGGTATTGGTGGGAGGAACCAGGAGCTCTGCGTAGGATACTCCATAGCAGCTAGAGGGCTTGAGAACTCTGTACTAGCCTCTATAGGCTCCGACGGGGTAGATGGGAATAGCCCGGCAGCTGGAGGTATATGTGATGGAGGGACCTTCGATGAGGCGCTTAACCTAGGGCTGAACCCCTACGAGTACCTCGAGAGAAACGATACCTACACCCTACTCAGTAGGTTGGGTAGAGCTATAGTTACCGGACCGACTGGAACTAACGTCAACGACCTAGCTGTACTAGCTGTTGTGCAAAGCTTAAAGCGTACTACTAGGACCTCCTCTTAGGCTCCTAACATAAGGGCTTCACCCACCTAGAGCTTAAGGAGGTTGCTACGTAGTCTACCGCTAATAGCTTTTTAGTCGATCGGTAGTAGAGCTACACGATGGTTGAGTTGAGTAGGGGTGCAGTAGGTGCCGAGCTAGTAGATGCGGTGCTCAAAGGCTTTGGAGCTCTTGGAGAACTCCCTGGATGCGGGGAGCTACGCCCCCACTTTAACCTTGCTCAAGGAGCTTCCGCAGAGGCTCTACCGGAAACCTTATCAAGGCTAGACCCCCCTCTGAGGATAGCTGTACACGCTTATCAGGGGGTAAGTAATAGGTTAAGTACACCTCCTGAGGTTTGGGTGGAGTAGCTTTGAGCTTACTAGATGTAGTTTTCCTAGTGCTTCTATCCCCTCTAATCCTTGTACTATCTATTCACACGATCTTCCTGGCTAGCTCTAGGGGTCCTCAACCCCCGAGCCCGGAGCTGGTTACCGGGACTAAGTTGCCCGGGGTCATAACAATCGCTATCCCGGTAAAGAACGAGCCTCTAGAGCTCGTGGTTAACTCGGTAGTCAACCTAGATAGAGTCCTAAGAAATGTAGAGCTAGACTCTAGGGTACTTGTGGTATCCGATGACGAGGAGGAGTACGTAAGTAAGCTCCGGCAAGCTATTCAATCGGTAGGTACAGCCGTACCGGTTAGGATAGTTAGAAGGGGTGGTCCTGGAGGGCGTGTAGCAGCCTTAAACTACTCTCTTAAGCTAGTAGATGGAGATTACCTAGTAGTCTTAGATGTAGATGCCAGGCCAACCGAGGACTTCTTTTATAGGCTTACTAGGTGTATTGAGAGAGGAGATGCCTGCGTCTCCCACTGGGTAGGGTACTGGGCTAGACCTACTAGAATAGCTAGAGCTATGGCCCTCTCAACAGATCTCGTTGCAAAAGCCCTCTACAGGGGTAGGCAGAAGCTTGGCCTACTCCTATTCCCTCTAGGTTCTGGTACTCTCTTCAGGATAAGCTCCCTAAGAGCTGTAGGAGGGTGGGAGGACGGTGTACTTCAGGACGATGTGATAGTAGGCCTAAAGCTCCACGGAAGAGGCTTTAAGGTACTGTACGATGATGGAGCTATCTTAAGGGTCCTCGTACCCTCCTCCTACAGAGCTCTAAGGATACAGCAGCTTAAGTGGGCTTACGGGTCTATAGAGAGTCTAAGGTTCAGTTTTAGGTACCTTAGAGGTGTAAGCCTTCTTAAGTCCCTCGAAGCTAGGCTCTACACCCTTCAGTACATCCCCGCACTATCTATACTAGCTACATCTACAGCTGCACCAGTCCTAGCCCTACTTCTACAGGTAGACCTTAACCCGCTTAGCGCTTTACCCGTAGTTGTCGTAGCCTCAGTCTACAGCTACTCAGTTGCTAGGGCTACCAGCAGTAGAGGTTTAAGCTTCCTAGAGGCTTTAAGGGTTCTCGGAACTTCCTCCGCTATAGGCCTAGCCGTAACTCCTGTAGTAGTAAGGGGGATCCTCCTCGGGTTAGCTGGAGCTAAGCTTAGAGCTCCAGTAACACCAAAAGGTGGGGAGGATGTAGAGAGGCTCTCCGAGTACCTAGAGGAGTACACTACAGCCTTAGTAACCTCGTGCTTAGCTTCACTAGCACTACTACGGGGCTACTACCTAGCTGCAGCTGCCGGGTTCCTGTACCTAGTAGCCCTCCTCTATACTCTGCTGAGAGGGTCTAGATGTGTGAGGATACTCCAGCAAAACCCAGCTAATGTAGTACCGCAACCTACACGTACTAGGGAGGGAGTAACCACCTAACTATAGACTCGTCTAGGTTCACTAAGTGAAGACCTCTTAATGCTAGACGTACAAGCCCCTCAATACTTATGAGGGTACCCTCGGGGATCTCTGTAAACCTAACCCTATGGCTTACTAGGTATAGGGTGCTTGGTACCCTAGTAGAGGACCTAATTACCTCTACCTCGATTACCGACGGGGTTCTGTAGTCTGAGGCTGTAACCTTAACTAGGAGTTCCGCAGGTCTTACATCCACGTAGGGACCTAGGAGAGGTTTAATCCTTTCGCAGTTTACGAACCTAAGGGTAAACCTAACCTCCCTGTAAACTCCTTGGAGTAGCTTACTCTGCAGTAGCTGTACGTGCTTAGCTACGTCGATACCCTCAGAAACCTCGTAAGCTTCTTTCCAGGCCTCACCTGGGCTGAGGTGGTTAAAAACCCCGATCTCGTAGAGTTTACGCAATCTCTCGTAGGAGCTTGGTATGTCTAGACAGTGCACATCAACGTCAGATACTCCACTCTGGTAGCCACCTAGGTAGGAACCTGCTACACCGCATCTAAGGCCGACCTCCCACAGCTTTTCAAGTACCTCACGTACTGTAGGGTACCGAAGTCTAACCCCCTCCACGCTCCACCTTAAAATCCTCAGCACCTCACTAGGTGGGACTACAGGTACCTCCCTACCTATCTCTTCAACGTACTTAACGAAGTGCCTGTAGTACCTTAAGACAACCTCGTAGATCTCCGTGAACCTCTTAAGCTTCCTACCGAGTACAACCCGCGGAACGGCTACGAAGCCTTCAAACCTGTGGCAACAGCCCTTAACTACCCATATACTACCGTCCCGGAGCTCCAGTAGATCCCCTTCAACGAGATAGGGAACGCCCTCAGATAAGGATAACCCGCTCATAGATCGCCTCGACTCTTCCTCATCACCTAGGGGAGTTATAGTGTGAGAGCTTAAAACAGCTACCTAGCGTAGAGGGACTCCACGAAGCTCTTTATCCTCTCCACCCCCTCCTCAATAAGCTTGGAGTCTACAGCGAAGCTTAACCTTATGAACTCCCGGCCGGCTTTATCCGGAAATACCGTTCCGGGTAGTGTAACTACGTACTTACTATAGAGTAGCCTCTCAACGAAATCCTCTACCGAGACCCCAACCTCCTCTAGAACCCTACCAACCCTTGGGAATACGTAGAAGGCACCTGTACTTGGCCAGACCTCAAACCCTCTAACCTCCCTTAGCTTCCTGACTATTAGGTCCCTCCTCTGCTGGAAGAGGCTTATCATCTCTCTAACGGGTTCCCAAGGTCCTCTAATAGCCTCTATAGCCGCCTTCTGAGCGAAGGAGACTGGACAAGACCATACGTTAACAGCTAGCCTAGTTAGCTTCGCAGCAACTTCCTCCCTAATTACTAGGTAGCCTAGGCGCCAGCCGGTCATGGAGAAGGTCTTGGAGAACCCGTTTACGTAGAGTACGTAGTCTCTCCAATCGCTAAACGTTAGGAAGGACTTAAACGGTTGGTTATCGTAGATGAAGTTATCGTATATCTCATCCACGAGTAGCATTAACCTACGCTCCCTAGCTATTTCGTATATCCTATCCACTTGAGATGGTGCGAAGAGAGCACCTGTCGGGTTATGCGGGTTGTTTACTACTATAGCCTTAGTCCTAGGTGTAATAGCTGCCTCTATAGCCTCAACGTCCAGTACAAAGCCTCCCAATGGCCCTAACCACTTAAGCGGTACGTAGACAGGTCTAGCACCTAGGAACCTAGCTACCTCGGGGTACGCAGGGTATGAGGGCTCTGGGACTATGACCTCATCACCTGGGCCTAGGTATGCTGCTAGAGCTAGGAATATGGCGCCCTTAGCTCCAGGGGTTACTATCACCTCGCTAGGCTTTACATCAGCTCCGTACCTACTGTTTAGGTACTCTACTATAGCCTCACGTAGCTCCCTTATACCGGGTGTCTCGGTGTACCCTGTAAACCTCTCATCCAGAGACCTCTTAGCAGCCTCTACTATGTGCTGGAAGGTCGGTATATCCGGCTGACCTACGCCGAAGCTTATAACTCTATGACCAGCTCTCTCCAGCTCCCTAGCCTTAGCTATGTAGACGAAGGCCGCCTCACCGAGAAGCTCGCCCACTATAGGCTTGAAGCTGAGGGTAGGTACCTGCACGCTACACCGCCAAAAACACCTCCTGGGGTACAATAAAAACGTTTTCTATTACTGTACTAAGGGCTCGGGTCTGAAGAGGTTTATAACCTCTAGCGTAAGACTTTCAAGGTGGCTCTGCTTGAAGCCTAAGCTGTTTGTAACTAGGGAGCTATTTGATGATGTTATTGCTAAGCTTTCTCAGTACTTTGATGTTGAGGTTTGGGATAGGTATCACCACCCACCTTATGAAGTACTCTTAGAGAGAGTTAAGCAGGTAGATGCATTAGTATCACTACTTACTGATAAGATTGACTGTAACTTACTATCAAACGCACCTAAGCTAAGAATAGTAGCACAGTATGCAGTAGGCTTTGATAACGTAGACATAGAGTGTGCAACAAGATTAGGAATATACGTAACAAACACCCCTGGAGTACTAACAGAGTCTACTGCTGAGCTAACATGGGCTCTAATCCTAGCTACAGCTAGAAGGATCGTGGAGTCCGACGTCTTTGTGAGGTGGGGTGAGTGGTATAGGACTAGAACAGCTTGGCACCCTAAGATGATGCTCGGTACTGAGCTTAAGGGTAAGGTACTTGGTATAGTAGGGCTCGGTAGGATAGGAACACGCGTAGCCAAGATAGGGGTCCTAGGCTTCGGAATGAAGGTCATATACTACGATATAATTAGGTACAAAGAGAAGGAAGGTATTCTAGGAGTTGAGTACAGG
>CAYTXX010000023.1:0-15830 GCA_964442165.1 uncultured Desulfurococcaceae archaeon | reverse complement strand
AAAACAGCACCAAAAGGCACTTGGTCGCGGAGTTCCCTTGCTAGGTACTACCAATGCTACTCTTCTTCAGGTAGCTCTCTAGTAGTAAGTATCTTTATGGCTCTCTCAGTAAGGTGAATAAAGAACCTACTCTCGGAGGCTGTTGTCACTCTTACAAGCCCTCTAAGCTCTAGTACCATTAGTAACCTTAAGAACTCGCCGAAGGAGATATCGCTTAATTTTCTCAACTCAGCATAGAGAGTCTCCCCCGACACCACACCCCCGAGCTTAGCGGCTATCTCCAGTATGGCTGCTGCTTGAGTAGATGGTGAACCCCTTACCATAGCTTCCTTCTAACTAACCTTTCTAGAGCTTAATAAGTTACTTGCTCCCGCGTACCAGAAAATCAGGTGTGTCGCGGATGGAGCTGGTCTAACGATGTGTAACCTGGTCTACGGAGTATCTACTCATAGTTCGGTCTAACAGCTAACAACTTCCAGACTGCTTGAAGTCTGGGTACCGGCGTTCTGAGTAGTAGGGGCCTATCGGTTGTGGGAAGGTTCGGATATTTCAAGTTAAGACCTTATGTCAGACTTCGGGAGATACCTCATGGTCGGTACTCGGCTTTATCATCATCCGCTCTATAAGTAGCTTACCTACTTTTTAAGCTTAGAAAGCCTCTGGTTCGTGGTGCCCTAGTATGGGAGGTAGGCAAAGGACTACTCTATTTATGGGTATAGGTGGGGAGAAGAGCGAGAAAACGGAGAAGCAGTCTAAGGAGCAATCTAAAGGCGGAGGGAAGGAGAGGAAGGGTAGAAAGGGCAGTAAGTAGTTAGTAAGTTACCTCCTCTTCAGAGTGAGCTAAGCTCTTAGCTTTTTCAGTATGTATATGATGCCATCACTAGCCTCTATGAAGTCTATGCAATCCCCTCTAAGGTAACATAGTGCTACTATAGCAGCCACTAAGGCATCTGCCAGGTCCTTCCTCACTAACCTACTACCTAACTGTCCTAGGTCCACTCCTACGGTAGATGCTAGACTTACTACATCACCGACTCCCGAACTCTTGAGAGCACTCCTTGGGTGGGTCTCGATTACCTGTACTCCAGCTATTAGTAGCTCCTTATACAGCTTCCATGCTCTTTCAGTAAGTTTCCTCATGTGCTTAAAAGTTGGTGACATGACCCTAAACCCCTTGCCTATTGCTACCCTATCAACCTCCCTAAAGCGGGGTACCTCGACCAGGGGTGCGTCAACGCTAACTAGGACTACCGAGTCAGCAAGTATGGCTGAGACGATCTGCTCATCGCTATAGAGACATTCAAGCCTAGTAAGACGCACCGCCTGGGGATCTATAACTGCGTAGCCGCTACAGTTATAGCTTTCAGCCGAGAGATCTAATCCGGAGACCCTACCTAACTTACCATCGCTTCGGCTAGCGGTAGTAGAGTTCGTGGCTCCCACAGTCTAACCCTCAATGTTCATCCCTATTACTTCGTGTTTACTCATGGTCGCATTCAAGGGTCGTCCACCTCGTCCACACCCCATGAACTACCGGTATATGGTCTTAGGTAGCTATCGAGCTTAACAGCACGAGGCTCCCACCTACGCTTAGCCCACCTAGGCGGGTACTAGTAAGTAAGGAAAGCTTATAAACCCTATACGGTAACCAGCTACGAAACAGCCACCAGTACATCCTCTAGAACTCTATAAGTAGGGTCTTCAGCTGCGGGAATTTAGCGAGGACCTTAGGTGTAGGGTCTCGCAGCAATCATCGCTTCGGGGATTAAGATCTCCTTAGGTAGCTCACAGCTCCTTGAACTTACTCGAGGTTTTGCTCTCAGTTTACGAGAAGTATTGGAGTGATGGAATGGCCTATACTATCCACACCTACATACTTAAAGCTAAGGGTCTTCAGCTGGAACCCTCCCCACCGCATAGGGCTTTCTCTACCTTGGATACGCACCATTCGGTATAGGGATTGGTTATACCTAGGTACAGGAGGAGCCTGTGGAGAAGTCTAGGTCTAATGGGGAACCCCGCTGCGTACTCGTGACCTCCACCTCCTAGCTTCTTAGCTATCTCACGCACATTTACTGAGCCTCTACTCCTCAAGCTGGCGGATCCCTTTCTGCAGATTAATGCTACATCAGCTGAGAACCTAGACATCTGTAGGGAGGCTATGTAGGAGGTTACGTGGTCCTTAACGGACTTGTAGTAATATGCTATTCGAATACCTCCGCAGACCTCTCTAACCTTACTCTTCCTTAGGACCTCCGAGAGTATCTTAAGCTCCCTATCCACGCTCTCCTCAACTACCCTCAGGACGTCCCCGTCGAGGAGCTCCCCCGAGGAGAGCTTCCCAACAGCCCTCCTCCTCCAATTAGAGCTCTTACTAAACCCGATGTAGCGGGCTAGAAAGTTACCTAACCAGTCATCGAAAACCCACAGATCCAGAGAGCACGCAGCTCTAGCTAGCTTAACTGAGACTTCGTCAGCTACTCCTAGGTACTTTATTACTACACCAGTAGCACAGGTGGACCTATCTACGAAGAGCTTAACACCGATCCCCCTAAGTTCAGAAAGCCAGTGGTCGTCCCATACATGGTGGTCGAACCACCACACGCTAGCCCCTCTTTCTACTAACCTATGAAGAGACGTTACTAGAGCTGTGTAGTTACTGCTATTCGGACTAAGGTCACATACGTATATAGAGCACCCGCTACCGCAGTTAATGCTGGATATAGCTCTTACGAGATTATTTGGCTGGATAAAGAGGAACTTGTCGACGTGCCCTAGGTACCTAAGGAGTACCGCTGCCGAAGCCGTTCCATCGAGGTCTGTATGCGTTACTACTACCGCTTTCAAACGTTGCTGAACCTCTTACCTCAAGGGCTTTTGCTTCCTACCCAGGAGTAGCTCCTTAAGTGAGACCCCGTTAACAGCTACGACCTTATACCTAACCCCGGGTAAGTCTCCCATAGACCTACCTCTAGTCCCTCCAATACCCTCTATTATTACCTCGTCGTGCTCATCTATGAATGTTATACCGCCATCCCAGGGTACGAAAGCTGTAACTACCTTACCGTTCTTAACGAGCTGAACGCGTACGCACTTCCTGAGAGCGGAGTTCGGCTGTCTAGACTCTATACCGACCTTCTCTATGACTATACCACGCGCCATCGGAGCCCCCTCCAGCGGGTCGTATTTCTCCTTCAAGCGGAGCATCCTTACTCTAAAGTCTCTCTGCGACCACCTAAACTTAAGCCTCTTTAGCCTAAGCTTCCTAGCTGCGTAGAGCCCCTTAGGAGCTTTAGACCCCGGCATTCCTCCACCTCATAGACACAGCTTGCTCTAGACTTATAAGCTCTACCCTAGATTATTGAGACTACGTCTATGTCGAAGTACCTCTTCAGTATGGTCCTAGCCTTGTTAACGTTCTTACCTCCCTTACCTATAGCTAGGCCCTTGTCCTCTGGGTTAACCCTAACGTACAGAACCTTTCTACCGTCCTTAAGTTTCATCAAGCTCGTCCCCAGGACTCTAGCTGGGAGGAAGAGGTTTTTAACGAAGTCTTCTAGGTTATCTGCCCACTCCACTACCTCAATCCTCTTACCAAGTATCTTAGAGAGCCTCTTAACGTTAACACCTCTACTACCTATGGCTAAACCGGCTTTACCTGGGGGTACTATGAAGACTATGGTCCCGCCCTCTGGATCTATTATGCAGTCCTTAACATCAGTCCCGGTTATATCGCTGAAGAGAGCCATGTACCTAAGCTCTTCGTTACTAAGCTTTATCTCAGACAGACCTCCCCACCTCACTCAGCCTCGATTCACCGAAGTCTAGTATAGCTATTACAGATACAGGGTGCTGCCTACCGCAAGCTAGGCCTAGCTCGTAACTAGTTCCAGGAAACTTTATCACGAGTACACCGCCTAGCCTAGCGTAGTGCACCACATCGGCCTCTATAGCCGGTAGTATCTTATCGGCTACTACAACAGCTTTAGCTCTACCTAGGAGTAGTGCCTTTAAGCTCTTTCTCGTACCGAGTATGAACTTACCGGTCCTCATAAGGTTCTTTATCTCCCTCTCTAGCTCTGATCTCTGAGCTTCACTCACTCGGTGTCCCACCCTTAGCTAATAGTTGAGGGCTAGTTTTAAGCTCTACCATAGCTGTACCAAACGGTATTAGCTGTCCGACAACTATGTTCTCCGCAACTCCCTTAAGGGTATCCAGCTCTCCAGCAGCGCTGGCATCGAAAAGCTGCTTAGTAGTTACCTCAAAGGCTGCCCTAGCTAGGACGCTTCTCTTCTCTCCTACTACACCGTGCCGACCTATCTGTCTAACAACGCCTGTCCACGTCATTAGGTCTGCAACAAGCATTACGTGCCTTACGTCAACCTCCAGACCCTGCTCCCTGAGGGTATTCATTATCTCCGTTATTAAGGCATAGCGAGCGGCCTCTATCCCGAGGACCCTCTCTATCTCATGTATATCGTTAGTCCTAGTCTTTACGTGGTCTACCTGAGGTAGTGCTAGAACCTCAGCTAGGTTTGAGCCCTCCGTTAGTAGTACGTACTCGTACTTACCGGTGGATGGCTCAAGCCTTCTCTGTAGTATGACCTTCTTTATTCCCTTAATCCCCTTTAGCTTAACTTTCAGCAATCTCTCTCTGAACTTCAGGATCTTGGTTATGTGTACATATGCTTTAGGTACCTCCACTACGATAGTTGGGAACTCCGGCTCTGACTCCTCAACCCTTACCCTCCCTGCAAGAACCCTATGCTTTGAGAGAGCTGAGACTACGTCATCCGCAGTAAGACCCTTATCCTCGAGCATCTCCCTATCCAGCCTAATGACTATGCTCTCGGTAGCTAGGTCTACATCTGCAGCTGCAGCAACGTTTTCTAAAGTAGTGTACTCAAGCTTCCTAGCTAGGTTTAAAGCTGTACTAAGATCGTACTTATACTCGCCCCTGAGGTATATCTCCATGATGGGAGTCTCAGGCTTCCTCTTAGCATCGACTAGCTCTATAAGCCTCGGAAGCCCTAGGGTTACGTTAAGCTCTCTAACTCCTGCGAAGTGGAATGTCCTTAAGGTCATCTGGGTACTCGGCTCACCTATAGACTGCGCAGCTACAGTTCCAACAGGCTCTCCGGGCTCTACTATAGCCTTTAAGTAGGTGGACTCTACATCATCCCTAATCCTAGCTATCTCCTCATCGGTTAGCGAGAACCTAACTACCGCGTCCACTACCTTAACCAGGGTCTCCTCGAATATAGCCCTCGGAACCCTCCCCTCAATAGGCCTTACGATGCTGTAGACCCTCTCAGCGAGGTTAGCTAAGCTCTCTAGCTCACGCCTCATCGCCTCTTCCTCAGGGCTAGTAGCGTACTTACCAAGTACGATGCCCCTAACTTTCCCCACTAGCACTTCAGGTAGCTTCTCACGTAGGTGGAGCTCCCCTATAAGCCTATCTACAAGCTCTCCAGGCTCTAGGACGGCCTTCCTAACCCTCTCTACTTCTTCGCTAGGCTTCCTCTCCTCTACCTTCCTCCTCTTAGATCCGCTCTTAGCCCGGGATTTCCCGCTCATGGGGCCATCCTCCATCCAATGTGTTTAACTATTATTCTGTCTATATCGATAGCCTTACCGAAGGAACTCTTCTTCGGGTCTACACCGTCCTCTCCGTACTTGAACTGAACAAGCTCTCCGTAAGTACTTCTAACGGTTAGGTCGTAATCTACGTAGAGATCCTGGAGGGCGTTTATCAGCCTCCTCTGCATGTACCCGCTCTGAGATGTTCTAACAGCTGTATCTACAAGACCTTCACGCCCTCCCGCAGCGTGGAAGAACACCTCTAGAGGTGTAAGCCCTTTACGGAAGGAGCTCTCTACGAAGCCTCTCGCCTTAGGGCTTAGGTCGCCGTACTTGAAGTGAGCTAGTACCCTACCTCTATAGCCTCTCCATATCCTTTCCCCTCTTACTGACTGCTGCCCGAGGAGTACCGCCATCTGGATTATATTGAGGTTACTACCCCTAGCACCGGTCCTAGCCATAACGTACACCGGGTTGGTGAGGCTCATGTATTTCAATGCCGTGGAGCCTCCCTCATCCCTAGCTTTAGCCAGTACGTCCAGTATCCTAATCTCTAGGGTTTCCGCTAAGGTCCTACCAGGTACCGGTTCTAGCTGACCTGAGTTGTACAACTCTATGAGCTTCCCAATCTCTCTGTACGAGTTCTGCACGAACTCGCTAGCTTCGGTGAGAGCTCTCTCACTTAGCTCTACGTTGTCTAAGGTCATGGTAAAGCCGACCATCTCTATATACCTGAGGAATAGCTTGAACGCCTTGTTCATAAACTCAGCTCCGAATCTCTCACCGTACTCCATTATGATGTAGTGCATGAGGGATCTTGGCTGCTGCGACCCTATAACAGTCTTATCCACTACCCCCTCCAGTACCTTACCCTTCTTAACTACGAGGAAGGTATCCCAGAAGCACTCCTCAGAGGTGCACTTCAGGTTACCAGAGGATAGCTTCGTCTCCCCCATGAAGTTGAAGTCCTCAGGTAGGAGTAAACTCAGGATCTGCTTCCCCGACCACGCCTCTACTGGAGAGAGAATCGCGGGCTCCGGGATCTCGCCGGAGTAGTCTATGGTTGCCAGAAGGTCTGCTACCTGCTCCTTAGTGAGTATCGTTGACTTAAGGGTTAGCATGTAGCCTCCACTTATGTAATCCTGTATACCTCCAATTATAGGACCTCCATATCTCGGGCTCAGTATGTGCTTCTCCACCAGCAGTAGCTCCTCAGCCTCCGCCCTAGCCTCTAGGGTCTGAGGTACGTGTAGGTTCATCTCGTCCCCATCAAAGTCAGCGTTATACGGAGGGCATACAGCTAGGTGTAAGCGGAAGGTCTTACCCGGTAGAACCCTAACTTTATGGGCCATTATGGACATCTTATGTAGTGACGGCTGCCTATTGAAGAGCACTATGTCCCCATTAACTAGGTGCCTCTCAACTATGTAGCCCGGCTTAAGGCTCTCTGCAAGAGCCTTTAGGTCCTTAACGTACCTTAGGTCTAGCCTCCTACCGCTTGGGTCTATTACGTAGTTAGCTCCAGGCCACTTGTATGGTCCGTTAAGTACGTACTCCCTCATCTTATCTAAGTTCCAGGAGGTTACGTACTCGGGTACTGTGAGGGTCATGGCTACCTCGTAGGGGACTCCAACTTCGTTTATGTCAAGGTTGGGGTCGGGACTTATAACGGTTCTTGCTGAGAAGTCTACTCTCTTACCGGATAGGTTTCCTCTAAACCTACCCTCCTTACCCCTAAGCCTCTGAGCTAGGGTCTTAAGGGGCATCCCAGACCTTCTCTTAGCTGGTGGGATACCGGGAAGCTCGTTATCTACGTAGGTCATTACGTGGTACTGGAGAAGCTCCCATAGGTCCTCCACTATTATCTCCGGAGCGCCTGAGTTTATGGCCTCCTTGAGCTTCTCGTTAGTCCTTATTATGTCGACTAGCTTATGCGTTAGGTCGTCCTCAGCTCTCATACCCGTCTCCAGGACTATGGAGGGTCTAACAGCTATCGGCGGTATCGGGAGGACGTTTATTATCATCCACTCAGGTCTAGCTACCTCCGGGTCAAGCCCAAGGACCTCTAGGTCTGCGCTCGGTATGTTACTAAGCCACTGCTTTATTACGTCCGGGTAGAGCTTGCCCCTACCTCCCTCCTCTATGAAGGTAGCCGGCTTCTCTAGGATTATCTTATACTGCCTAGCTCCGCAGTGGGGGCATTCAAGAGCCTTAGCTGCTTTCTGCCTAACGAACTCCACTAAGCTGTTTGCTAGCTGGGACCATCTCCCCCTAAGCTTCCTATAGAGCTCCCTGTACCTCTCTAGGTCCTTCTCAGGTATCTTAACTCTATTGCACGAGTGGCACGTAGTTCTCAGTAGCATGTGTACGTGCTTAACAAAGCCTACGTGTATCACTGGCTTAGCTAGCTCTAGGTGCCCGAAGTGACCCGGGCACTGCGCTAGGGTATTACCACACGTAGCGCACCTCTGCCCCGGTTCGATCACCCCTAGCCTCGGATCCATCACGCCCCCTTCTACAGGTATGCCGTTCTCATCGTAGACTTCAGGCGTAACTATTGCTGTAACCGAGATCTTCCTGATAACGTCGGGAGATAGGATCCCGAACTTAATTCCACGTATTACCTTCTCGGACTCCGCCATAGCTACCCACCTCCAGAGATCTCGTACTTATCCCCGAGTATGATCTTCGGGTATATGAGCATGGACATAAGCTCCTGCAGTAGTAGCTTAAACGCGTAGCTTACCTTAACTGGGTGAAGCCTTCCCTTATCTCCGTGTAGAGGGCAGACATACCTCCCCTTCTTTCTATCGAACCACCCGATCAACCCGCACTCGGAGCACACATATATGATCACCCTATCGGAGCTCTCGAGCATCCTCTCCTGCAGGAGTAGCGCTGCTCCGTGCCCAATTAGGCAGTCCCTCTCCATTTCACCGAACCTGAGCCCTCCCTCCCTAGCTCTACCCTCCGTAGGCTGCCTAGTAAGTAGCTGAACGGGTCCTCTAGCTCTCGCGTGTATCTTATCGGACACCATATGGTGGAGCCTCTGGTAGTAGACTATACCTATGAAGACGGAGTTTGAGAGTAGCTCACCTGTCCTACCGTCGTACATAGGCTCGGTACCGTCACTTGGATAACCTCTCAGCAGTAGCTCCACCTTAAGCCTCTCCGGCTTCTCACCGTAGAATGGGGTACCATCAACGAACTTACCACATACAGCACCGACCTTACCAGCTATGGTCTCTATAAGCTGACCTACAGTCATCCTCGAGGGTAACGCGTGCGGGTTTACAATCAAGTCCGGGGTTATGCCTTCAGGAGTGTACGGCATGTCGTACTGAGGTAGCAGTAGTCCAACTACGCCTTTCTGACCGTGCCTTGAAGCGAACTTATCTCCGATTTCAGGTACGCGTAGGTCCCGTACCCTAACCCTCACTAGCTTATTCCCATCTGCCGATACCATGATCAGTACCGAATCTACTACACCCCTATCACCGTGCCTTAGCGTTATCGAGGTATCCCTTCTAGTTGTACTAACTATACCTAGCTCCCTGTACTCCTCCATGAACCTCGGGGGCGACGTCTTACCTATAAGTACGTTACCTGAGGAAACCCTAGTCTCGGGAGCTACTAGCCCATCCTCATCTAGTAGTGCGTAGTTCTCCCTACCTCTATACCCTCTAACTGAAGGCTCCGGTACCTCTATCCTATCCATCTGACCTCCAGCGTACCTAAGCTCCTCAGTGCTGTACTCCCTGTAGAACGTACTCCGAGCAAGCCCCCTCTCAACCGATGACCTATTCAGGATAACCGCGTCCTCCATGTTGTAGCCGGTGTAGGATAGCACCGCAACAATGAAGTTCTGACCTGCTGGCCTATTGTTAAACTCTATTAAGTCTAGAAACCTTGTCTGGACTATAGGTTTTTGGGGGTAGTGGAGTACGTGTGCCCGGCTATCGAACCTCAGGTTGAAATTCGCAGCGTAGAGACCTAGCGCCTGCTTAGCCATGGCGGCCTGATAGGTGTTTCTCGGGGATTGGTTGTACTCTAGGTACGGTATGGTTGCCGCAGCTACACCTACTATAGCGGCCGGCCAGAGCTCGAGGTGAGTGTGCTCTGGGGTAAGATCCTCCGGGTCTAAGGCTATGTAGCAGTTCTCCTCCTCATCCGGGTCTATGTACTCTATAACTCCACGCTTAACTAGGTCCTCGAAAGTTAGCTTACCTGAGAGGTACTCCTCAACGATCTCCTTGGTTAAGCGCGGTTTACCTCCCTCCACGACTATTAGAGGTCTAAGAGCCCTTCCTTCGTCAGTGTTTATGAAGACCTCGTTTAGGTACTCGGTTTGGACGTACTTAACGTTGGTTTCGTAGTTAAGCCTTCCTTTTCTCCTTAGGTGGATGAAGGCTCTTGCTAGGGATTCAGCACTACCTGGGTAGTAGCCGACTAGAGTTCCGTTGAGGAATACCTTAGCGTAGCTACCTAAGCTCTTCGAGAGCTCCTCGTCACCGTCAATAAGTCTTCTAAATATCTCCTCAACAGGGATTATGCCTAGCTTCTTAAGTACCGCTAGAACCTCCTCGGGGTTCGAGCCTGTCGAGATCTTTACGTAGAGGGCTAGGTTCTTAACTAAACCACAGTTAGGTCCTTCGGGAGTTTCGAACAAGCATATACGTCCAAACTGAGTTCCATGTACATCTCTAGCTTCAAAGTGCGGCTGCCCCCTACTTAGAGGAGATACCGTCCTTCTGAGGTGGCTTAGCGTAGAGATCCAGTTAGTTCTATCGAGCATCTGGCTAACTCCGGTCTTACCGCCAACCCAGTTACCTGTAGCGAGAGCATGCCTAACCCTCTCAGCAACTATGTCGGGCCTTACAAGTGCCCTAATGTTTATACGTCCAAGCCTTATCGTAGTTCTCTCAAGGGAGCTTCGAAGCTCCTCTACGTACTGCCTAAAAGCCACCCTGAAGAGCTGCGCTAGGAGGTCTCCAGCTAGTCTAAGCCTTCTATTACCATAGTGATCCCTATCATCTGGCTCCCGCCTACCGAGGACTAGCTCTATGAGTCTACACACCATCTGCCCTAGGTAGAGGGCCTTCCTAAGTCTCGTAGTTGGTGAAGGATCTGTCCCTAAGTGTGGGAAGAGGTACCTATCCAGTACCTCCTCAGCTCTCTTCCTCCTAGCCTCAGCTACCTGACCAGCTGCGATCCTAGCTCCTATGTAGTCTAGGGCATCCTCCTTGGTCCTTATTTCCTGTGCCTGGAGAAGAGATGGCAAGAGCTCTTGCTGTATCTCAGGGTCGTGGGATACTGCGTAAGCTATCTCCTTATCTGTGACCAGCCCTAGGGCCTTCATCACCACTACGACGGGTACTTTAGCTAGGAGAGCTGGGAAGTTGATAACCAGCGTACCGTCCTTCTGTCTATCGACTATGGTTGGGACCCTAAGTCCTGCTGAGACCGATATCATCTTAGCCGAGTGTGTTATGTTCGCCCCGGTCTCAGCCTTCTCTACGAACACCCTGTTAGGCGCTAGATCCTCCTGAGCTACTATAACCCTCTCCGAACCGTTAATTATGAAGTAGCCTCCGGGGTCTCTCCAATCCTCACCTATGCTTACAAGCTCCTCCCTACTCATATTAGATGTAGGGTCTATCTTGGACCTAACCATTACTGGGAGATGTCCTATTGGTACATCATCTTCGTAAACTACGCTATCACCTCTCTTAACTACTACCTTAGCTGTAATCTGAGAGCTGTAGGTTAGATTGCGGAGCCTGGCTATCATTGGCGTTATATCGACTACGTGCCCCTCAACCTCGTGGAACTTCGGAGTACCTATGTAGACATCAACGAACTCTATAGTTACCTTACCCTCCTCAGCCTCCTTCACGGGGATCTCGATAACCCCAAGGCTTCTAACTATCTCCTTAATACCGCGCTCGACGAATGTGTTAAAGGAATCTATGTGATGGCGGACCAACCCTACACTACGTGCGTACTCCTCGAATAGTTTCCACCTAACACTCGGGGTTAGGTAGCTCGCGATACTCATACCCACTACCCTACTACTACAAACCTATAAGCTATAGAGACCCCTGCTGTCGGGGACTTCCTTACTACCCTTATTATGTCTCCAGGCTTAGCCCCTAGTAACCTAGCCACAGGATCCGACGCTCTTATCCAAGGTAGCTGCTCTGGGCGCACGCCAAGCTCCCTCAGTACTCTCACTGCCTCCTCCTTACTTAAGAGCTCGTGCTTTGGAACGAGCTCGTGCTCCAGAATCTTATGACTTACCTTCTCACTTCTGGTGCTCAATACCCACCCCAGCTACTGAAGCATTTTTACTGAGAGGTTATAAGCACTTCCCCCGAGATTCTTCTGGGACCCGCTAAGGAGACTCCTTAATGCAGCTAACTACATCTCTGTATGGTGCGTCGCTACATATAGCTGTCGACATCCCATAATACCTACTACTGCGGTACCCGAGAGACTTGAGGCACTCCACTACCTGGGAGACCTTTGGAGCGCTAACCCTTAACCTACTCGATAGGTGGACTACGTCGTAGGGTATCTGCGGGCAAATCTCCGCTTCAGCTATCTGAAACTCGAGAACCTTCAGTAGCTCCCTATAGGTCTGCAAGTAGGAGTAGTCCCTAGGTAGTAGCTCCCTAGCCTTAGCTACAAGCTCACCGCACAGGGTACTACCAATCCACAGGGGACCCACGTACTTAACCCTAGTACCGCAGTTCGGGCAAGTTAAGCTCTCAATCTCCCAAACGAAGTCTCTAAAGCCGCAGGAGCTGCAGTACCTGAAGTAGCCAATATCCTTAGCTAGCATAGCATCCGCAGCTGAAGCCCCTTTACGGACCCTGTAGAGTACCCTCACGAAGTACCTGCCTACTATGTAGAATAGAGGCTCTATATACCTATCGAGCTCTGCTGCTACGCGAGCTGCGTAGCCCAGCAGTACCCTGAGGGCTACTACCTTAGGTACGTCAGTAGCAGTTAGCGAGGTCCAATACCTCCTACTACCAGCCCACGGTCTACTACCAGACAGAGCCGCGAGGTCCGTAGCCGTTAGCCCGATGTAACCTCCTCTAGCTACAGCCCACGTAGCTGACCTAGCAAAGGGTGATGGCGACCCATAAGGGTCTATATCTATGAAGTCTAACCTCTCCCGCGAGAGCTTAAGCTTATAGAGAAGTACGTTAGCGTCCTCGTTAAGTGCTTTAACCCTTTCAGATAGTGCATTGAGCTCTATGTTCCTCCTGATAAGGTCGTAGGCTCCCGAGTCTATATCGTTAGCTAGGCACCTCTCAATGCCTACTACCTCAGCGCAGTACCTTAAAGCTCTCACGCCAGAACCGGCTAGAGCATCAACAACTACAGCTCTGCTGAGACCTAGAGTTGCTAGACTTAAGACGCTATAATCTCTGTTTATGATCATCTGAGGGTTATAGAAGACAGGCGCCCAAGCTGGTTCGTATACACCGTCAGGCCTCCTAAACCTCTCTAGGTTGTACACTAGTAGCCGTATCTTACCCTCGACTACCTCAACGAGGTTCTCCATACCGTTACTGAAACCTTACCCACCTTATAAGGTTCTCACTAACTGCGTGCTCTAAGGGTTAAAGCTCGCAACCATAGCTTAAAGAGAGAATAAACCGATCCGAAAAGCTTTTGAGCTCTACCTGAGGGAAATCTTTGTAACCAAGTACTAGTCTAGCTCCGGCCTACTTATGCCCCTACCTTCGCCTTCCTCCTCCTCGCCCTTCCTCTCCTTACCCTCCTTCTTAAGCGGTGATGCTGCTATTAGATCGTCAACCTTTAGTATAGCTGTTGCAGCCTCCGTCGCAGCTCTTATGATCTGCTTCTTAACCGTGAGCGGGTCTAGTACCTTTAGCTTCCTCATGTCCTCCTCGACCTTACCTTCAAGGACATCTATTCCAGCGTACTTGTTCCCTGATGCGTGTAGCTTCCTGAGCTTCATTAGAGCCTCCAGAGGATCCATACCAGCGCTCCTAGCCAGTATTACCGGGATCTCCTCCAAGGCTTCAGCGAAGGCTAGTACTGCTAGCTGCTCCTTACCGCCTACGGTCTCAGCCCACTTCCTTAGCCTAAGTGCTACCTCAACCTCAGGAGCACCACCTCCCGGTAGTACCTTAGGTTCTTTTAGAGCGTTTCTAAGGGCGTTAATCGCGTCGTTTAAAGATCTCTCAGCGTCATCTAGTAGCATATCGTTGGCTCCACGTACTAGTATAGTTACTGCCTTCGGGTTCTTACATCCCTCTACGAATACCATCTTATCGTTACCTACCCTCCTCTCCTCCACCAGCTCGGCATAGCCTAGATCTTTTTCGGTAAGGTCCCTAATACTCGTTATTATCCTACCTCCGGTAGCTCTCTCTAGCTTCTCCATGTCGGACCTCTTAACCCTCCTAACAGCTAGTATACCCTTCTTAGCTAGGAAGTGCTGAGCTACGTCATCAATACCCTTCTGACATATAACAACGTTAGCCCCTACAGACACTACCTTATCCACCATCTCCTTTAGGAGCCTGGTCTCCTCATCTAGGAACCTCTTTATCTGGTCGGGTGAAGTGATGTTTATCTTAGCCGTTATATCTGGTTTCTCTATTTCGAGCGGGGTGTCCAGTAGAGCTATCTTAGCCTTCTCAACCCTCCTAGGCATGCCTGGGTGCACTACCTCCTTATCTAGGACTATACCCTTAACTAACCTGCTCTCAGCTAGGGAAGCCCCCTTCTTCTTCTCTACCTTGATGTTATCTGACCTAACAAGGTAACCTCCCTCCGGTCTCCTCTCGGCTACGGTTACTACAGCCTCCATTACCAGTTCTATGAAGTGATCTATCACATCCGGAGAGGCTATGTACTTACTCGCTAGAGCAGCGTATGCTAGCTCCCTTAGTACAGGTCTGGACCTCTCGATGTCCTCCGGGGTCTCCAGGCTTATGTTTATGCTATCAGCTATTTCCTCCATAATTTCTACGGCTTTCTCGGCCGCCTTCTTATACCCCTCTATGATAATAGTTGGGTGGATGTTCTGATCTAGGAGGGCCTCAGCTTTAGCAAGTAGAGCTCCAGCTAGTACTACCGCAGTCGTGGTCCCATCGCCAACCTCAGCATCGACAGCCTTGGCTGTTTCAACCAGGAGCTTAGCAGCTGGGTGCTGAACCTCCATCTCTTTAACTATCGTTGCTCCATCGTTAGTTACGGTTATATCTCCGAAGCTATCTACAAGCATCTTATCCAAACCCTTAGGCCCCAGGGAAGTCCTCAGTACCTCAGCTAGAGCTCTAGCAGCTAGGATGTTGTTTCTAAGTGCTTCACGACCATACGTCCTACTAGTACCCTCCTTTAGCACTAAGACAGGTATACCGTACGCCACCCTTTGTAGCACCCATTAGATTAACATTAGAAACTTCTATTTAAGCTTTTATGAAATCTCCTCGATCAGACGCGGTGCCCTTTAGAGGTTAAGCCTGAGTTCTAAGCGTAGAGCCGCGACAGAGTCTACGATAGTTGAAGCTGCTTGCAATTCCTGTAGGTAGCTGTAAATACATTACTCGCTCTCCACTACCACTAAGACCTTAACTCTCCTCCCGTGGTGCTTCCTGATCCTGGTACTCCTTTGGTGGGTAGAGAGCTATTCTGTCTCCAGAGTACTTAGACACAGTTGCTTTGAACATGTATACCTCCACCATGAAACCACCAAGTCTATAAAAGCTAGAAAATATTATAGACATTGCTAGCAAAGAATAATTAGTGTGGCGTCCCATGAACCTCCCGATGAGGGTTAAAGCAACCGCTAAGGCTGAGGCGGTTGCCCCCGAGGGAGGTGAGGGTCTCCTATCGAGTTCCTTAAGGCATACAGGGATGCAGTACAGCTAGTCATAAACGAGGTATGGGAGCTAGACAAGACGCCTTCGAAAAAGAAGCTTCACGCAATGTTCTACAGCAAGCTGAGAACACTGGGCTTCAGAGCACACCACGTATCAGAGATATACGAGAGAGCAAGAGAAATTGTGGAGGCAACTAAGAAGAATAGGGGCTCAAAGCTAGTTCTCAAAAAGCTAACAGCTAGGATTAGCACGTACGACTACAAGGTAGACTTCAACGCGAAAACGCTTAGAGTAGCTGTCCTAAGCGACCGCTGGGTTGAGGTTAAGCTGAAGTGGTACAGCTACCTAGGTAAGTACCTCAACAGCTCCTGGAGGCTCGG
>CAYTXX010000022.1:0-16646 GCA_964442165.1 uncultured Desulfurococcaceae archaeon | reverse complement strand
AAAGTAAGCTAAATGGACACTGTGTTAAGCGGTCCCTAGGTACTCCTAAAATCAAAGAGAGTTTTACCGGCTCTTGAGGCTACCTCTAGCTGCTTCTCGCTTACACCGAAGTACTCTAAGATCCTGAGAGCTGCCGGTATTACCTGGTGCTTTACATAGTAGTCTACGTCGATATCCTCCGGCCTAGCCATGAAGTAAGGTACTGCTCGGGAGGATATAGGACCGGCCCCCTTGGTTACTACGTAGCCTACCTTATCCCCTTTCTCTACCTTGAACCCCGCGCTAATCATCCTCTTAGCAGCCGTTACGTGGGGGGCGCTTACCTCGTACTCATCGAGGGACTTAGTAAGGGTTTTCCATATAACAAGCTTCTCTATGGATACCTTAAGCCGCCTAAGCTCCTGGACCACTGATTTAACGTACTCTACAGCCTTACTGATACCCCCGGTTTCAAGTACTACTCTAGCTACATTCTCCTGAACCTCCTTAGCTATCTCGGACCAGTCCCCCCTAACGGCTTCGAAGCCGACTATATCGACCCTACCATCCTCTGTTAAACCTACGTACCTTTTCTTAGCCTCCGTGAAGAAGACCCTCCTGTAGACCTTATCTACCTTGATCTCCAGCTCCAGAAATCTCATAACCTCCTCAACGAACTTCTGGATCTCCGGCTTATTAGAAACGAAGAGGGAGTCCGTATCTCCGTAGATTACCTCAAGCCCTAAGCTCTCAGCTAGTTCAACAGCCCTCTTAATAGTCTCCCTACCTAGGGCTGTAACGGCCTCGGCTCCCTGCCTGAAGTACCACCTCGCCCCCACCCACCCCATGTAACCATAGGAGGCGTTAGCAAGTATCTTAAGAGCTCTCTGCCTCTCATCGAGAACTCTGTACTCCGGAGAGTCCACCGGATACTTCTTCATTTCCTCCCTAACAGCTTTCCTAAGCCTAAGGAGGGTCTCCAGAACGCTCTTGTAGAAGCCCGGTGGGTCCTTCCTAAATGAGTAGCCTAGCCCAGGGATTACGTAGCAGTTGGAGCACTCCTCCTCAACAAAGGTATCTGGACCTATGTTGTACTTGATCATTATGTTAGGGTACATGGAGGTGAAGTCTAGGACGGCTACGCTCTCGTGAACCCCCTTCTTAGGCTCTAGGACTATAGCTCCCTTGTACGGCTCGTACTCCCTCTCAACCCTATTAGGTATGAGTTCACCCATCTTAGTTGCAGCCCTCATCAGGTACCACTCAAGTCTGTAGCCAACGGATGCAGCTCCCACCTGGTCTAGTGGTAGACCTGTTAGAGAGGATAGCTGCATAGCGAAGGGTAGGAACTTCTCAGATAGCCTTAGAGTTGAGACAACGTCGTCTCGCGCATAGTCGAGTAGGATCTTCCTCCTAGATCTATCGTCCCAGTACCTGTAGATCTCGTGCCCAGGTATTAGGACCCTCTCAACTCTCTTCATAACCCCTAGGTACTCAGCTACTACGTCTAGAGACTTTATCTTCACCTCCGGTATCTCCTCAGCGAAGTTGTATAGGTCTACGTGAAGCCTACCAGGTATTGAGTAGTGGCCGTGTACCGATGGTCTCGGTATCCCACCCCTTACCCTACCTATGTCTAGAACTACACCTAGCTTGTTAGCTCTCTCAACTAGATAGGGTATATCGTACCTATTGGAGTTGTACCCCACGACTACATCGGGGTCGTAGGCTAGTACGTAGTTTACAAACTCCTTTAGTATCTCTCTATCCTGAGGTACCGGGCCGTCGGAGGCTGTCAGCATCTTAACCTCGCCCTCGGAGTTTGCTAGAGATACTGTTATGATAGGATCCCTCGACGGGTCTGTAGCTCCACGCGGGTTGTAGACCTCTATATCTAGAGCTAGGATCCTTAGCTTAGGTGGGATAGCCCTATCTAGAGGCCTAGGCTTACTCACTAAGCTGTATACAGAACTAACCCTGTAGCCTGTAACCCCCTCTATAGGCTCTACTTCGGCTTCATACCACTGGCAAGGGGTTACGTCGTTATCTAAGATGTACCTCATGCTGAACCTTATATCGGCTTCAAGTACGTCAACAACCCCCTTAACCTTCTTAACAGCCTCCCTATACTCCCTTACAGCCTCAGGTTTTACAGTAGTTATCTTAGCAACTCTTACAGGTCTCCCGTAGTACTTCCTCGTAGTAATCTCAACACCTATAATCGGGGAGTCCCCTCTCGATAGTAGCTTAGTCCTACTTACAATCTCCTGCTCTCCCGCATCTTCAGAGAGTACGGCATAGAAGTAGGGCCTAAACCCTCTATCAAGCACTAGAACCCTCCTGTCGTCCTCAGCGATAGCCCAGAGGAGTATAACTGGTATACCAGAGTGGATCTCGTAGCTTACGTCCAGTAGGTAGAACCTCAGCTTCACGCTCAGCTCCGAGAGGATCTAGGTGAAGAAAGTTAATAAAACAAACCAGAGCTACCCTAACATCCAGCTACGGGTGAGCTGAGGGAGCTAACCCCTAGCTAGGGCCGATATAATCCGTATTACATCACCATCCTGAACTCTATAGTCCGCTCCCACCCTCTTATTCCTATTTACTACCTGAGCTGCTATAAAGCCCTTAGCCAGCTCTGTATGCACTAGCTCAGCTACCTCAAGAGCTGTAGTACCGCTCTTAACTAGGTACGCGTCTGGAAGTACGTTACCATCCTTATCACTCAGCTTAGTGGGGTTCTCAACGGGGTAAACTACGATCATCCCGAGTACGTCGAAGACAGCTGCGTTAAGGGCTTTCTGAACACCGGTACCTACGTACTTCCTCATGAACTCCCTAATCCTATCGAGGACCTGCTTCTGCTTCTCGGTAAGCTTGGAGGGGTCTACAACCTCGAAGTCAGGGTCTCCAGGTACGTACTTAATTAGTGAGGACTTTAAAGCCTTTCTAAGAGCTAGCTCGTAGAGGGAGCTAGTGGGTACTACAACCCTACTCTCCAAGCTCCTCATAACCCTCCTAAGGTTGTCTTCGGCCTCAGGTATGTCCATCTTGTTAGCTATTATAACTATAGGCTTAGCTGCCTCCCTAAGCTTCTTAGCGAAGAGCTTTAGCTCCTCCCCTCTCCAAGACCCTGGCTTACTACCCTCAAGCTTAGCTGCTCTCAGAGCCTCTATAACGTGCTCACGCCTAATAGATAGCCCTGCAACCCTCCTATGTATCCTACTCACAGCTTCATCCCAGGGGACTACGTCAAGCCCCCTCGAAAGCTTCTCCCAGTCCTTAGCTATGATGCTGTAGAACCACTCATCAACCTCCTCCTCAATTGTGTAGATCTCCTCGAGCGGGTCGTAGTATCCCGGCCTCACCGGGTTACCCTCCTCATCGGTACCACCGGACATGTCCACTACGTGAAGGAGTACGTCGGCCTGCCTTAGCTCGTCTAGGAACTTATTCCCGAGTCCCCTACCTCTGTGGGCACCCTTAATGAGACCCGGTACATCGTAGAGCTTTATAGGTATGAACCTGTACCCGTTAACGCATGTGGAGTTCCTCGGATTGCAGGTGGGTAGCCCTAGGTCGACGTGGACGCATCTCTTCCTAACGTACGCTATACCCACATTAGGTTCGGTAGTTACAAAGGGCCTATTCTCTATTTTAACGTCTAGGAGGGTTGCTGCCGAGAAGAACGTAGACTTACCTACGTTAGTCTTACCAATAACTCCTACGACTACCGAGTACCGCATGCGCCTCAGTACCTCCGATAGCTTAGCTAGGGAGATTTAAAGGTCTAAGTGGAGGTATTTAATACCTCAGGCTAGGCAGAGGTTCCGGGAAGGCTCTTGGGCGGGTTCGTGTACCTAGTATCTACAGCTGGTGATAGCGTAGCTCCAGTTCTTCTAGAGGTACTGACTAGGATGGAGTTTAGAGGTAGGGATACCAGTGGAGTAGCTTGGGTTGAGGGAGGCGAGCTTAAGGTAGTTAAGGACTCCGTACCTGTAGGTGAGCTCTACGCTAAGTACGGGCTCAGTAACCTAAGGATACCTAGGGTACTAGGTCATACGAGGTACTCTACCCACGGTAAGGCCGACCCTAGGAACGCACACCCACACACGGACTGTAGGAGGAGGCTTGCAGTAGTAGGTGATGGTGCTTTAAGGAACTACGAGGAGCTACTAATGGAGACCCTTGGGAGAGGCCATAGGGTGGAGTCTAAGTCTGACTTCGAGGTAGTAGCGCACGTTGTTGAGGAGCCCTTAGAGAAGTATGGAAGCCCCATCAGGAGCTTCCTCGAGGTTATCCCAAAGCTTAGGGGCTTCATCTCACTGGTAGCTCTCTTCGTAGATGGTACGGTAGTTGCGTACACATCGCACCAGCCCATCTACATAGGGCTTGGGGGGTCTCTGGTAGCTGTAGTACCTACAGTAGCAAGCCTCTACGGTGTAGTAGGTAGCTACTATGAGGTTCTCGGTGGTGAGGTAGCAGTAGTTACACCTGAGGGTAAGGTACTCTTCGTAGACCTAGAGGGGAGGACTGTAATCAAGGACTTACAGCCCCTTAGGGTAAGCGTGGACGTAGTCCCAAAGGGTGGCTACCCCCACCACATGCTTAGGGAGATATACGAGGTACCCTACTCAATACTTAGGACGGCTTCAGCTGTACAGCTAAAGTACCTAGAGATAGCTTCTAAGATGATCCTACAGAGTAGACGTACCATAGTAATAGCTAACGGTACAAGCCTCTACGCAGGTATGGTCTTCTCCTACCACCTAGCTGAGCTAGCTGGGGTAACCCCCTTAGTGGTCAGCTCCTCGGAGTTCCCTCTATACTACGTAGATAACGTCGGAGTTGGGGACGTCGTAGTGGCCATAAGCCAGTCCGGTGAGACCTCGGAGGTCCTGAAGTCCGTGTATGAAGCTAGGCTTAGGGGGGCTACCGTAATCGGCTTAACAAACAACATAAACTCAAGGCTAACAAGGTTCTCTAACATATACCTACCAATAGCTGCTGGGCCGGAGCTAGCTGTACCAGCTACTAAGACCTTTACATCAACGCTGGTAATACTCTACACTCTAGCTAAGTACGTAGGGGTCTCTGTAGGTAGGGTAGATCGAGTAGAACTTAGAGGTCTATGGGAGGAGCTGGAGGAGCTAAGTAGAACTCTTCTAAGTAGCTTGGACTACGTAAGCTCTCAAGCTAGGGAGGCAGCTGAGCACATTAGTAGCTGTACTAGCGGTTATGTAGTTTCAAGGGGTATAACATACCCGCTAGCTCTAGAGGGGGCCCTGAAGATCAAGGAGTCCTCGTACCTTCACGCAGAGGGGGTTGAGGGGGGTGAGCTAAGGCATGGACCGATATCCATTCTAGATAAGAACGTCTTCACCCTCTTCATAGAGCCTCTAGAGAGGTCTGCAGCTACCGATATGCTTAACCTAGTTGCGGAGTCAGCAAGTTACGGTAGCCCGGTAGTACTAGTGTCCCACAGCTTAGAGGGAGTAGACCTACCGGTAAAGGTCGTAAGAGCTCCTAAGGTCGGTAGGCACCTCATGCCGGTGGTACTAGCAGTCCCACTGCAGTTGCTTGCTTACTGGCTAGCTGTCCGTAGAGGTGTAGATGTGGATAGACCTAGAAGGCTGGTTAAGGTAGTTACGGGGGCTACCTAGCCGACCTTAAAGTACTCTCGATGTAGTAGTCGAAAGTACCGACCCTCTTAAGCCACCTACCGTAGTCCACCAAGGCCTTGAGAGCCTTAGCAGCCCTCTCCGGGGATATGTACATGGGTATACCCATGGACTCCGCCTCCCTAGCGTAGGTAGCTGTGTAGGAGCCTCCGGTAGCTACCCCTACTATAGGTACGACCCTATTCAGCTCCTGGAAGACCTTCCTAACCCTACTTAAGAACTTCCTATTCAGCTCCGGGGTAATGCCCGGTACCATGTAGTACGGTAGCCACAGAACTGAATCTACCTCGCCGGACCTGAGGAGTATGTCTATAGCCTCAACGAGATGCTCATCTACAGCTGAGCCCGTTACATCTACTGGGTTATAGGGGGAGGCGAACGGCAGTAGCACCTTCCTAAGCTTAGATACCGTATCATCACTGAGCCTGGGTACCTTAAGCCCTAGGTCTACTAGGGCATCGGTAGCCATAACCCCGGACCCCCCTCCAACCGTTAGGACCGCTACCCTATCTCCAGCAGCGGGAGGTTGCATACCGAGAGCTGTAGCGAAGTCGAATAGCTCCTCCATACTATACGCTCTAATAACCCCGCACTGCTTGAACGCCGCGTCGTAGACGGCGTCGGAGCCAGCTAGTGAGCCCGTATGGGAGGACGCAGCCCTAGCTCCAGCCTCGGTCCTACCGGCCTTGAGCACTACGACGGGCTTATACCTGGTGACCTCCCTTAGAGCGTTGAAGAACTCCCTACCCCGCTCAATACCCTCTATGTAGAGTGTTATCACCCTCGTATCCTCGTCGTCCTTTAGGTACTCGAGTACGTCTACCTCATCTACGTCAGCTTTATTCCCGTAGCTGATGAACTTACTGATCCCTATTCCCCTCATAGCTGCCCAGTCTAAGACTGCGGAGCCGAAGGCCCCAGACTGGGAGGCGAAGGCTATGAACCCGTGGTCGGGGTAGCCCTGCCTCTCCTTAGAGAGGAAGAGGGTGTTCATACCGGTCTTCGGTACGTAGACCCCGACGCAGTTAGGTCCTATAAGCCTCATCCCGTACTTCCTAATTACCTCGACGAGCCTCCCCTCCCTCTCAGCCCCCTCAGGACCTACCTCTTTAAAGCCTCCGGAGATCACTATCAGCCCCCTAACACCCTTCCTACCAGCCTCCTCGGCGACTTCGACAACTCTTTCGGCTGGGACGACTACCACCGCTACATCGATATCGTCCGGGACCTCGGATAGTCTGGGGTAGCAGGGTACCCCCAGGATCTCCCTAGCCTCGGGGTTCACAGCGTATAGCCTACCCTTAAAGGACTCCTTCATGTTTCTGAGGAGCTCGTAGCCGACCTTACCCGGCCTCCTCGATGCCCCCACTACCGCTACGACCCTTGGGTTGAAGAAGAAGTCTATCCCACGCACCGCATCACCCGGCTAAACGGGATGGTTAGAGTAATAAGCTTTCAAAGTACTTCACAGCATCACCTTATTCTATAGGTGGTCAATAAATCCACGGCATATACAGTTTTGGATTTATCGGTGTTTCTCAGCTATAGCATTTGGACTACCGCGATGAGTTTTACCATTATGTAAGGATTTAGATTACCTTAAACTCCGGCCGCTGCCGTGAAAAGGTATCTGACCTCCTCCCCGCACTAAAGGACGAGGCTTTCAGTTGTAACGAGCTGAGGAATTCGAGGGAGCTAAGGGGGTTGGAGGTCAAGCTACGCTTATGTGTAATGAGGTAGAGCTTGAATGCTCAGCTAGAATCCCTCAAACTTAGGTAGTGGTATCTTACTTGAGCTGACTATCTGAAGGGCTAGGTTAACCAGCTCTCTCTGCTCTCTAAAGGCTCCTCTGAGAGCTACCGTAGTCATGGTCATCGACTCCTCGACCCCCCTTATAAGAGCGCAGGTGTGTAGAGCTTCCACGACCACTAGGAGGCCCTTCGGGTTCAGTACCTCGTTCAGGAAGTCAGCTACCTGCTCAGTTAACCTCTCCTGTATCTGAAGCCTAGATGAAAGCACCTTTATTACCCTCGCAAACTTGCTGAACCCCATTACCTTACCTGAGGGTATGTAGACTACGTGAGTGTAGCCGAAGAACGGTAGCAGGTGGTGCTCGCATATAGACCTAGTTGGGATGTTTGTTACAGCTACGAACCCCTCACGCCCCTCGTACTCCTCAACCTCGAAGGTCTTAACGTAGGTTGCTGGGTTTATGAAGTAACCGGAGGCTAGCTCCTCTAACCACATCCTAGCTACTCTATCCGGGGTCTCCCTAAGGCCCTCCCTACTCAGGTCCTCACCTATAGCCTTTAGGAACTCCTCTACCAGCTTCCTAACCAACTGCCTCCTCTTAGATTCTTCACCTAGCTCCTGGTTAGGTTCCTGTACATACCCTTTCATCTACCTCCTCTACCGTAAGCTTATCCTTTAGCAGAATTATAGTCTTTAAGGAGCTAACCAGCTCATCTATCTCCTCCTTAACGTTGTAGACGTAGTAGCTAGCCCTTACAGTCCCCTTAAGGCCTAGTCTGTAGTGTAGTGGGTGGGCGCAGTGCATACCGGTTCTAACAGCTATCCCGAACATATCTAAGGCCATACCTACGGTGTGGTGGCTCAGCCCCTTAACGTTGAAAGCTATAACACCCCCTCTAACCTCGGGGTCCTTAGGTCCGTAGACCTCGACATCGTCGCCTAGCTCCTCGTTAAACCTCTTCAGCGTGTACTCCACCAACCTCTTCTCGTGCTCCCTAACGGCGTCCATCCCAAGCCTACTGAGGTACTCTACAGCGGCCTTAAGCCCTATAGCACCAGCTACGTTAGGGGTTCCAGCCTCGAACCTCCAGGGTAGGTCGTGCCACACAACATCGCTGAGAGTTACGTCCTTTATGGTATCACCGCCGGACTTAAACGGCTCAAGCTCCTTGAGTATCTCCCTCCTACCCCAAAGGACCCCGATACCCATAGGTCCCAGCATCTTGTGCCCGCTGAACCCTAGGAAGTCTACCCCTAGGTCCCTTACATCGGTAGGTGCGTGGGGTACGTACTGAGCTCCGTCAGCGACTACTACAGCTCCAACCTCATGTGCGAGCTTAACCACCCTCCTAACTACGTCAGCTGTTATAGTGCCGAGTACGTTGCTCATCAGGGTTACCGCAACCACCTTAGTCCTCTCGTCGATAAGTCTCTCAAACTCCTCGTAGGTCAGCTCACCGCCATCCGTTATATCTGCGTAAACCACCCTAGCCTTCTTAAGCCTAGCTACGTTCCTCCAGGGGAGCATATTGGAGTGATGCTCCATTACTGTTAGGACTACCCTATCTCCCTCGCCTACGTTCTTAAGCCCCCAAGTGTAGGCAACTAGGTTTAAAGCTTCAGTAACGTTGTAGGTGAAGATAACCTCCTCCCAGCTCCTAGCGTTTATGAACTTAGCTACAGCTTCGTGGGCCTCCTCGTACATCTGGCTAGCCTCCTGGGAGAGGGTGTGAAGACCTCTATGCACGTTAGCGTTGTGCCAGAGGTAGTACCTAGCTATCGCAGCAACAACTTGCTTAGGCTTCTGCGTAGTAGCAGCATTATCTAGGTAGATAAGCCTCCTACCTCTTATGAGCCTAGATAGTATGGGGAAGTCCTTCCGAACCTCGTAGGGGTCAAACATTCTGCCTCTCCCCTAGCAGGATCTGCCTTAATAGCTTAATAATGTCTGACCCCTCCTCAATAGGTTTGGGGACTTTAACGCCCCTCTCGAAGGCATCAGCCCTAGACCTAAACCCTCCGACAACCTTCTCAAGCTCCTCAGTCTTTAGGTAGCCGTCGTAGCTCTCCTTGTACCTCTCCTTACTGTCCTTAACATAGAGTAGTACGGTAGTAGGGGATGCGTGTACCGCGTAGTAGGTAAAGGTAATGCTAGCTGAGGAGGAGTTACAGTCCCTAGCGAACCAGTTGCAGAGTACTATGAGGAAGTAGTGATCCTTAAGCTCTCGGGAAACCCTCCTAACGTAGGGGAACCAGTGTAGGTCGTACTTCCTACAGGCAGAGCAGCGGGCGTTATCAAAGTACATTACGTAGTAGCCATCTACCCTAGGTACGAAGGGGTCTGCATCCCTTGTTGAGAACAGTACCCAGAGGTCTCGAAACTTATCGTAGAAGTATATACCGTGCGGGCTATCCGGTCCAACCTCCTTAAACTCCCTAAGCTCCTCCCTAACCCCCCAAATCCTCTTCAAGATGCTAACTACGTCATCCCCACCCATACACGCACCGTACATAGGACCCCCTCCTAGGCTAATATCCTTTTAATCTAGGAGCGAGGGGAGAGCCTTGCTGAGGGGGTTCCGCCAGGTGGAGTAGGTTCTCCTCGGCTATCGGCTTAGCTTATAGGTTCTCCTAGGCTCTAGGTAGTGGGGGTTTCGGTGGTAGTTAGGCTGGAGCACGGAGCTGGAGGTAGTGAGATGCTAGAGTTCATAATAAAGTACATCGTTTCTAGGGTACCACCAGAGCTTCGTAATCCTCCTGAGGGCTTTGGCCTCGACTTCCTAGACGACGGTGCGCTGATAAAGGTAGGTGAGGGGGAGTACCTAGCACTTACGATAGACTCCTACACGGTGAAGCCCCTAAGGTTCCCTGGTGGTGATATAGGTAAGCTAGCGGCTTCCGGGACTATCAACGACCTCCTAATGATGGGTGCTAGGCCTCTAGCTCTAGTTGATGCTATTGTAGTTGAGGAGGGTGTTGAGGAGTCTCTAGTTGAGGAGGTGATTAGGTCCTTCGCGGAGACAGCAGCTAGTGTAGGGGTCTTCATCGTAGGTGGGGACTTCAAGGTCATGCCGAAGGGCTCTCTAGATACCGTAGTTGTAACTGCTGCAGGGGTGGGCTTCACTAGGACACCCCTCGTAGATAGGAGTATATCCCCCGGTGATGCTATCGTAGTCTCAGGGCCGGTCGGGGACCACGGGGCTGTAATAGCGGCAGCACAGCTAGGGCTCCTTGAGAGGGTTAGGGGTCTTTCAAGCGATGTTAAGCCCCTTAACGACCTAATGATACCCCTCCTAGAGAGGTACGGGACGCACTTAAAGGCAGCTCGAGACCCAACTCGCGGCGGTCTAGCTAGCGTACTTAGTGAGTGGGCTAAGGGGGTTAGGCTAGCGATAGTAATCGATAGGGAGGCCGTCCCGGTTAGGGAGGCTACTAGGAGCTTCCTAGAGCTACTCGGTGTAGACCCCCTAAACTCGGCGTCCGAAGGGGTAGCTGTGCTGGCGGTATCTAAGGAGGCTAAGGATGAGGTAGTGGAGTACATGCGTAAGCTAGGCTACGTAGATGCTGCAGTAGTAGGTGAGGTTGTAGAGCCTCGAACCCCCTTCCTAAGAGGTCGGGTAGTAGTTAAGTCAGAGGTCGGCGGCTACACGATACTAGAGCCGAACCCGCAGCTAACCCCGAGGATATGCTGAGCGATCTCGGTCTCACCTCGGTTTCTCCGCAGTTTCAGTGCAGTACGTATAACTACTTAAGACGATAAAATACCGGTGAGAGCACGGTAAGCAGGAAGGCGCTAGCAGTAGCTGTAGTAACGGGCGTAGTAGCAGCGGTGATAGCAGGTACGGCTATAGCCTATGCTCAGAGCTACGCGCTTGGGAAGGGAGCTGGCTGGGGTAAGGGGTGGCCTCCCTGGAGGTCGCAGGCACCACCGCCGTGGTCTAACGCTACGCTACCTGTAGCTAAGTGGCTACATAAGGAGGTAGCGAAGGAGTTTAAGGACCTCATAGGCCCCCGGGTAGAGGTAAGCGAGGAGTACAGGAGTAGGGTGCTGGAGATCCTCAGCAGAGATGAGGATGTAGCTAAGCTACTTAACGAGGGCTACAACGTAACCTCAGTGAGGCCTGTCATTAAGGCCTACATAGCTGCGGACGGTACGGTGGCCCTTAAGGCCTCCCAAGCTCTGGTAACGCTGGTAAAGAAGGGGGAGGGCGTAGCGGTAGCGCTAGTAGACCTAGAGCAGGGCAAGGTAGTTAAGCTAGTGGTCTACTCTAAGACCATCATCGAGAAGTAGGGAGCGGGTAAAGCTAAGGGGAGCTTTTTCCTTCACTCTTCTTCTTATTTACTTAAAACTGCACGTAGGGGTAGCTTTGGGGGCGCTTAAGGAGTGGGTGTTGTAACTCCGTTCGATCCTTGGCGCTCACCTCTCTGTACCTGTCCGGCTAAGTACGTAGTTCACCCCTACACTGGTTGCGGTCATAGGTGTCTCTACTGCTATGCAACCAGCTACATACGGGACCACGGTAGGCCGAGGCCTAAGGAGGACCTCCTCTACAGGCTCATCAGGGACTTAAGGAAGGTTCCCCAGGGTGCGGTAATAGAGATGAGTACGAGTAGCGACCCGTACACACCTCCGGAGGATTCCCTAGGGCTGACTAGGTCCGTTATCAGGGAGATCCTATCCAGAGGCTACACACTCCTAATAACGACTAAGAGTACCTTAGTCGTTAGAGACCTCGACATACTGACTAGGTACCTGGGTAGGGTAGCCGTAGCGATCACCGTAACAACCCTAGATAGGAGGGTAGCCTCAGTACTCGAACCCGGAGCGCCACCTCCGGACGAGAGGTTGAGGGCTGTTAGAGCACTTAGCAGAGCCGGGGTACCTGTAGCCGTGCGGGTGGACCCGGTGGTGCCCTACATAAACGACGATCTCAGCAGCGTAGAGAGGTTAGTCAGGGCAGTCGCGGAGGCTGGGGCCCTCCAGGTAACCAGCTCTACGTACAAGGCTAGATACGACAGCCTAGCAAGGATCGCCAGAAGCTTCCCGGAGGTAGGGGAGAGAGTAGTAGAGCTGTACCGAAGCGGTGAGAGGGTCGGGGGGTACAAGTACCTTAGGCGGGACCTGAGGCTCAACTACATGAAGACAGTTAAGGAGGTAGCTGAGCACTTCGGGCTAGCCTTCCAGACCTGCAGAGAGGGGTTCCCGGAGCTGGGTACGCCGGGCTACAGCTGCGACGGCTCCTCCCTAGCTAGGTTGCGGCAGAGGACCTAGCTACGGCTCGCGCCTCAGCCCTCCAGGTTGCGGGACTTCCTGTACTCCAGACTCAGGCCCTCCAGGTCCTTCAGGACCTCGGGGTTCCTGTCTACGACCTTCTGGACTACGCTTAGGTACCTAGCCACCCGTACGGCGTCCGGCGATATCCTAACAAGCTCGCTCCCGTTTACAACTACGTAGTGCTCCCTCGGTAGCCTCTCCCCGAGTATGTACTCTGCTTCGTTAACGCTCGCGTGTAGAGTGAAGCAGTGGGGGCTTCCGTCTATGGTTACAACAGTAAGGCTCCTAGGCCTCGAGGACCTCACCATGCTAGCTATCTTACCGTAGTGCGTAGGGCTCTCCCGTTCGGGGCACGCTAGTAGCACTACGCGGCCCTTACTCAGCTTCTCGAAGAGCTCTGGGTTTACTATCGGGAGGCACGCCGAAGCTATGAGGAGGTCAGCCCCCCTCAGAGGCGGTGCCTTAACCCAGGTGCTCCACAGCCACGCCTGGTAGGGGCAGCTCAGCTAGGGCACCCCATACCCCAACTAGACCTCTAGGAGGTGCCCACCGCCGTACCTACTGAGGAGCTCCTCCCTATCGACCCGCCTACCGCTTAGGTACTTCTCGAGTAGCAGGAAGACGCAGTACTGGCCACACATAGTGCAGGACCTCAGGTTACCTGTGAACTGGCCCCTTATCCTGGCAGCTCTCTCCGGGTCGTAGGACCTGCTGATCTGGTACTCCCAGTCTAGGGTGGCCCTCCTTAGGCTCATCTCAACGTCCTCATGAGCTACCCTCCTCCCGAGCTTCACCAGGTCCCCGGCGTGGGCGGCTATCTTAGCAGCCATCAGACCCTCCTTAACCTGCTCGACGTTGGGAAGACCTAGGTGCTCAGCGGGGGTTAGGTAGCATATGAGATCTGCCCCGGAGGCTGCCGCCAGTGCAGCACCTATAGCTGACGCTATGTGGTCGTAGCCTACAGCTACGTCCGTAACTAAAGGTCCCAGCACGTAGTAGGGAACACCCCCGCTGAGGGACTTCATGAGCTTAACGTCAGCTACGACCCTATCAAGGGTCATGTGGCCCGGCCCCTCGATCATTACCTGAACCCCCCTAGACACAGCCTCCCTAGCTAGCCTGGAGTTGTTGATCAGCTCCCCTATCTGCAGCTCGTCATGAGCATCGGCGGTAGCTCCAGGTCTTAGGGCGTCCCCTAAGCTTATTACGGTGTCGTACTCCCTGAATAGCTCTAGTAGGTAGTCCCAGTGCTTTAGGTACGGGTTCTCCGAGTTATTGTCCATCATCCATACGGCTAGCATACTACCACCCCGGCTTACTATCGGGGCTATCCTTGAGCTGTGGACAGCCTTCCTGGCTAGCTCTAGGGTGATCCCCGCGTGGATCGTCATGAAGTCCACGCCGTCCTTAAGGTGCCTCTCAACTACGGATACGAACCAGTCAGACGGGATCCCGGTACCACCGAACTTCCTAACCCCCTCTATCCAAGCCTGGTAAGTGGGGACGGTCCCGAGGGGAAGCCCTTCCGACTCCCTCAGGAGGGTCCTCCTAATCTCGTCGAGGTCCCCGCCGGTGCTCAGGTCCATAACCGTGTCCGCGCCGTAGGCTTTAGCTACCCTAACCTTCTCCACCTCGAGGTTCGGGTCTGCGACGGTACCGCTGGTCCCTACGTTAACGTTGACCTTGGTCTTGAGCCCCTCACCAACACCTACTACCCTAACCCCCCTCCTCCGGAGGTTCCTTACCACTATAACCCTCCCACCGGCAACCCTCCTCCGGAGGGCTTCGTAGTCTACCCCCTCGGCTTTGGCTACCTCGAGTAGCTCTTCGATAACGCCCCCGCTCCTAGCCTCTTGGATTAGACCCACCAGTTACACCGAGGATCCACCCAATTACGCGGTAATAAACGTGATTATAATAGGATTATAGGACTTTATTTGATGTTACCTAGTAGAAGGGGTTTGGTGAAAGCTGAGGTGCGGGTATGGTCCTCACCACTGGGAGGCTACCCTAGGTGTAGGTACCTAAGGAGGGTCCTCAGGGACTTCGAGCAGGGGGCTGCTAGCCGCTGGGAGGTTGAGGAGGCCGTTACCAGGGCTTCGGCGACTGTAATAGGGGTGCAGGTAGCCTCAGGAGCTCTCTACGTTTGCGACGGGATGCTAGACTGGCACGATATATTCAGACCGTTCGTAGAAGCCTGGAGGGGGGTGACCCCGGGAGGCCTGCTTAGGTACTTCGATAACAACTTCTTCTACAGGGTCCCGGTATTCGTCAGCGAGCCCGAGGCTTCGCACCTAGTACTAGCACCACGCGTTAAGAGGTTCCTACCCCTGGCAGAGCCGTCGAAGCTTAAGGTAGTGATCCCCGGGCCTGCGACCTTTACAGCTATGGCTGAGAACAAGACGGGGAGGTCCTTTGAGGAGCTGGCGGGTAGGGTAGCCGACCTACTAGCTGAGGAGGCTAGGAAGGCTGTTGAGGCTGGTGCTGAGCTAGTCCAGGTAGACGAACCCATTCTCTCCGACCCGGATGTTAGTGTAGATGTAGCTAGGCTCTCAGCAGAGCTCTGCAGTAGGATAGCTAGGGCTGCTGGGGCTAGGACTTCTCTAGCTGTGTACTTCGGGACCCCCAGTAGCAGGGTCTACGAAGCCGTCCTAGACGCTAAGGTAGATTACATAGCGGTGGACTTAGCTACTAGCCCAGCTAGAGCTGTGGAGCTACTGAAGTCTAAGGGCTTCGGCGGCCACGCCCCCGTACTAGGGCTGGTAGATTCCCGCAGTATACTACCGGACGACCTCGGCAGGCTATCAGAGCTAGCTAGGGAGGTCCTAGCAGGCTACGACGGTGAGGTCGGGGTTACTACCAGTACGTGGTTAGACCTAGTGCCCTACCAGTACAGCATCGAGAAGACCCGCCTCCTAGGGCTTTTAGCTGAGCTACTAGCTCAGAAGCTCGGAGCTGAGCTCGTTAGAGGAGGTGGTGCGTAGTGGGAGGATACGAGGTCCCCAAGAAGTTCCCGACTACCGTTATAGGTAGCTACCCGAAGCTCCCAGAAGCTGAGGAGGCTCTTAGGATGAGGAGGAGTGGTAGGGTGGACCGGAGTAAGTTCAGGGAGCTAGTTAACTCAGCGATACGGGGGGTCGTAGGGGACTACTTGGAGGTGGGGGTCGATATAGTTAGCGACGGGGAGCAGTCTAGGGAGGACATGGTCGTCTTCTTCTCTGAGAACCTCAGGGGCTTCACCCTCAGTGACTGGGTTAGGGTCTTTGATAACGTATACTTCAGGAGGCCGGTCATAGTGGGAGGGGTTGAGTGGGTCTCCCCGGTAACCCTAGAGGACTGGCTGTACGCTACTAGCATAAGCCAGGGGAGACCTGTTAAGGTCATAGTCACTGGGCCTTACACCATTGTCGAGTGGAGCTTCGTAGCTAGGCGCGTAGACAGAGCTGAGCTAGTCCTAGAGGTAGCCTCAGCCCTTAGGAGGGAGATCGAGAAGCTTGTTGAAGCTGGCGCTAGGTACGTCCAGGTAGACGAACCAGCTCTATCCACGAGGCCCTCCAGGGAGGATGCTGAGCTAGTAGGTGAAGCACTACGTAGGATGCTCCACGGGCTGGACGTCAAGAGAATAGTCCACATCTGCTACGGCAGGCTGGAGAGGATCTTCGAGTACGTGGTCGACTACCCGGTAGACCAGCTAGCTCTGGAGTTCAAGAACAGCAACTTCAGGCTACTACCGTACCTGAAGGAGTACTCCTACAGTAAGGAGCTAGGGTTCGGGGTCTTAGACGTGCACGTTACTAGGGTGGAGACGGTACGGGAGGTGCTAGAGGCCGTTGAGAAGCTGATGAAGCTAGGGGTGGTCGGCCCAGAGAAGGTGTTCCTAAACCCAGACTGCGGGCTTAAGAGACTACCTAGGGAGGTCGCTAAGGCAAAGCTAAGGAACATGGTTGAGGCAGCTAGGA
>CAYTXX010000021.1:0-17055 GCA_964442165.1 uncultured Desulfurococcaceae archaeon | reverse complement strand
ACCGAGACACCGGAGCCAATAGACCTAAACTCCAGCAATCAGCTACAGAACAGCCTAGGTGAGAGTCTTCAAGCTCTCGTTCTCTATGTGTAGTATGTGTAAGTAGCTTAGCTTCAATGGGGAATTAGAGGTGTACTGCTACAGCTGGGACTAAGGGGTGGGAGTCCCAGGAATTAAGCTTATACGCGTATAATCCGATGGTTAGGGACCACACGGGATTAGCCTCTCCTGCGTAGAAGAAATCTTTTAAGCTCCCTAGGGAGCTACCACACGAGGGATCCCTATGGCACAGGTAGTAGGTCCTGTAAAGGGCCCTGTAACCGGCTTCTGCGTTAAGTGCAGAGCTAAGAAGGATCTAAAGAACCCTGAGGAAGTAATACTGAAGAACGGTAGGAGAGCTATTAGGGGTACTTGCCCAACCTGCGGTACTACTGTCTACGTCTTCATGGGCAGTAAGAAGGCCAAGTAGGCGGCAGCACAAGTACTAGTATCTGAGGTAAACTTCTTTTTAATCTCCTTCAGCTCCTCCACCTAAAGTTTACGTACCTCCACACCTTGGGTTTGTGAATTTAGTAACTTAAAGCTGAATATATGGGGTACTGCGAAACCTATTGGGGGTGTAGGTGTTCAAAGTTAAGGATGTAAAGCTGGCCGCAAGAGGTAGGGAACTGATATCCTGGGCTGAGAGGAACATGCCTGTCCTAACGATGATCAGGAGGGAGATGGCTGAGTCCAAACCCCTGAAAGGCGTTAGAGTAGTTGCAGTACTGCACGTAACTAAGGAGACAGCTGTTTTAGCAAGGACTCTACTAGCTGCAGGTGCTGAGGTATGGCTTGCGGCCTCCAACCCCCTCTCAACTCAGGATGAGGTAGCTGCTGCTCTAGTGGAGGATGGAGTCCACGTCTATGCGTGGAAAGGTGAGAGTGAGGAGGAGTACTTCTGGTGCATCGAACAGGTAGCTAGGTCCGATCCCGATATAGTGATAGACGACGGTGGGGACCTCCACGTATTCCTACACGAGAGGGTCCCGGAGATAGCTAGCGGGGTAGTAGGTGGTACTGAGGAAACCACTACAGGGGTTATAAGGTTAAGAGCTCTAGAGAGAGCTGGGCTCCTGAAGTACCCTGTAATAGCTGTAAACGACTCTAAGACCAAGTACCTGTTCGATAATAGGTACGGTACTGGGCAGTCAACTCTCGACGGCATAATGAGAGCTACCAACGTACTCATAGCTGGGAAGGTAGTGGTAGTCGCAGGGTACGGCTGGGTAGGTCGGGGGATAGCTACCCGAGCTAGAGGTATGGGGGCTAGGGTGGTAGTCACGGAGGTCGACCCGGTAAAAGCTCTCGAGGCGGTTATGGACGGCTTCGAGGTCATGCCTATGGAGAGGGCTGCGAGGATCGGGGACATCTTTATAACAGCTACTGGGAACATAGACGTTATTAGAGCCGAGCACATGCTTACCATGAAGGATGGTGTGATACTTGCTAATGCCGGACACTTTAACGTGGAGATAAGCGTCGATGACTTGGAGAGGATGGCTATATCAAAGAGGAAAACTAGGGAACACGTAACGGAGTACCTACTACCTAATGGAAAGAGAGTCTACCTCCTAGCTGAGGGTAGATTAGTAAACCTAGCAGCTGCTGAAGGGCACCCCAGCGAGGTCATGGACCTCAGCTTCTCGAATCAAGCCCTAGCAGTTAAGTACCTAGTCGAAATGGGGGGTAGTCTAGAAAGGAGGGTCTACAACCTACCTAGCGAACTGGATGTAGCTATCGCGAGGCTGAAGCTACAATCTATGGGGGTAGAGATCGATAGCCTAACTGAGAAGCAGAAGAAATACTTAGAGTCCTGGCGTTAGCCTACTTAAAGTATCGAGTACTCTACTAGGTTTAACTCCCTTAGGCGGAGTTTTTCAGCAACCTGCTCAGCTACAGCTGTATCCAGGACAAGGACCCTTATAAGACATTCAAGCTCCTTACATTCTACCTGCTTAAGCTCGGACCCCTCCTCAAGGACCGTTCTTATAGCCTCTACTAGCTCCTCTCTACTCCTTAGGCTAACCCTATAGCTAACTACTACCCCACTAAACACAGGCTTAATTATAACGGACTTCGTGGACTCATCTAAAGACATCTCTACCAAGGTACCCGGCTCTATACCTAGTAGCTCCCTAACTACCTGAGGTATGGTTACCCTACCTTTCTCATCTACCTTAAGCGTAAACCTAGCGTACCTCACCTCCAACTCCCTCAGCAACACTTACACCGCTACCTGAGTTCTTTACCTGTAGGCCTGCTAGTTCTATCTCAATGTAGCTAGCTACAGGTAGCAGTATAGCGAGCTCGTAGGGGATCCCCGTATCGACCTCCTCTACTAACCGCATGAGCTTAGCTGTATAGCGTGGGGTAAGTAGCTCTGGTGCAACAGTCCTAACTAGCTTCACTACCTCACCAGCTCTCTTGGTTGGTATTAGGTTCTGCTTGTACTTACTTATAACTATGTAGCCGTGCCTCCTATTGTTCTCTATTGCCTTAGCGTAGGTAGACGGTCTACCTATTCCTACCTCCTTCATCATCCTCACAGCGTCGGCAACTGTAGGTAGGGGCTTGAGGGAGCCACGGTACACCTTAACCGACTTCGGTGCAACTACCTCAGTTTTAGTAGGCATGCTGTACGTGCGTAGTGGGAGGACCTTTGTAAACCCGTCCTCAACTACAGCTACCGGGAGCCTAACTACCTGCTCGAAGCCTTCAGCTCTAATGGAGTAGCACCTGATCAAGGCCTTAGAGGAAGCCATCTGGCTCGCTATGAACCTCTTGAAGATCATCCTGTAGGCACTTAGGTGCTTCTTAGTGAGCAGTACACCTAAGTGTAGGGCTTCAGCTTCTACGTCTTCGAGAGGTCTAGTAGGTCTTATAGCTTCGTGAGCGCCCCCCTCCTCCCAATACCTAGGGACTAGGAGGTGGGCTAACCCTACGGAGCTTAGGTAGGTCTTAGCTATCTCTATACCGTAGCTCGATACCCTAGTTGACGGAGTTCTGTGGTAGGTTATGAACCCAGTTTCGTAGAGTTCTTGTAGTATCCTCATGACCTCCCCAGGTGGTAACTTCAGCTCCCTGGAGAGCTCCTCCAGAGCGCTGTCGGTAGTATACGGAGGCTTCGGGTTCACTGTTACTACCTCTTCAGATAGAGGGGTTACTATAACCCCCTCTTGAAGCACCTCGGCTAGCCTCTCAGCCTCCTCCCTACTCCTAGCGTAGACCCTGAGGGCCAGGTCACCGTAGGGTAGCTCTACTCTAACTATGTATCCCCGGCTTGCAACGTACTCAGAGTACCTCTCGAGTACCCAGGATAGTACTGGGGTCTGGACTCTACCTCCACCAGCATTAGCAGTCTTAAGGTACTCCTTGAGTACCCCGCTTATGCCGAACCCAACGAGCCTATCGTCAACCCTCCTAAGTACCTGCTGCTTAACTAGCCTTAGGTCTATGCTACGCATGCTTCGAAAAGCTGTAATAACTCCGTTACGGGTTATCTCCCGTATTTCAGCTCTCCTCACCTCCTTTGCGAAGGGTTTGAGAGCTATGAGTAGGTCGTAGGCTATCTTCTCCCCCTCCTCGTCGGCATCGGTAGCCAGTATGACGATGGAAGCCTCCCTAGCTAGCTTCCTCAAAACGCTTACCGTCTTAGAGCTATCGTAGACCCTTGTAGAGCCGCACCTAGGGCAGCTTCCAACCTCATCTGTAAACTGGTGACTGCACTCTCTGCAGCGCTTCAGCGTGGTGTACACGGGCTCTACAGTACCGTCCCTATGTAGCCGTACCCCGTGCTTTCCAGCATCAATAGCTAGGTCGAAGACGTGACCTAAGCTGGGAACTACTGTAGCTACGTAGAACACCCCGTCAACAGGTATTACGGCCTCGTAAGCTACGGTATCCCCCACGTACCTCTTACCTCCACCACCAAATATCTTAGCTACGGTTCTAGCCTTAGTTGGAGACTCAACTACTATCAAAGCAGGTAATATCCTAGAAACTACGTCCTCGCTACCGTATTCAACCCCCTCCCTACTCCTAGTAGCTTCTTCAAGAGCCTTAGCTAGCTTACCGAGGTCTAGCTCCTCAAAGGAGGCTTCGAAGATACCCCTCAACTTCTTCAAGAAGAGCTCGTAGAGCTCCCGATCCTCGTAGAGTAGGACCGAGATCCCTAATGTCATGCGGCCGCCGAGGAGTCTACTAGTCCTACCGGAGGCCTGGATATAGGTGTATATGTCGGGTATATCAACTACAGTAGAGCTTCCGGAGGACCTTACTAGCACGTTACCTAGGGTAAGCTTACCGCTTCTACCTACAGCTACCTGTACCTCACCTACAACGAAGTCCCTCAGCTTTGCGGCAAACTCTAGGTACGTTCTGAAGTAGTCGTTAGGTGGCTGTACAAGACCTCTTAGGCATAGGTCGATTAGCTTTAGCTTTGACGGGCTTAACCTAGCTAATCCTTCGTACGCTCTACTAAGCTCTGGGTCGGCGGCTCTAGCTGTACGTAGGGACCTGAAGGAGTAGAGTACGTTGGGTAACCTGCTTAAGAACGTATCTAAGGGGACTCTAAACTTAGGTACCCCTATAAAGAGAGCTGACCTAATGACTTTAGGTTCGTCGATCCCTCTAGTAAGCACCCCGTAGTACGTAGCTACACCTAGTAGGACCTGTGTTAAACCCTTCCGCAGCTTATCTACAGCTTTTACACTGTGCGCTACAGCTACCTTTACACCGCAGCTCTCCAACCCCTCCGCAAGCTCCTTTAGATAGTTCCTTCCAAGCTCCCTAGATACGAATACAAGGGTTCCAGGACCGAGGACCTTAACGAGGTTCACGATATCTGTAGAACTTAAGCTTGCGGAGAACTCCCTGATGTTTCTAAGGTAGTCGACTATGCTACCGACCTCAAAACCTATTAACTCCCTCAGGACCTTTACCCTCTCCCTCTTACCCCTCCCAGTAGCGGAGGCTATGAGTAGCTGACCTACCCTCCTAGATGCTATACTCCTAGCTAGCTGACCCTCTAGGGACTCTAGCTCCCTAACTAGGGCTCTATAGCGCTCGGGGGCGGTGTGCTTTACTGCGAAGACCTCCTGCTTAAGCTTAGTAATCCTCCTAGCTACCTCCACGTCTTCCGGGCGAAACCCGAGGGTATAGAGTATGTAGTCCATGAGGGAGGACTTCTTAAGTAGGGCGTCGAAGTCGTCTGCAACTACTAGGCTGAAGGATCTGTTCTTCAGTACCTCCTTATTGCGGAATAGCGCCATGTGCGTAGTTACGTAAACCCCCTGACCCTCTGCAGCAATGCTATTGTAGACCTCTACACCTAGCTTCTTACCTAAGCCGGAGATCCTCTCGGAGACCTGCTCAATCAGGGACCTCGTAGGGACTAGGTAGAGTACCGAGTCCCCCGCTGAAGACCTAAAGATGCTGTAGACCTGAAGCAGCGTTGACTTACCTACACCAGTTGGAGCTATAAGAGCGAAGGACTCCCCGGAGACCATTCTCCTAGCCCAAGCTCTTTGAAGAGCCCAGAGGAAGAAGCCGGTTAACTCCGAGAAGAACTCAGAGAACTCCTGGAGAACTCCGTCAATAGGGTCAACTGTGGGGGTGCTACTTAATAGAATATCATCGCTACATTCAAGTAGGTTACTGTCTAAGCACACGTGCCTGTAGATCAGCATACCCGTCCCTAAACGACAGGCTACATAGAGCTCTTTCTTATAAGGTATGAAGCATTATAGCCGAAGAGTAGCTAAACCCATTGGTATTTCAGCCGGGTACCCTTGCTTAACTAATTACTACTTCATAGTGCTTTCTCTTCTAGGATCTGCTTATCCTACTTCGATTTCAAGCTAATAGACGTAGTAGGGATCCGATCGGTTCTGAAAAAGCTAGGAGGTTAGTGGACCTCACTTTTTGCGTGTCCCTAGAGGGGTGATGCTAACCTCACCATTTCTAGATATAGTGACTACAACCCCTACTCTCAGCACTCCTCCGCTGACCCTACCTTTTAGAGATGATACTACATGCTTGTAGAGCTCGTAACCTTTCTTAGATATCTTCACTCCCGAGCTATCTGCTAGCCTATAGATCTCCTCAACCACCTTATCTACGGGGGTTCCTGAAGGAAATCTAGCTGAACACGCGCTAACTAAGTCTTCATATAGCTCTATGGTCCTCCTACACCTTTCCACAGTACTTTCCGCGGATTTCACTATAGCTGCTACAGTAGCTCTACTAACGTTAATCCTCCTAGCTATCTCTGACTTACTTAACCCAGATGCGAGGTACTTCAATACCTTTACCTGCCTCTCCGTTAGGTAGGTTCCCTCGTAATACTTCATCGGAGATCCCTACAGGGGGCAGTACGAGAGCATGTAGAGGTATGGGCAGTGAGCACAGGTTGGGGTATACCCCCAGCAATCCCCCTCGTTACTCATCGTTAGAGCGCAGTAATTCACTAAGCTGCAGTCCAGGCATGAGGGTATGAAGGTGAAGTACAGCCTGAAGTAGAGCTCTGCATACTTACTCCATATATCGCGTAGGGATTCTTTCGTAATATCCCCGATAACTACCTCCCTAATCCGCCTCTCAACCTCCATAACCCTAGTTCTCCAGCTCCTTGAGTAGTAGATGCAGGGGCTAACCTTACCGTCAACCCTTACGAAGAGGGCCTTATTGGAGGCGAACGGACATCTCCTAGAGGTAGTAGGCGAGATGCTAGGCTTCACCACTCTAGGGCCTAACTCTAGTTGCTTTATTGCAACCCTTGTGAGCTTCTCCTTAAACTTATCCCTACACTCAGCTACGTTTAAGCACTCCAACTCTGGAGGAGCTTTCAGGTAGTCTATGTAGTAGCTATAGATGATCTCTGAAATCCCTAGGGACCTCGCGTAGGTGAATACTCTATCTATCTCATCGACATTCAGCCTCGTTACGGTGAAAATAGCTTTAACTTCCGGTTTAAGCGTTCCACTAGAGCTCTTCAGATTAAGTAGTTTCTCTAACCCCTTAACAACCTTGGGCAGTTCCCCACCTCTTCTAATCCTAGAGTACAGTTCGATATCGAGAGAGTCTAAGCTTACGTAGATCTCATCTACGTTTAGCTTAACTAGCTTCTCCGATAGCTCAGCAAGGTAGTACCCGTTTGTGTTAACAGCTATGCGAAAGCCCCTACTTTTAGCCTCATCTAAAAACTCTAGAAATTGCGGGTGGACCGTCGGCTCACCCCAGCCGGAGAATACTAACTTAGTAACACCAGCTTCCTTAGCTCTAATCAGGACCGTTCTAAAAACTTCCTCATCCATAAGCTGCTCGGAAAACCTCTCAGAGGAGAACCTAAAGCAGTGAACACATCTAAAGTTGCATGCTGTTGAGATCTCCACCATAAGCTCTTCTGGATGCGAGCTCTCTCTCAAACGGACTACCCAATCGCTAAAACGTAGCTCTACCGCGATACTCGACCACCACCTAACTTTCTATAACCTCCTATATAACTTTGAAAAGTTTGCGTACATAAGGTCCCTTGAGAGTGTTTAACGAGTTGTTCGACTCCGACTATACACGTAAAAGCGTACACATAATCAAAGAGGTATATGAACCCCTTAGCTAGGTATAACTTGAAGGTGAGTCCTCTGCTCGGAGGTTATATGGGTAGGGTATTAAGGGTTAAGCTATCCCAGGGTAAGGTAGTAGAGGAGCCTCTACCCCCTGAGAGCATTCTGAGGAAGTGGATTGGTGGTAGAGGGCTCGGAGTCTACTATATGCTTAAGGAAGTAGACCCTAAAGTCGACCCGTTTAGCCCAGCTAACAAGGCTATAGTAGCTACAGGACCCCTTACTGGGGTTACCGGGATTCCGTCCTCAGGTAGGTGGGCTTCTGTAACTAAGTCCCCACTTACTTACACTATACACGACTCCCATAGCGGAGGTAAGTGCGGTCCTGAGTTAAAGTTCGCGGGCTACGATGCTGTTATCATAGAGGAGGCTTCCGAGGTCCCGGTCTACCTCTGGGTACACGACGGTAAGGCCGAGCTGCGGGACGCCAAGCACTTGTGGGGCAAGGACACACACACGACAACGGACCTAATCCAGGAGGAGCTCGCAGCTGAGGTTGGGAGAGACGAGGCTAGGGAGATTAAGGTGATAACAATAGGTCCAGCCGGCGAGAACCTATCAAGAATAGCCTGCCTAATAGACTCTAAGAGTAGGGCTGCCGGTAGGGGAGGTCACGGAGCTGTCTGGGGGTCTAAGAAGTTCAAGGCTATAGCTATTCGGGGCCACATGAGGCCTAAGGTAGCCAACGAGGAGAAGTTCAGGGAGGTAGTAGCCAAGTCTATGGAGCTGCTAAAGAAGTCCCCGATAACGTCTGAGGCGTTACCTAAGTATGGTACGGCGGTACTCGTAAACATAATCAACGCTCACGGGATATACCCAACCAGGAACTTCAGGACAGGGGTATTCCCAACTGCTGATAGGACTAGTGGTGAGAGGATAGCTTCCGAGATAATGGACTGGAAGGCCTGGAGAGAGGAGATATGCTGGGGATGCCCAATAGGCTGCGCTAGGTATACGAGGATAGAGAAGCCGCCGTTTACCGGCGAGGGAGGTGGACCCGAGTATGAGACAGATTGGGCTTTCGGGGCTCAGACAGGGACTGACGACCTAGCAGCTATATCCAAGGCTAACTATCTATGCAATGAGCTAGGGCTAGACACCATATCCATGGGTCACGTTATAGGGACTCTAATGGAGCTCGTAGAGCTAGGTAAGATACCCCCGGAGAAGCTTAGGGGCCTTAAGGTTACCTGGGGGAATGGTGAAGCCCTAGTAGAGTTAGTTTGGAGGACTGCCTATAGGTCTGGTATAGGTGATGACCTAGCCGAGGGAGCTCTAAGACTTGCCCAGAAGTATGGAGCACCTGAGGTAGCTATGGTTGTTAGAGGTCAGGAGCTACCAGCTTACGACCCAAGAGGAGCTCAGGGTCACGGACTTGCCTATGCTACAAGCAATAGAGGGGGTTGCCACTTAAGAGCGTATCTAATATCTCCTGAGGTCTTAGGAGTACCGGAACTGGTAGATAGGTTCGCTACAGCTGGCAAGGGTAAGTGGGTTAAGCACTTCCAGGACGTCTTCGCAACCATCGACTCCCTCATAGTATGTAAGTTCGTAACCTTCGCCTACTGGGCCGATGTCCTAGCTGCGCAGCTTTCGGCAGTTACTGGCTGGGATGTCAGCCCAGCAGAGTTCGAGAAGATAGGCGAGAGGATATACAGCGCGGAGAGAGCCTTCAACGTCCTCTCCTTCGGAGATGGGGAGGACTACGATACCTTACCTAAGAGGCTACTTGAGGAGCCCATGCCCGAGGGACCAGCTAAGGGTCACGTAGTTAGGTTAAAGGAGATGTTACCAGAGTACTACACAGCTAGAGGTTGGGTTAGGGGTAGACCCACGAGAGCTAAGCTTGAGGAGCTCGACCTACGCTGGTTAGCCGATAAACTAGAGGAGGAGGGCCTCTTACCTCAGTAAGGCTATTAGTAAGTTTACGTAACCTCTTTTTGATTTTAACCGGACCTACGTATATTCTATCCGTTGAAAAGCCTCACTCCTTAGAGTATAGAGAAAGCTAACTCCCTACGTGTAGAGTGCAGGGCATTTTTTAGATTTACTAAGTACCTTCTGGGAGGGCAATGGAGTGCTTCCTCAAGCACCCACCTAATTCACTTCGGTTAAAAGGTATTGGAATAATTTTAGAGTGCCTAGATGTAGGTGTGTGGGTTCCGAATGCTCTAGAAGGTCTGAAGTCTATTCTAAGAACCTTGCTACCGAAGTACATTTCCCTACGAGATCCTAAGGTAGAGTTCTCTGAGAACGAGCCAGTAGGGGATAGCTATATTGTGTACAAGTACCACGTCTTCGATGGGGATAACTTCGTAGCGTCCTGTAGAGCTGTACTACGTAGTAAAACACTGCTTTCCGTTGTGTGTACGGTGGACTCCTCCCAGGAATTTAAGCTTACTACTGGAGGTATAGGGTCTAGTACTGAGCCAGAGCTTCAGAGAGTTCCAAGCTCCGGTAACTACCCACGTGGTCAGAGGTACATCGATGACTTCATAATTTATAGGGTACTCGGGAGCCCGGTAGTGGATGTTAACTCGTGGAGACTTAAAATAGAGGGGCTAGTAACTAATCCCCTAACTCTATCTCTCGAGGATATACGGTCCCTACCTAGAGTTATAGTGGTTAAGGACTTCCACTGCGTTACGGGGTGGTCTATTGCTTCGGTTAGGTGGGAGGGGGTTAAGCTAAAGCTACTAGCTGATATGGTCGGAGTTAGGGAGGGTGCTAGGTGGGTCTACGTGGAGGGGCTAGACGGGTACTCCTCAGTAGTACCCCTAGAGGACTTCCTATCCGACGAAGCGCTACTGGTCCTAGCTATAAACGGTAGGCCTCTAACTCACGAGCAGGGCTTCCCTGCGAGGATCTTCATACCCCACCTCTACGGGTGGAAGGGGGTTAAGTGGGTACATAGGATAGAGTTTAGGGAGAACTACTTAGATGGCTTCTGGGAGGCCCTAGGCTACCACCAGCGTGGTAACGTATTCCTAGAGGAGAGGTTCAAGGTAGGTTCCTCACTACGATGAGGCCCCGCCCCTACGTAGAACCCCTAGGTACTGACGGCCCTCTACTCATCTTCGATTTTCGCTGCTTTACCGCAGCCTGCGTACCTCGCTGCTTTACGAGCTTCATCCTAGCTCTCCAACTACTACCCTGAACCACGTACCCAGCTACACCTACTAGTGTAGCTACAGCTATAGCTACAACGCCGTGGATTAGTGTAGAGAGGGCTATAGCTAGCGTAACTGCTCCAAGGACTACGTAGGGTACATAGACCCTTCTTAGAGACGCTAAGTAAGTGGCTAAAGCTGTAGCTACGGATGCGGCATAGACTACATCGAGAGGTAAGCCAAGTATCGGGAACATCCTTACTAATAGTACGAAGGTAGCGTAACCCGTGGATATCGATACGGCTAACTTATAGCTGAAGAACCCTACGATGAAGCCTACTACTGATAGTAGTAGAGCTACAGCTCCCGGAGGTACGTACTCCCATAGCTGTACCAAGCCTAGTAGGTGTATAGTTACGTAGTACGTAGTAGTAGCTAGGGCTACAGCTGATAGGAGCCTTCTAGCAGCTACACCGTAGAAAGCTAGTAGGAGACCTGCTAGCGCTAGGAGTAGGCTACTAACCGTACTACACACCCCTAAGCCCTTATCTCCTTACCTAGAAGGCTTTCGAGGAACGCCACCCTCTTCCATATCGGTGGATGTGTTGATAGTAGCTCCTCCAACCCTATGAAGGGCTCTGCTAAGGCGTAGATGAATAGGGTCTTAAGCTTACTACTCTCTACATAGCTCTTCCCGTACTTCCTGTAGAAGGAGTCTAAGGACTTCAAGGCGTTTATCATGGTGAACGGCGACGTAACTTTAGCTCCGTGAGCGTCGGCGTAGAACTCCCTTAGCCTAGATAGAGCTAGAACAGCTAGCTGAACCACAACGCTTAACACCATAAGGGCCGCCCCGGCAGCTGCTATGAGGAGCCCGGAGGACCCCTCCCTCCTCCTACTGCCCCCGTCTGCGTAACGGGCACCGGTAATACCTATGTAGAGTAGGAACCTTCCGGTGTAGTAGATTACCGTTGGGAAGAGCCCGAAGATCAGCATTAGGGCGTTGTCTCTGTGCTTATGGTGGCCTAGCTCGTGGCCTATAACAGCCTTAAGCTCGTCAACGCTCTTAACTGTCCTCAGGAGGCCCTCGGTTACAGCGACGAAGCGCCCAGCTATCGGTGATGAGTACGCGAATGCGTTAGGTATAGGCATGGAGGATACCATAGCTACCGGAGGTCTCATACCTGCCCTAGCCGCAAGCTCGTTAACAATCTTCTGGAGCTCCGGATCCCTCCTACACCTGTAGAAGGCGTTTATGAGGTAGGGAGAGAGTAGCCACGATATTATTGATGGAATAGCTGCGAAGAGTACTGCTATAGTTGCTATGGGGACGGATAGCTCCGCCCCCAATAGGTAGGTAACTAAGCCGAAAACTAGGACCACACCCCCTACTACAGCCGCAGCTGTCGATATCATAGAGGCTCTTAGGGCGTCTATATCGGCTGGAACCCTCCTCTCTATAAGCCTACCTAAGAAGACCCCTGAGAGGACTAGGGTGACTATAGCCAGTACGTAGCCGAGTATATCAACTAGCCACCATAGCCACAGAGCCCCCAAGATCCCGAGCCGCCCTGCTGTCCCGGGGAGGAGGTAGTGGAGTGCTAGGCTAACTAGTAATAGGGCTATTAGCGAGATGGAGATAAGGGATAGTGCTAGCAGTACCTTACCTCTCATAGCCTCCTCCCTATACACCTATCCCTGTTAGCAGTTAAATACCTTCTCTGATACTCTGCTACCTCCCTTAAAGCACCGAGGGGGGATGGTGCGGTTACCACCCTTAATCCAACTACCTCTACATCAGCTCCGTAGCATAGACCCTCTCCAGGTTCTGCACCAGCTACGAATATGCCCGGGGCAAGTATGGTATACATGTCCCCGAAGGTCTCACGTAGGTCTCTTATAATGGTGTTCTTACTGGCTGGAACTACAAGCCCTTCAGGATCTACCTGCCTAATCACCTTCTTCACATACGCGTAGAGGGAGTCTACGATATACGATGAAGGGTGGTCGAAGGTTACCTGAAGTAGCAGGTCCATACCTAAGCTCTCACACTTCTTAGACAGCCTATCTAAAGCACCTTCATAGCCTACGAAGGCAGCTGCAACAATACCTCTAAAACCTACTTCACTTAACACCTCAGCGGAATACTCCATTATGTGGGGTAAGTCAGCTAGCTTTAGGTCTGCTAGGAAGTAAACATCGGGGTAGCTTTCTAGTAGGCTCTTCAAAGCTTTAGCTCCCTTACTTACTAGGAACGGGGTCCCTAGCTTAAACCCTACAACTAGGCCCCTCATTGAGGAGACCAGCTCCGCTAGAAAGCCTAGATCTAGCTTGGGGTTATCCAAGGCTACCATTAGGGGTAGTTGGGACCTCGCGATGAAGCCCCTCAGCACCTGCGCCACCACCTACTAAGCGGTACCTTAGGTTAATTAACCTACACAACTAGAGAGAGGGCTAGGCGGAGCTTAAGGTGATGCCTAGGAATCTACTCGGTTACGGGTCTCTCGGTGCGGTTGAGTTAGGTCTGCGCTATTATTAGCTTAGGAACGCAATCTCCGTAGAGGTGCTCTGTGAGTAGTAGCCTATGTGTACTCTGTAGGGGTGGTCCGCGAAGGCTTTGCGGTCTAACGTACTGCCCTGTAATAGTTGCAGCTAAGTCCTCCCTAACCTTAAGCAGGTTATCCCAGAGGTTAAGCAGTACCACACCCCCCTCAGCTTTCGTAGGCTGGGTGGGCTACCCTAACGTAGTAGTTGCGGCTGGGTTACCTCCAGAGGTTGGGGATACTTCTCTCTACGACCTGCCGGAGAGATGGCTTGAGGTACCTTTAGATGATGTAATAAGGTTTAGGCTAACTCTAGTTAGAGGTGGAAGGAAGGTTTCAATTCTAGATGTAAGTAGTCCGTTCGTTGAGCAGCTTAGGGAGGTCTCCCTATCCATAAGACCTGTAGATGTTGAAGCCGAGTTCGAGAAGAAGCCTAAGCCGGACGTACTACTAGATGAGAACGCACCGCCGATGGGCCCCCTAGCTATCGTTAGGAGGCTTAAGACCGGGTCCTCGCCCTACATAGTTAGGGAGGTTGAGAAGGTCTACGAGGACCGTGACCTAAGAGCTAGGGATGCTATACTCTACCTCTATAGGTCAGCGATCCCTGTATCCACGATTATGAGGATCCTATCGCTAGGCTCGTTAGGTCTCTGGAGGTACAGGAGGCTAGTCCCGACGAGGTGGGCTATTACCGCAGTTGACTCAACGATCTCGGAGAGTTTAATAAAGCAGCTACTGGATAAGCCTACCCTAACCGAGTACAGGCTCTACACCCTGTCTAGAAGCGGCAACCTCTTTGTAGGTGTGGTACTACCTACGCGGTGGATGTTTGAGTGGATTGAGGCGTGGTTCCCGGGGTCTACATGGAACATCTACGGGAGTAACATAGCTGTAGAGGGGGATTGGGAGCTCACACCTAGGAGGACTACGTACCCCTCGATAGGTGGGTGCTACTACGCCTCCCGCTTAGCTGTAGCTGAGTTCTTAACCTCCATAGGGAGGCAGGCTGGGGTCGTACTCTACAGAGAGATATACCCAAGCTTCAACATACCTGTAGGTGTGTGGTTCGTCAGGGAGATGGTTAGACAGCTCTTCAAGACACCGTTCAGAAGATACGAAAATCTGAAGGAACTGCTGGAGGATATGAAGGGGTTAACCAAGGTGCCCCCGGAGGTGGTGATCGCGAAGTCTAGGATCTTAACCCTACTCACTAGAGGTAGGAGGCTTGTCGGTAGAGTACCGCCGGATTAAGGTTAGGTCAGCTCTAAGTAGGTCTGGTCTCCCCGACTTAGACTACGCACTAAACCCCTACATAGGCTGTGCGCATGGCTGTCTCTACTGCTATGCTAGGAGCTACGCGAGAATAGCTGAGGTATCGGAGAGATGGGGGTACTTAGTGTACGTCAAGGAGAACCTCCTAGACGTACTGAGGCAGGATATGAGGAAGCTTAAGCCGGGAACAGTGGGGGTCTCCACTGTTACAGACCCGTACCAGCCTATCGAGGCTGCTGAAGAGCTTACGCGTAGAGCTATCCAGGCGCTGCTTAAGGGAGGCTTTAAGGTAAGTATACAGACTAAGTCCCCGCTGATACTGCGAGACCTAAACCTATTACTGGAGTACCCGAAGTCTGTAGACGTAGGCTTTACCATAATAACAATGGACGAGGCCTTAGCCTCCACCCTAGAGCCGGGTGCTCCACCACCTAAGGCTAGGGCTGAGGCTTTGATGAGGGTCTCGCGTACAGGGATCAGAACGTGGCTATTCTACGGACCCGTAATACCGGGGGTTAACGATGGGGTAGAGCACTTCGAGGAGGTTCTAAGAACTCTACGTGGAGATGTAGACGTAGTCCTTATAGATAAGCTGAGGGTTACCCCAGAGGTACGCCGCTCTCTAGGTCGAGCTCTAGCTAACCCAGGTAAAGTCTTTAGGCTAGCTCTAGATAGGGACTGGTGGTCTAGGACTGTCAGGTCGTTCGATAAGCTCTGCTCAGAGCTCGGTGTTAGGTGCACACCATCCATAGCTGAACCTGAGGGAGGGCTTAGAAGCCTCGAGGAGTACTCCTCGGGAGCCTCCAGGTAGTTAGCTTAGAGCTTAAGAGCGGTGGCTTCCGAGTAGTGGAGGTACCACTCTGAGATGCTTAGACGACGTGCACTAAGTAAAGAGCCTTGAGAAAGGTAAGAGGCTACCAGTAGATTGCGTCAACCCTAGCCCACGTGGTAAGGTGCTTTAGCTACGTGTAGGGGTAGCCCGAGGGCTAGGTGCGCTACCTCTCCAACTATCTCGGAGTATGTTGGGTGCGTGTAGATTACGCTAGCTAGCTCGGAGACCCCCATCCCGTAGGCTATAGCTAAGGCGAAGACGTGTACTATCTCCGAAGCCTCGTTTCCTACTACCTCAGCTCCTAGGACCCTCTTACTACCCCTCTCAACGATCAGCTTAGCAAAGCCCTCACTACTCTTGAGCAAGGCTGTGGTGTTCCTACCTAGAGCTACGTAGGGGAACTTGTAGACCTCGTACTGCAGCCCAGAAGCCTTAACCTCCTCCTCAGTCCTACCTACTAGGGCCACCTGCGGATGCGAGAACACTACTTGCGGGACGGGGTAGCGTGAGAGGGTACTCTTAACCCCGGCTACGGTATCGGCAGCTATCATACCCTCCCTAAAGGCCTTGTGTGCTAGCTGAGGAGGTCCTGCTACGTCTCCTGCTGCAAGTACGTTAGGTACGTTCGTCCTCAAGAACTCATCAACGTGCACACCGATTTTAGAGTCGTACTTAACCCCCACGACCTCTAGCCCTATACCCTCAACGTTAGGCTTCCTACCTACAGCTATGAGGACCTTATCAACCTCTACAACCTCCTCGGAGCCTGTACCCCGGGATAGTGAAACCCGTACCTTACCCTCGACTTTCTCCACCTTCTTAACCGTAGACTTCAGGTAGAGCTTAATGCCAAGTCTGCGGAGGCTTCTCTCCACTACTGCAGATACGTCCGGGTCTGCGAAGTAGAGAACCCTATCCAGTAGCTCGACGAGGTGGACCTCCTTACCTAGCATAGCTAAGGCCGTGGAAATCTCAACCCCTACAGCTCCAGCACCTACGATAACTACCGTCTCGGGAAGCCTCCGGAGCTCGAAGAACTCTCTGTTGGATATAACGTACTCCCCGTCGAACTCCACACCTGGGATTGCTCTAGGCTCAGAACCGGTTGCTACTAAGGCGTACTTAAACCTTAGGGTCTTCCTGGAGCCACCGCTCTCTACCTCAACTTCGTGAGAACCGGAGAGCCTTCCGAAACCCTCAACTAAGTCTACCCCACCTAGAAGAGACCTAACCCCCTCGCGAGTTCTTACAGTAGCTCTCTTAACGTAGTCTAGAAGTACCTCCCCGGAGAAGGAGCTAGTGCCCAGCTCTATACCGGCTGACCTCAGGGACTTAGCCTTAAAGAAAGCCTCAGCTACCTCTAGCAAAGTCTTAGTCGGTATGCAACCCCAGTTAGTGCACTCCCCTCCGAGGAACCTCCTCTCAACTAGGGCCACCTTTAAACCCCTCTGAACAGCCCTTATAGCAGCTACGTAGCCTGCAGGCCCTCCGCCAATCACTACAAGGTCGTACAAATAGTACCACCGATTAACCGTAGTACCTAAACAAAATAAGAGAAAGGCTTAGCTATCTAGGTCCAGAGTTGAGAGCCCTACTTTAAAGCTGCAAGTCTGGATCTGAGCCCCTACACC
>CAYTXX010000020.1:0-18694 GCA_964442165.1 uncultured Desulfurococcaceae archaeon | reverse complement strand
AAAATTTTTATTGAAATCTAAATAGCTTTTTAAACTCCTTGACCTTGGGTAGTACTGCTAACTTGGTTACTAGAGGTTCTTACAGCTGAAAGCCTCGCCCTTCAGGGCGGGGAAGAAGTCGGTAGAGGTTCTTACCCTACGTCGAGTATGGAGTGCTTATAGCCTCTAGCTTAAACGCTACTGTAGGTGCCCTAGCTGCGTGGTGCTGAGGTTAGGAACGTACTCGCCGCGGCTCTACTCAACGTGTTTAGGGGTATTGCTGAGAGCGGGTTTAGGTCTTTCTTCCCTGCCTACATGGGTAGGCTCGGGTACTCCCTAGGCGATGTCGGTGCTGTAGCTACTCTGTCTAGCCTAGCCGGCGCCTTAGCGTCCCCCGCAGTCGGCTACCTACTGGAGGTCTACAGCAGTAGGTTGATAACGGCCCTCACGGGGTTCGTTACGGCCGCGTCTCTAGCCGCCCTAGCCTTCTCTAGGGGCCTGGTAGGGCTTACCGCTAGCTACACCCTCTTTAGCTTAGCCTTCTACTTCGCCCAGCCGGCTAGGACGGTCTTCCTAGCTAGGACCGTGAGCGTGGGTAGGTTAGGTACTGTTGTGGGGCTTACCACACTCACGTTCACGACCTCTAGAGCTGTAGGGCCTGTACTAGGTGGATACCTAGTAGGCTCCTACGGGTACTCGAGCACCTTCCTAGCCCTAGCCCTAGTGGCTACTGCAGGATCTCTGACCTTCCTAACGCTATCGCGAGAGCCGGAAACCACGAGGGGGAAGCGGGGGTCTAACCTCCTAGAGGTCTACACGAGAGCCTTTAGGCCCGGTAGGGACCTAGCCTTAGCCTACCTATTCACGTCCCTGGATAGGGCTGCCTGGAACCTCTGGCACCCTATGCTCTCAGCCTACCTACTTCAGAGGGGCTACGACGAGCTGTCCATCGGGACCCTGATCTCGGTATCCAACGTAGTCGAGGCCTTAGCGACCCCAGTAGCCGGTAGGCTAACCGATAGGTTCGGAAGCTCCGTAGCTCTAGCTGTGTCCGAGGCTACCGCAGCCGCCGCAACGCTATGCCTGATCAACCCTGTACCCCATTTCTTGGCGGCACTGTCCATGGCCCTCATAGGAGTTAGCATAGGGTTCTGGATACCCGGCTACAGCGTCTACGTAGCGAAGGTCTTTAGGGGTAGCGTTGGAGAGGCCTTTGCATCTATAAACGCCGTTAGGAGCTTGGTGAGCGTACCAGCGCCCTACGTAGGCGGCCTCCTCTACGAAGTGCTAGCACCCGTAGCCCCCTTCGCGCTATCCTCGGCTATGCTGGTAGCTACAACAGGAATAGCAGCTACCAGCCTTAGAACTGTAGAGGGCCGGACCCAGGCCTCCAGCTAGGGGTCTACTATATCTAGCTAGTTACGTAGGTGTTGCAGTGAGCTACCTGGATAGCGTTCGGGAGCTCTTCCCAGCGATCAGTAGGTTCAGAGCTTACCTAAACACCGCCTCCGCAGGTCTCGCCCGTCTACGGTCTACAGAGCCCTATCGGAGGTCCTCGAGGGCTACGCGTCCCGAGCTAGGTCCGAGCTCGCGGAGCTGGTGGGCGCAAGCCCGGGCGAGGTAGCCTTCACGGTTAGGACCACCGAAGGCCTGAAGAACGTGCTGAGGTCCATAGCTGTAGGGCCGGGGACACCGTCGTAGGGGTCGACATGGACTTCCCGACCCTTACCTCGCTGGTGGAGTCCCTCTGTAGGTTCAGGGGGTGTAGGGTGAGGGTCGTCGGAGGTAGGGGTATAGTTAGCGCTACGCTGAGGCTCGGCTACGAGAGGGATAGGAGGTACTACGTATCCAGCCACGGCGATAGCGTTGAGTACGAGGTTAGGATGGTCGGGGTCTCGGTGGCCTTAGTGTCCCACGTTGAGGGGCCTACGAGTCCCTACGGGATCAGGAGTCCAGGGTCGCCGGGTGGGAGTTCGTAAGGAGCTTCGACTGGAGGGGGTGGGCAGCTAAGAGGGCTAGACTGGTTGCGGAGCTGGCTAGGGCCCCTAGGGTGGAGCCCGGCAGGTACGACGTAGTCCTGGATAACGAAATGGTCGGCCTAATGCTGCACGAAGCCTTCGGCCACGCAACCGAGGGTGATAGAGTTCTAGCTGATGGGAGCGTGCTCCAAGGTAGGGTTGGGGAGGTAGTAGCTAGCGAGCTAGTATCCATAGTCTACGACGGGCTGGTTGAGGGAAGGGTGTACGTACCGTTCGACGACGAGGGTGTAGCTACTAGAGCTAAGAGCGTACTGGGGAGAGGGGTCTTCAAGACCTTACTCCACAGCTACTACACAGCCTGTAGGATGGGTAGCGAGCCAACTGGGAACGGGTTTAGGCAGAGACCTGCGTCCCAGCCGGTACCGAGCTTCACCAACCTCATGGTAAGGCCTGGTAAGGGCTCCTCGGAGTCCTTTGCGGAGGATGTGAGGAGGGGGATAGTAGTCTACGAGGTAATAGGGTCCTGGATGAGCGACCCAACAACCGGGCAGGTAAAGGCTACCGTTACCCACGGGCTACTGATCGAGAGAGGTAGACCTGTTAGGCCTGTTAAGGGGGTAGTTATGGGCGGTAACATCTACAGGCTACTATCTGAGAACCTCCAGGAGGTCGGGGGCAATGTTGGGGTCGTGGGGAACGCCGTAGTGCCGTCACTATGGGTAAGCGACGTAGATATCGCGGGTAGCTAAACCCTAACGAGGTACTGCGTAGGTCTGCAGCTACCCTATCTACGAAATCGTTAACCCTTTCTAAGTCGCTCTCTAGGCTAACTACAGAGAGGTAGCCGCGGACATTAAAGCCCTTCCTCTCTGCAAGCTCCTTTAGCTTCGATGCGTAGTCCACCCTTAGGTCTGAAGTAGTTAAGACGTACGCCGGGGAGCTACACCTCCCGGAGTACTTACTTAGGAAGGAGAGGATGGGCGGTGTTGCTGTACCGTACCATACAGGGGTAGCGATAACTAGGGCTCCGCAGGTAGCCGAGTCGAAGCCCTCGTCACCGACTATCTCCACGGTCCTACCGGAGAGTATCTCGTAGATAACCCTAGGGTTGAGATGTAGGAACCTATCGAAGTAGTCCTTGGAGGGCCTGATGAAGAAGGTACTCACGTTAAACCCTAGTGAGGATATCCTCTCAGCTACGTACTTAGCCACCTTCTCCGTCTTCCCGGACTTACTGTAGTACACTACGCAGACGTACACTAAGACCCCCTCGTAGGGAACCTAATCTCGGATCCCTAGTAAATATAAGAGCTCTAGGTTGGAGCCTACTCCTCGCACGGTTACTGGGGAGCTGTTAGTAGCTACTCCTTACAGCCTCGAACGCCTAAGCCTTGGGTTAACCCTCTCCTCCATTGCCATACCCAGTAGGGTGAAGCCGGCTCCTAGGAGGGCTATCGCAAGCCCTGGTACGAAGACCCATAGCCAGAGTCCTTGGTGTAGTGCGTGCCCTGTTTGAGCTCTCCTAAGTATCTGCCCCCAGCTCTTAGCTACGGGGTCCCCTAGCCCTAGGAAGCTTAGGCCTGCCTCAGTTAGTATTGCTGAGGTAGCGCTTAGGACTACGTGGGCTATTACCAGAGGTACTACGTGGGGGAGTATGTGCTTGAACATTATCCTAAGGCTCCCAGCACCAGTAGCTCTCGCAGCCTCAACGTAGGGCCTCTCCCTTAGACTAAGCACCTGGGACCTAACGATCCTAGTGAAACCCGGCCAGCCGAATACCGCGAGAACTAGGATTATGTTGTTTAGGCTGGGCCCTAGGTAGGCTGCTAGGATGATTATCAGAGGTAGGGATGGGAGTGCGAGCATTACATCTACAGCCCCCACTACTAGCTCGTCTACGAAGCCCCCTAGGTAGCCCGATAGAAGCCCGAGGACCGTACCTACGATTGAGGATATTAGCGGTGCTGTAAGCCCTACGTACAGGCTGATCCTACTACCGTAGACGAACTCGCTGAAAATGTCCTGACCTATGTCGTTGGTCCCCAGGATGAACTTCTCGTTAGGCGGTGTGTACGGTGCCCCGACGACCTCGTAGGGGTTGTAGGGGGCTATCCAATCCGCTAGTAGGGCCATTAGGGCGAAGAGCGCTATTATCGTGAAGCCCACCAACCCCATCCTGCTCTCTAAGAGTATGTACCTTACCTCCCTAAGTACAGACCCCATGCTACCCCCTCCTCACGTACCTGATCCTAGGGTCTACGACCGCGTACAGTAGGTCTGCCGCGAAGTTCGCAGCTATAACGGTTATGGACAGCATGAAGAATGCTGCGTTCAGAACTGGGTAGTCCTTGTAAAGGATCGACTCGTATATCAGGTACCCGACACCCGGGTATGAGAAGACGGTCTCCGTTATGATAGCTCCCCCCACTATATGCCCTAACCTTATGGCGAGCATCGTTAGAGGGGGTAGTAGGGCGTTCCTCAGCGCGTGCCTCATGATGACCCTCTCCGGTAGCCCCTTAGCCTTAGCAACGAATATGAAGTCCTCCTCTAGGACGTCAACCATGGAGTTCCTGGTAACGAGGGTATAGGAGGCGTAGGCTGTCAGGGTTACTGCGAGTACCGGTAGGGCTAGGTGCCACAGTACGTCGGCTACGTAGTCGAGGAAGCTACCGTACCTAGCTCCAGGGGTTAGCGCGTGAGCTATGGGGAATACCCTCAGCTGGTAGCCTAGCGCGTACTGGAGCATTAGAGCTAGCCAGTAGTAGGGGATGGCGTACACTACTATCGCAGACATAGTTACGGCGACATCGCACCTAGTCCCCCGCTTCCAACCGGCGAGGATACCCATGAGCATGCCGAAGGCGGGGACGGTTATGGAGGTTACACCCTGGAGGAGTAGGGTCCAGGGGAGCCTCTCCATGATCAGCTCGTAGACCGTCCTCGGGTAGTACTTGTAGCTATACCCCCACTGACCGGTGAAGAGGCTCTGTAGGTAAGCTACGAACTGCTCGTGAAGGGGTCTATCCAGCTTCCAAAGGCTTACGAGTATCCTAACAGTCTCCGGTGGGAGGTTGTACTCGTTAGCTAGTATGGACGCGGGGTTCCCGGGCATAGCTCTCGGTAGGATGAAGTTGAGGATGACGATCACGAAGAAAACTACGAGCATCCGGGCGAATCTACTAAGTAAAAACTGCCTTAACACGGGGTAGGCCCCTACCTCCTCCTCATAGCTAGGAGGGCTACTGCAGCTACTAACACTACTACTAGTACGGCTATAGCTGCTACCATCTCCATGGGTAGCCCTGTAGGTACGGGCTGTGTTACCGGCTGAGTCACCGTTCCTATCACGACCTGCGTCTGGGTCATCACCACGGTCGTACCGCCAACTACCTGGGTAACCTCCCTAACTTGGGTTACTGGTACCGTCTGGAATATCTGAGTTACAATAGTAACTACCTCCGGCCGTTTAGGTGCTACGTTCAGTAGGGACATCTTCGACGTAGGCCCTTCCTTCTCTATCCAGCCAGTAAACCTGTCGGTTCTATACGCTACGAGGGCTGTCTTCATGTAGAGGGTTAGGACCGGTAGGTCTCTAGAGATGATCTCCTGCACCTTCCACACTATCTCACGCCTCTTCTCCGGGTCTAGGGTCCTTCTCTGCTGCTCAAGTAGCTGGTCTACCTCAGGGTTCCTATACCTGAACCAGTTCCTCCCAGCGTACTCACCAATCGGGGGTGCTTGGGAGCTGTGGAACCTCTCGTATATGTAGTAGTCTATCTCAGTAGTTATAGACATGCCGATACCCATGAAGCCTATGTCGAACTGGCCGCGGCCCTCCCTCTCGTCAACGGTACCAAGGGCTTGGGCCTCGATCCTGGTGTCAATACCTACCCTCCTCAGCCACCCGGCTATGAGCTCTGCGGACCTCTCGAACTCGGCTAAACCCGATATAGTTAGTATGCTGAAGCTTAGCTTCGTACCGTTAGGCGTCTCCCTAATACCATCCCCATCGCGGTCTACGAACCCCAGCTTATCCAGGATCTCAGTAGCTTTAGTGAAGTTCTGCTTCCTGTACTTAACGTCAGGGTTGTACCAGACGCCGAACAGCGGCTGCACCCACCCATCAGCTGCTGGGTAGCCGTAGCCCAGCATGACGGTCCTTACTAGGGCCTCCTTATCTACGGCGTAGGCTATAGCCTCTCTAAACTCCCTTACGGTGAACGGGTACTTGTCTAGGTTAAAGCCTATCCACCTTAGGGAGGCTGTGTACGTAAGCTCAACTACCCTTATGTTCGGGTCCCTAAGTAGCGTTGGGACGAGCTCTGGGGCTACTGTTGTCGCCGATATAGCGTCTATGTTCCCAGCTAGTAGGTCTAGCATCATAGCGTCAGTGCTCTTGTAGAGTACTATTATGAGCCTATCGACCTTAGGCCTCCCCCGGTAGTACCTATCGTTCGCTACGAGCTCTATGGAGACCCCGGGAGTGTACTTAACGAACTTAAACGGACCGCAGCCTACGGGGTTATCCATGTTCTTAAAGGTCGTTGGGTCTACGTTAGACCATATGTGTCTAGGTAGGGGGCGTATTACTGTACCTATGTAGAACAGCGCTGGGGCGAAGGACTCCTTAAGCTTAAACTCCAGAGTCCTATCGTCAACCGCCTTAGCGTACTCTATGTACTTCCTTAAGCCCCACTTATCGAGCTTATCGGAGTAGTTAGACGCTAGCACTAGGTTGAAGGTGAACTCAACGTCGTACGCTGTAACCGGCGTACCGTCGTGCCAGTAGGCGTTCGGCCTAAGCTTAAACGTTATGATGAGGTTCTTCTCGTCTATGGTGTAGGACTCAGCAAGCCACGGTATGTAGGTTCCGTTAGCAGATATGTAGATTAGGGTATCGTAGAACTGCCCCCATACGAAGCCTGCAGCAGCGAAGAGGCTTATGAACGGGTTAAAGCTATCGATCTGGTCCGGTATACCTATCTTTAGGACCACCTCCTGAGCTACTAAGACGCTTGTGTAGGGCGCTACAAGGCTTAGTACTACAGCTACTACAGCAAGTAGGAGGTACAGCCTACGAGCTTGAAGCACTGTGAAACCCCGGTTCCACTGCATCCACTGGAATTTAAGGTACTGGGGTAAGTAACAGAATCCTTCGATTCCTTCTCAGTACCTGCGGTGGGGTCCTCATTACCCCCGGTAGTACTGTAACTGGGGTGGCTTAGCTGAGGTCTGCGGTTAGAAGGTTGGTGAAGGTTGGTAAGAGGTCCTACGCCGTGGTCCTACCTAAGAGGTGGGTTGAGCTACTCGGGGTTAAGCCTGGTGACCCCCTCTACGTAGTGCTAAACGAGGACGGCTCCCTTACGGTAACCCCGCTAAGGGTATCCGGTAGAGGGGAGATCGGTCTGGAGGTTCTAAAGAGCATTGCGGTATCTACCACTAGCGCTAGGGCTCTGGGTAAGCTTATCCTAGCCTTATACTCAGCTAACTTACGCGGTGTTGTACTAGGTGGGGGCCTACCTAGGGATGGCCTACCTCTACCGGCTGAGCTAGCTACAGTTGAGGGTGTTGAGGGTGGTACCGTAGTGCGGTTTAAGGAGGTTCACGCAGAGCCTGAGGAGGTTCTAGAGGATATGGCTAGGAGGGTTCTAGAGGTATTCGACCTCTTTGCAAAGGGTCTTGAGGAGCCCTCCCAGGGAACCTGGGAGAGGGTCCATAGTGTTGAGCGTGAGCTGGACGTCTCGGTACACCTAGCTACTAGGCTAACCATTAGGAAGGTGATCACGGAGACCTTAAAGAAGGGGCTAGATAGTGCGGCGATAGTGGAGAGCCTCCTAAATATACTGGTAGCTAAGATCCTCGAGGATATCTCCGACTGCATCGATAGGTCAGTGCATAGGATGGAGGAGCTACTACCCCTATCCAAGGACTTCGCAGAGCTATTCGCTAAGGTTAAGGATGTGGGTGGGGAGATCCTCGAGTGCTACCTCCGTAAGTGCCCTGTCGAGGACTCCTTCGAGCTACTGGAGAGGACTACGAAGCTAAGGAAGGAGATGAAGAAGCTCATGACTACCTCAGCACCACCTCTCCTCCCACTCCTAGCGGAGCTAGACACCGCTGTAACCCTACTAGAAGACCTACTCGAGGCATCCCTCATAAGGGTCTACAAGTAAGGGAACTTCACTAGGTCTACAAGCTTGAGGACCCTACCCAGCGGAGGGTAGACTAGGGGTAAAAACCTCCAAGCGCTCCCTATGCGGGAGCTAGTTCGTTCACCGCTTGGTAAGGTCTAGCTGGGGTAGTACGACATTCTTAACCTAGCTACTGTGTCTATGAGGTTACCGTCAAGTAGCCCGTCTACGTTGAAGAGTACGGCCCCTCTGAGGTTGAGCTCCTCCACTACATAGCTGAGCTGCAGTGCCAGCTGTACGTTTAGAAGCCTCCAAGCGCCTATACCTACTAAGAGCTTACTGGGGTCTACGACAGCGCTTAGCTGAGAGCTTACGTAGCTCTTAAATACGGTGAAGTCCGTGGTGTAGGACATGGTGGCTACGTAGTCCAGTATACCCTCGTTAACCCACCGAGGCCAGTCCTGCAGTACTGTTGAGACCGCCTGAGGGCTTGGGAAGACCGCAGCAGAGACCTCGATACCCGGCCTCAGACTTCTCACCAGCTCCGCAACCCTCCTAACTACCTCTGTTATCCCGTCAACTAAGAACTTCTGGTAGAGAGCTCTATCCTGCTCAGGCTCCTTACCGTAAACCTCCCTAAACTTATCTACCGAGCACCTCCCGTATACATCGCTCTGGGGAGCCCTAATCCTGTCGAGCTGTACACCCCTAACCTCAGGGTAATTCGTTAAGATCTCCCGAACTATGTTCAGCAACCTCTCGGTGTACTCATCGCAGTGGGGGTCCACCCAGCCAAGCATCTTCCCACTGCTATCGTAGAGCGCTAGGTCGGGCCTCTCCTTGAGGAGGAAGTTAGGCTCCGTCTCACCCTCCGAGAGGGCGTTTATGTACACGTAGACCTCGATACCGTACCTCTTAGCTAGCTCTACAACGTCCCTAAGTACGTCCCAGGAGTACTTAGGGCTCATCGGTGCGTAGAAGCTGTTGTAGTATACGTAGCCCCAGGGGTCCTTAGCCAGGAAGAACACGGCGTCCACCCCCGCGGAGGCTAGCTTAGCCAGAGCCTCCTCAACCTGCTTAAGCCAGGTCTCCCTGTTCGAGCTCCACCTATCGGAGTAGACCCCCCACCAGACGGCTATGAAGGCCCTCTCGTAGTACCTACCGATGAAGGCCCTGTAGTACCTACCGGCTAGCTCCATGTAGGTGGACCAGTCCCAGTTAGGTCCCGGGTCTGTGTGATGCGAGGCACCTCCACCTAGGCTCGGGTTGTTCGGGTCCGGGACCTGGTCGTGCCCTATTACACCACCTCCGGAGGCGTCTGCCGGTGCTACCCCGGTAGGCCTAGTAAGCGGGATCCCGTACTTGTAGGCTAGGTACGCGAGGAGCCTAGCTGAAGCTCTGTACTGATGCTCCGTAAACATCTTAGCCTTAACAAAGCCCTCGTGCTCTATCCCTACGGATAGGGAGTTGTAGAGCTTGTTACCAGCGTGCCACGCTATGTCCCTCTCCATAACCATCTGGTAGACAGTACCACCTAGGGACACTATGTAGTGAGCCGATACCTTAGCTCTAGGGTCTAGGAACCAGTTTATCGCCGACTGAGCGGAGCCCTCTACAACGTGTACTACTACCCACCTTATGTCCGTCCTGTCGGCCTTCGCGTAGTTCCCTGAGTAGGCTTCGATCCACTGAGCTAGAGGGTAGTCGGGAGGCCCTACCCACTCGAGCCTTAGGTTCCTGAGTAAGCTCCAGAGAGCTGGGTCACCTAAGTCCAGCCTCCACACAGCGACCCCAGCTAGGGAGTACTCGAGAGCTAGCTTCGCCCTGTAGTAGGCTGTCTCGCCGTCTACGTAGTAGGCCACACCCTCCGGGACCTCGGCCTTAAGCTCCCTAGTGGTTAGGTCTAGGGTGAAGCTAGCCCCCTGGGACCTCATGGACTGGTACTCCGGGAGGAGGAGCCACTTAAGGAGCTTACCGGCTCTATCCCACAGCTTACCGTAATTCGGGACTCCGAGGACCAACCTCTCCCTAGGTATGAACTTAAGTGCGTACTCTACGCACTCCCTAACCCACCACAGAGGGGCTACCGGCTTAGGTCCGGCTACCTCGTAGAAGTCGTAGGCCATGATCATTACGTAGTCTACAGCCGTCCTACCGAGTAGCTCGTAGTCGTAGGTCTGTAGGTAGGAGCTCGCGAACTCCATCCTCTTAGCTGGTACGGCTACAGTAAGTATGAGGTTCGCCTCGTGGAGCTTCCTAGCTACGCTATCTACAAAGTTAGCGAACCCAGCTCTGTACGCCGGTAGGCTTACCTCGAAGTCTACGTTAAACCCTACGTACCCGTACCTCCTAGCTAGGTCTACTAGTTGGTTAGCGAAGCGCTCTATAGCTTCGGGGTCCGTGATTAGCCTCTTAACCCTATCAGCGTTAGACGATACTACCATGGGTGCTACTCTAACTCCACGTGCTTTCGCAAGCTCGAGGAACTCCCTATCCTCAGCCCCCCTATTAGTGAAGGAGCCTATGCTAAGGTCCTCAGCTAGGTAGTACCAGTCAGGTGAGAGGACGTCGATTACCACCCCACCGTACTGCTCGACTACGTGAGCTACATCGCTGGACCTCGTACTGTATATCCACGCCCAGATGAACGGCCTCTTCCTGTACGAAACCGGTAGTAGCGCTACTGTAGGTATCGTAGTAGTAGGTACTACGGTAGTTGGAGTTGTTAATGTGGTTGTAGGTGTAGTAGGCGGTGAAGTAGCGGTAGGGGTTGTAATTGCAGTAAGCTCACCTGTAGTTGTAGGTAGTGGTGTAGTGATCTCCTGTTTAGTAGGTGGGAAGACCCAGAGAAGGTAGTATAAGTATAGTAGGGAGGCTACCACAACTAAGACTGTGGCAAGAGCTAGGAGCCTCCTCATACTTACACCGGGAGGAAGTTGCCCTAACTACTTTTAACTGTGGAGTTACGTAACTGGAGCCTCAGTACCTTAGAGCCTTGCGGAGCCCTACTACAGCTACTACAGCTGTAGTTGCCGATACTACGAACCCTATTAGAGCTGGTACGAACTCTCTATCCGAGGGGGATAGGAGAGCTAGGGCTACTATGGATAGGATGCACAGTACTATCGATATCGCTAGGACGTCTACGAGTATTACCGGGTGTAACCTCAGCTAAGTCACCCTGAGGTCGTGGGGAGCCAGCTAGGCCTCCACTTAGGTAGCCTACCAGCCCTTACACAGAGGGAGTAGTGGTTAGGGCCTACCCTCACGTAGTCCCCTAGGTTGAGGGAGGAGCACTCTGAGTCCACTAAGGGGCACATCGGTGCGAAGGGGCAGGGGCTGGCCACGGAGGGGTTCTCAGCCGAGGCCTCCACGACTCCGTCAAGTCCTCTAACCCTCCTCTCTGCTAGAGCTAGGGGGACCGGGACGTTGGATATAAGCGCCCGGGTATAGGGGTGCTCAGGTCTGCGTATAACCTCACTGGCTGGGCCGAACTCCAGCACTAACCCCTTAAACATAACGTAAACTGAGTTATCCCCTGCTGCGTAGACTGCCGCACCTAGGTCGTGCGATATGAACACTACGGAGGTCCCCCTGCTCTCAACTACACCCTTCAGGAGATTTATCAGTGAGACCCGTATGGAGGGGTCGACCATGCTAACAACCTCGTCTGCAACTACTAGGTGAGGGTCTACGATAAGAGCCCTAGCTAGTGAGAGCCTCTGCCTCATCCCTCCAGATAGGTGGTGCGGGTACTTGTCTATGAAGTACTCAGCCGGTACTAAACCGACCTCCTCGAGGAGCTCCTTGATGTACCTCAACCTATCGGCTTCGCTTAGGTGCTTCCTGTACTTCCTAACCACCGGCTCTAGTATGTTCTTAACGCTCTTGGAGGGGTTTAGCGAGGAGTAGGGGTCTTGGTGGACGTAGACGAACCTATGCCTATTGGCTAGGTAGAAGTCCCTCCGGACGATCCTCCCATCCTTGACTACCGTAGTACCCATCCACGAGAGCTCCCCACTACTAGGCATGACGAGACCTACTAGTATCTTACCTAGGGTGGTCTTTCCGGAGCCGCTCTCACCGACCAAGCTTACTAGACCCTTCTCAGGAACCTCGAGCGAGACCGCTTGCAGAGCCTTAATAAACCTCTTCCTAAGCACCCCCTTCACGTACACCTTACTTACACTCTTCGCTGAGGCTATGGAGTTCACGCCTTCCCACCCCTACTGTAGAGCCAGCACTTCGCTAAGCGGCCCTTCCTAAGCTCTTCCAGCGGAGGTTCGGAGATCCTACATAGCTCGGTAGCGTAAGGGCACCTTGGGTGGAACTTACATCCCAGTGGTGGGTTGAGGAGGCTTGGAGGTTCACCCGGAACCGGCCTCGGGACCCTCTTGAGGTATATGTCCGCAACTGACGGTATGGAGGCTATTAGCATCGCTGTGTATGGGTGTAGAGGCTCCTTGAATACCTCGTATGTATCCCCGACCTCGACTACGGTACCGGCGTAGAGGACGGCTACCCTATTAGCTAACTCTGCAACTATGGGGATGTCGTGTGTTATTAGGATCATCGTGTTCCTGTACTGCTCCGAGATTCTATCGAGTATGTTCAGTAGGACCCTCTGGGAGAATACGTCTAAGGCGGAGGTAGGCTCGTCTAGGATTACCAGCTCAGGCTTGAGTATCATGGTTAGAGCTATCACCACCCTCTGCTTCATCCCACCACTAAGCTCGAAGGGGTACTTCTTCAGTACCGTATCGGGGTCTAACCTAACTAGGGAGAGTGCGGAGCGTATCTCCCCCACCGAGCTCTTGGAGTCCCAGAGGCCGTGGTTCTTCAGAGTCTCTACAAAGTGCTGCTCAACGGTTAGAACAGGGTTTAGGGAGTTCTGAGCACCCTGAGGGACGTAGCCTACTACCCTACCGCGGAGCTTCCTCATAGTACTTTCATCAGCCTTTATCAGGTCTACCTCCTCGCCATTCGAAAGCCTTAGTAGAGCCTCCCCACCGCGTATCCTAGCGTTCCTAGGTAGAAGCTTAAGGAAGGTCTCGATAAGTGAGGTCTTCCCGGAGCCGCTCTCACCGACTATCGCTGTTATCCTCCCCTCCTCTATGGGAAGGGTAACTCCACTTACAGCCTTGATGGTCCCCTCCCTTACGAGGTACTCCATCCTTAGGTTCCTAAGCATTAGCTTAATCCCTGAACCTACTCCTACACTTAGCTTACTACTCATAGGCCCTCAGCCTTGGGTTGAACACCTCCTCAAGAGCTTGCGCAAAGAAGACTACACCTAGCTTGATTACTACGAATACGGAGACCAGTATGAATATTATGATGGACCCGCTAGGTATGAGTAGCCCTCTGTACGTGAATATCATCTGGTTAAGTAGATACCCCCAGTTAGTCGGGTTTAGAGGTGCGACCCCAAGTAGCACTATACCTATCAGGGACGTCATGTTAGCTACGAAGAGAGCTGCAAAGTTGTACGCTACGAAGGGTACGAGGTGAGGCCCTATCTCCCTGAAGAGTACGTGCAACTTACCTAACCTTAAGTTAATGCAGACCTCTATGAAGTCCCTGGATTTAAGCGACGATACCTCAGCAGCGAGAGCTCTAGCTAGGCCGGGCCAGCTGAAGAGTGCTAGGAGCAGAGCTATAGTTAGAGGTGACTTAGGTAGGACGTACGCGAGTATGAATATTACTGGGAATGAAGGTATCGTTAACCAGATATCCGTTACTGCAGTTAGAGCCCTCCTAGCCCTCCCACCGATGTATCCAGCCAGGAGCCCTACGCTCATCCCGCCAACGACTCCTACTAAGGTAGCTATGAAGGGTACTAGAAAGACCTCCCTAGAGCCGTGGACTACCATGGAGAGGAGGTCCCTACCTAGGTAGTCGCAGCCTAGTGGGTGCTCTAGAGACGGTAGACACCACCTCATCGAAGGCTTTATCTCGATATCTAGGGGTATAACTGACGGTCCGGCCGTAGCCATAAAGACCATAGCTACTACCACTACTAAGCCGAAGAGGCCTCTACCACTCTTCAGTACGGGCCTAACAACGTCTAGGTAAAAGAGGTAGAGCCCCGACTTAGCCCGCATTTCGGTACTCACGTAGTTACCACCTCACGCCTTACTCTAGGGTCTATGAAGGGGGTCACCATCTCGACTACTATGACCCCAACGATGGTGGCTACGGTCATCATGAAGAATATCCCCTGTAGGAGCCCGTAGTCTCTGATACCCATGGCGATCGAGAGGTAGTAGCCCATACCTGGGTAGGCGAATATAGACTCTATAAGTGTTGAGCCACCCACCATACCACCTATCCGTAGGGCTAGAAGCGGGACTAGGGGTAGTATGGAGTTCCTACCAACGTATGTAGTTATTATCCTCCTCCTACTTATCCCCCTAGCCTCAGCGTACTTAAGGAAGTCCTCCTCAAGGATCTTAGCGACGTTAGACCTTATGAGGAGGGACCAGCCGCTGAAGGTTATGACTACGTAGGTCAGTATCGGCAGGGTTGCGTGGTAGAGCACGTCGACTATGAACCTTAGGTTCAGGCCCGGCTCTACGTCCGGGGAGTAGGCCCCCCTCGCGGGCAGCAGCCCGAGCCTCGCGGAGAGTATTATGTAGAGGAAGAGGGCTATAGCGTACCCGGGTATGGCTGAGAGTATAGTGAGGGAGGTTGATAGGGTTGAGTCCAGCTTGCTACCTCTCTTGAACCCGGCCACCATCCCGGTTAGCACCCCAATAGCGAAGGACAGGGATATCCCTATGGACAGCGTGAACACCGTCCAGCCGAGGGCTCTAGCGACGACGTAGGTAACAGGTCTCTTGAAGTATGTGGAGTAGCCTAGGTTTCCGCGTAGTAGGCCTAGTACGTACTCGAAGTACTGTACGTAGACGGGCTTCTCAACGTCTATACCGTAGTATATGTAGTAGACTATCTTCCTAGCCTCCTCGATCGTTATCCTAAGCTCCTCAGCTAGGGAAACAGCCAGTGTGTAGAGTACGTCACCCGGCATGGACCTTATCGCTACGAAGGTCACAGTTGAGGCGATCATTATGGTAACTAAAGCGTAGGCAAGCCTACGGCCGAGTATCTTAGCGAAGGGAAAAAGGGCCCTGAGCTCCATATTCCTTACCCTTGATCTATCTACCGTATGTAATATATACAGAGGAGTAGGAGAGCTCTGTAGTAGCCAGCGTCCATCAGCCTTACGCTCCAGACGGGGTCCTCTAGAGGTGGCCAGCCCTTGATCTCCTTAGTGTTCATGAACACCCAGACACCGTACTCGTATAGGTGGATTACCGGGGTGTACTCATTGACTATCCAGGCGAAGGCCTTAACAGCACACTTCTCTACGTCCGTACCTGGGTTAGCGTACAGTATGCTGAACAGCCTAGATACGTTCTCATCGTTTGTGCAGGCCTTCCACGGGTGTGGTATGTTCCACCAGTTCGGGAAAGCTATAGCTCCTCCAGCACCCCACCCTAGCATTAGTATGTGGGACCAGGTCCAGTACGGGTGGGCTGTAGCGTACATGAGGCTGGATATCCATATAGTTATGTCGTAGTTCCTCTCCACCGCGTACGAGGTAGCGTAGGTCCGCACTAATGTAGTCCAGACAGCTGATGGTACTACGTTTATCTGGGTCGATATGCCGAAGCTGTTTAGGGCCGAGGCAATAGCCTCGGCAACTATCGCGTAGTCCGATGTTATGGTTATCGTAATTGATATGGGGGTCCCGTTAGGCAGTAGCCACTTCCCTGTACGCGGGTCCTTCCTGAAGCCCCCGGCTAGTAGCTCCTCCTCAGCCTTCTTGGGGTCGTAGGTCCACTTAGTGAAGTACTTGAGGTCCTCCTCGGATACCCACTGCCATAGGAACTCCTCAGGTAGGCCTATGTTTAGTATGGGCTCCTTAGCTTGGAACGGAAGGGCTGCCAGTATCTTGTCCCTGTCTATTAGGTAGGCTATGGCCCTGCGGAAGTGGGTATCGTTCATCGGGTAGCGCTGGAAGTTAAAGAGTATACCGACCATCCTGTAGTGGGTTAGCGGGTATATCAGTAGGTTCGGGTTTAGAGAGGCTATAGCGTCTATGAGCTCCGGAGTAAGTGTTGAGAGGGTCACCCACGTAACGGCACCCCTACCCAGCTCCTCTATGATTATGGCGGTCTCCGGGGTCCTAGCCATGACCCACCTAGCTATAGCTATGTTAGGGGCGTTCCAGAAGTACGGGTTCTTCTCCCAGATTATGTTGGACTCCGTTATCTTAGCTGGGTAGAACGGTCCGTTAGCTAGGGACGGCGGGACCTTCTTAGCTACCTCGGTTAGGTTACCTCTGAACCACCTGTTAAGTAGCGTTAGCCTGTCCGTGAGCTCCTTAGGTATAGGCTGACCGGTGACCGATAGGTAGTAGCGCTTCTTCAGTAGCCCGTACTGCTCCATACATATTGACCAGAGAGGCTCCACCTTGTAGTACCTAGTGGAGGCCCAGACGCCGTACCAGGACCACATCCACGATGTGAGGGTCTCGAACCTTATGCCGGTCCCGTTGAAGTACCTCCTTATAGTCGATGCATCGACTACCTCGTAGTAGCCTGTAAGGGAGTTGTAGAAGCACCCGTAGTAGACTACGCTGATGAATACGTCCTCAGCTGTTACTGGGTCACCGCTACTCCAGCCAGTCCTCTTCAGCTTTACCTCAGCTACCGTAACGTTCTTCACGGGGTCTACCTTGAATACCCAGCTATCGGCTAGTAGTGGTAGGAGCTTAGGGTAATCTCCAGTAAGCCCAGGTAGCGGGGCCCTCTCAGCGGGTATCAGGAAGACCAGCGGCATGTGGGTGTAGTAGTGTAGCATACCGATAGTACCAACTAACGGGTTGGTAATGTAGTTCTCAGGAGGAGGCCAGCTACCGTAGAGGTTTATCACCTTCTCCATAGGGGTTGGAGGGGTTGTAACCGCTGGGGGGGTTGGTGTAGGGGTAGTCGGGGGTACCGTTACGGGGGTGGTCGGTGTTGTAGTTGGTGTAGGGTAGGTTACCGTGGGTGGTGTAGTCGTCGCGGGTGCGGGTGGGACTCTGAGGGTTATACTAGCTACGAGTCCTGCAATTACAGCTACAACGACTATAGCTACTATAACGTAGAGAGTTCGCCTTTGAAGAGCTGCCGTAGTGCCACCCAAAAGCTTTAGTACCGGTACTATTATACCTCCAAGTTACGTAACAGAATTAGCTACACAAGCTCGTGCCACAGCTTTAAGCACAGGCGTGGGCTAAGCGGTCGCTCTGCTGGTTACCACTGGTCTATCCTCGGTATGTAGGCAACCCTTTTGTCTAGTACCTTACCCAGTTCTCTCACCGTCTTAGGGCTGGCGTTAAGCCTCTCAACGTAGTTAAGGTCTACTATCTCGTTTAGTGATCTAATACCGTATATCGCCTTCACTAAGCCGTCGCGTGTGAACTCGATCGTACTCTCCCCGGAGCACTCAGGGGATACCTCTACGTAGCCGTGGGATAGGTGTAAGCTTACGCAACCGAAGGGGCTCCTTATAGCTACGGAGGTACTACCGCTAACCCTCTCCGCCCTCCTGGAGAGCTCAACCCTCATGCCGTCGAGTAGCTTCCGGAGGTCGATTACGTAGTCCATTAGTAGAGGGCCCTTGAACTCCTCGAAGTACTTTGAGAGGTTGCTGTAGGTGCCGGCTGCCGGTAGGTAAAGCCTAAACAGCTTCAGCCCCCTATCCATCAACCTCCTCAGGGTCTCTCTAACTACCTCCTCTAGGTAGAGCTCGTCCGTAGCTACAGCCTCAAGTACTACGCCTACGTTCCTAGGGAAGTAGCTCCTCGTAGCTAGGGACGGGTCGAAAGCTAGGGAGTAGCCTACAGGCTTGGAGGAGTCCTTAAAAAGTAGCCTAAGCGAGGCCTCCGACCTATCGTAGAAGAAGCTGTACATGAAGAACCTCTGGAGCACCTTACCTACCCAGTATTCCCTAGGTCTCCAGACGGCTAGGTTCACCTCCCTCCCCCACTGCTCGTGTAGCTGCATCACTACGTCTAGGTTAAACTCCCCTACCTCCTCTACATCCAGGTTCAACCTCCCCCCGGCTTCAAGAAACCTCTCTACAGCATCCCGAGCCCCAACGTACACGTTGAGGAAGGTTGTGTTCGCGAACCCCAGCCTCCTGTACACCCTATAGCCATCACCACCGTAACTCGTTAGGAGGGATGCGATGCTTAAGCCCCTCTCCCTACATAGCTCTAAAGCACTTTCCATAAGGGACGTAGCTATACCGCGACCTCGGAAGTCTGGGTGTGTAGCTACGTTAGCTACACCGCATACATCTACCTGACTTAAGCCTAGGTAGACCTTTCTAAGCACTACGTGGAGGTGCCCTACGACCTTCCCGTTGAGCTCAGCTACGAGAGCGTTCTCCCTTCTATAGCCGTAGTCGACCTCCTCAAACAAGGTCCAATCCTCAGCCTCTAGGCCCCAGCGATCGAATTCGAGGAAGCACGCCCTGAGTAGCTGGACTATACCCCCTTCATCCCCCTCCCTATAGGTCCTTATGGTTAGAGGCATACTACCACCTGCA
>CAYTXX010000019.1:0-18697 GCA_964442165.1 uncultured Desulfurococcaceae archaeon | reverse complement strand
GAGGGTTCCCGCTAGGGCGGGGAGGAGGTCAGCTCTGGAGATAGGGGTAAGCTCTGAGGTACTAGCTCAAGGCTAGGTTTTAGCTCTTACTACAGGTCTCCGGGTACTCCTTTACTAGGGCTAGGGCGCTGCTGAGGGATATGAGCCCGGATGTTAGTGCTAGTAGTGAAGGTACGAACCTATCTACGTAGGCGAACCAGAGGGATAGGGCTAGGAAGGTTGCTGCAAGAGCTACTAGGAGGGTAGCTAAGAGCCTTACGTACCTCATCCTAGCTCACCTGGCTGACCTCTCCCTCAGATAGCTCCTCCTTCTTTACGCACCTCAGCGATGGAGGTACCGTAGACACCCTTGAAGGTACTCCTACCTCTACTACCGGGCGGGTCCAGTTACCTACCGCTACCCAGGTTAGAGCCATTACGCCACCTACGACGTTACTTACAGCCATCGATAGCCATATACCTGTAGGCCCTATCCCCATAGCTATAGCGAGTAGGTACCCAAGTGCTACCCTAAGTACCCACAGCCTAGTGAAGGCTATAGCTGTTGGAACGTAGGTGTGGCCGGAGCCCCTACCTACGGCGAATCCTATGAAGAATACGGCGAAGAAGGGTACGGTTAAGCCGAAGTACTCTATGAACCTAACGGCCTCCCCCAGGATCTCCGTACTGGAAGTAAACACCGAAGCTATCGGGTACCTAAACGCGTAGACAGCAACTGCTCCGAAGCTTGTTACGATACCTACGAATAGAGCTGCCGCTAGTGCGGACCTCCTAGCCTTAGAGTACATCTGAGCCCCTATAAGTTGCCCTACAACTATAGCTACAGCTTGGGAGAGTCCGAACATAGCTGCGTCGGCTATATCCATCACCGTAAACCCTATCGAGTAGGCTGTAGCTACAACCTTACCGAAGGTGTTAACAAGCCTTAGCTGAGCCATGAAGGCTAGGGAGTTGCTCATCTGGAGAGCAGCTATGGGGGCCGCTATCCTTACTGAGCGTAGTAGCCAAGGCCTATCAGGCCTCACGAGGGTAAGCCTAACCCCGGCGAACCCCCCTAGGAACAGCTTCAGGGCTACCGAGGCCACCAAAGCCCTGGATACGACTGTAGCTATGGCGGCCCCCATAACCCCCATCCTTGGGAAGCCGAACCACCCGAATATCATTATGGGGTCCAGGACCATGTTGAGGAGGGCCCCCGCTATGCTTATGTACGTAGGGGTCCTGGTGTCCCCGATAGCCTGGAGGACCGTCGTGAACGCCGTACCTAGGTACATGAAGAGGATGTCGAGGAGCATGACGTTGGAGTACACCATGACGTCGCCGTAGAGCTCTGGAGGTACCGTAACTATGTAGGCAAATATGTACGGCCTTAGGATGTAGTAGGTTAGGCATATAGCTGAAGCTAGGGCTAGGTTAAAGGTCAGTAGCTTGGAGGCAGTCCTACCAGCCATGTCGTACCTCTCAGCACCTACGTACTGGGAGATCATAGCTAGGTTAGCTGTTGAGAGGGCCATAGCTATAGCGTAAAAGAACATGAGGGTAGGCCACACCTGTCTAGGGACCGCTAGGGCTCCCTCGTAGAGCTTGCTAAGCCACAGCGCGTCGACCAGGTTGTAGGATACGTGGACTAGCTGAGCTACCATCAGGGGTGCTGCTAGCCATAGCACTACCCTTAAGGGGCTTCCACCAACTATCCTCTCCCTGTACTTCTCAGCTACTCGTACATCACCCCGCGTTTAGACCACCTCTCCGCAGACTCCGCAGTTCTCTGATACACTAACACCGCTATAGTATTAAAACCGCTTTTCCAAGCTCTAGGCGGTGCCCGGGGTGTCTTGGGAGGTTGTTGAGGAGTTTAGGAGGAGGCTTAAGGATGAGGGCTTCAAGGTATCTACTAGGGAGGAGGGTAGCTGCTGGCTAGTAGCTGCTCAGCTAGGGGAGAGGGTCTTCCTGGTTAGCCTTAGGCGCGGTAGGTTTAGCGAAGTCTACGTAGTTAAGGTCGTAACTCCGGAGAGCCTCCCAGCTACAGCTGAGTGGAGTTGCGAGCTCCTCGATTACACCCCATACGGGTTCTACGTACTAGAGTCCGATGTGGGTAAGCTAGTGGAGGAGGTTAGGAGTAGGTTCGAGAGGCTAGAGAAGCTCCTGAGGAAGTGGTCAAGTGTTTAGGGGCTCGAGTTAGCTCCAGGTCTAGCGAGGGGTAGTGCTGAGGAGCCTTAGAACGCGCTCCCCTAGGTACATATCCACAGCTTTCGCGAACCTCGTTTCTGCAAACTTCTCCGGGTTTCCGAGAGCTACCTCTACGGAGCTATCGTAGGGTAGTGTGTATAGGGGTACGGAAAGCCTATCAGCGAGCCTAGCAACTTCCTCCGGGATCTCCCAAGCCATGTTCAGTACCACCCCCGCAACCCTCCCAGCAACTAGCTCAGCTAACCTCGTGGTAGACTCAAGGGATAGTCTAGAAGGGGTTGTAACTAGGAAGGAGCTAAACCTCCTGATGTAGGTAAGTAGCTCGAGGAGCTCATCAGACATACCTGGAGGGGTATCGACTACCAGTACGTCGAGAGGCCCCCACTTAGTGATGGAGAGAAGCTCCCTTATAGCTGACGAGATGCTATCACCCCGCAGAGGGGTCGGCTTACCGAGGGTGTAGAAAACAGTACTCATAACTCTAACTCCCGATACCTCCGGTGGTACTACACCGTACTCCTCCTTCGGAGCTACGCTACCGGGTCTAACACCTAGTACTAGGTGTACCGTAGGGTTGGTTACGTCAAGGTCTAGAAGGCCTACCCTAAGGCCCCTCCTAACCAGGGCTAGGGCTGTAGCTACCGATACCAGGGTCTTACCAACACCTCCCTTACTACTTAGGAAGGGTACTACAGCTCTAACCTCCTTAAGTCTCTCAACTACAGCTACAAGCCTCGGGTCCTGGAGCGCGCTCAAGGCTCAACACCCTCTAGCTTAACACCCCTACCGCTAGCTAGTATGAAGTCAGCTGAGCCGCACCTAGGGCAGCGCAGGTAGGCGTAGGCGGCTTCCGGGAGGAAGTGTATAGCCTCCCTAACCTCATCCGGTAGCTCCAGGTCCTTAAGCCTCCACCTAAACCCGCAGGACCTGCACTCGAAGGAGGCCTCCTCCTCTACTAGCTCGAACCTACCTACATCAACACCGTAGAGGTTCGCAAGCTCCTTCAGCGCGAACTCGAAGACCTCCCGGTCTACAGTCTGCAGCTCTCCTAGGGATACTACGACCCTACTAACCCTACCCCAACCTACCTCCCTCAGGTACTGGGATAGGGATAGCACTACAGCCTCAGCTAGAGCCCACTCGTGTAAGTCGACCACCCAACCTAAGGCTACCCTAAAGCCTTTAAGCACGGTTAAGGCTTTCGTAGCCCCAGCTTTTTTAGCTTCAGTAGGCCTAGTACTACGGTGATGAGCGACTCGACCACTACTTAGCTTTAATGCTGAGGCGGTGGCTGTCTGATGCCTTCTCCCTACCCATCGTTTAGGAGGGGGCAGAGGGAGTCTGTAGAGTTCATTAAGTCCAACCTAGGTGGCCTCATAGCCTTTAAGGCCCCTACAGGCTACGGTAAGACCCTAGTAGCAGTACTCTCCCACCTAGGTAGGGGTAGAGTCCTCTACGCTGTGAGGACGAGGAATGAGATGGCCCCCGTAGTCCGCGAGGCTAGGCGGGTTGGCGCATCCTTTACCGTGGTCTTTAGCGGTAGGAGGATGTGCCCGGTGCTTAGGGGAGCTGATGTAGAGGCTGAGGACTTCTGGCTGAACTGCAGACTTCTAAGGCTTAAAGGTATGTGCCCCTACTACGCCAACCTGAGGAGCACCTCACTGCAGGAGGTAGGGGAGGTCCTAGCCGGATCGACCCTAACGGACCCCCATAAGCTAGCTGAAGCTATTGCTAGGGAGCTATCGGTATGCCCCTTCTTCAGCCTAGCCGGTCTAGCTAGTAGGGTAGACGTAGCAGTCGTAACCTACCCATACGTCTTCGACGACGTAGTCTACTCAACAGCATTCCAGGATGTAGGGCTAGATGAGTTCTACCTAGTTATAGACGAGGCCCACACCCTCCTAAACCCCCAGTCCGTTATCTCAGGCTCCGTAGACCTTACCCACGTCAGGGAGTCTCGTAGGGAGCTATCCGAGGTTGGCTACGTAGAGCTCTCCGAGAGCTTAAGGCCTTTAGAGGAGGCACTATCGAGGGTTACTGGTGATAGGCTGGTGAGGGTACGTAAAGAGGATGTGGGGGTTACCCCGGATATCGGTAGGGCTCTGGAGGAAGCTCTCTACGAGATGAGGCTGGCCTCCCTAGAGGCGCTAGCTGGGCTAGGTGCGGAGTACTTGTTGAGGCTTACCTCCCCATTAAGTAAGCTGGTGAAGTTCTACAGCTTAGCTCTTGAGGACTTCACCAGGGTCTATACGCAAGCTACATACGACTCAGCTGAGCTACACGCCCTCCCGGTTAGCTACGAACCCATTAGGAGGAGGTTAAGGCAGGCTAGAGGTGTACTACTCATGTCCGGGACCCTACCCCCGAAGCCCATCCTCGATAGGGTTATCTCAGCTGGGAGTAGGTACCTAGATGTTGAGGAGGCGTATGGTAGGGTCTTCCCTAGGGAGAGAGTGTTCTACGCTGTGTACTCGAAGCTTACCACCAGCTACGCGTATAGGTCGACGAGGATGTTCATGGACTACGCGAGGCTGGTTAGAGAGGTCTACCGTAGGTGTGGGAGGGCTGTACTAGCGGTGTACCCCAGCTACGAGGTCATGAGGGAGGTGGTGGTGTACCTCAGCGACATACACGACGTATACGTAGAGAGCGGTAGGAGTAGGATATCGGAGGTGGAGGGGGCTTTAACTAGGGAGCCACACACTCTGGTAAATGCCGTAGCAGGGGGTAAGATAGTTGAGGGGGTGGAGTTTAGGGACTCTAGCGGTAGGTCCATGGTAGACACGGTCGTAGTCTGCGGGGTCCCGTACCCCCAACCTGACGACTACCTAGAGGACCTAAGGGACTCGCTAGAGGGGGAGCTAGGTAGTCTAGCTAAGGTAGTTACTACGGATATGCTGGCAGCTATTAGAGCGTCCCAAGCTATTGGGAGGGCTATAAGGTCTGAGGAGGATAGGGCCTACGTAGTACTAGCCGATAGGAGGTATCTGAAGAGGGAGCTTAGGGAGCTGATGGGCTTCACATACGATAGGGTCTTCACCGACCTAGAGGAGCTACTGAGGAGCTTGAGTAGCTTCCTCAACTCTAACGCTTGAGAGGGTATCGTAGAGGAAGTAGACTAGGAGGAGTACTATAGCAGCTGAGTAGGGTAGTGAGGTTCCGAATACCATTAAGCTCCCGTAGGCTACTACCTCTAGGGGGCCCCTAAGCTTCATCAACTCCGCCAACCTCCCTACGGAGCTGGGGTGTACTAGGGCTATAGCTAGAGACGAGGTTAGTAGTACTAGGAGAGCTCTCAGGGCCCCGAAACCCCCTCTAGTAATAGCTACCCTACAGATAATGTAGGTAGCTAGTAGAGCTACGAAGTTTAGGAGTGTAGCTAGGGCTAGGTGGTAGGGGCTACTGAGGGTAGAGGCCTCAAAGGCTAGATCGAGGCTGACTACCCCTAAGGTAGCTACCGCTATGGACGCTGCAGTAGCTACCTTAGAGCTCCGGAAGAGGGCTGCAGTAGCTACGGTACCGAAGGCTACTTCCAGAACCGCTGAGAGGGGTATGAGGAGGAAGCTCGTTAGAGCTAGTACCCCAAGCCCTAGAGCTACGTAGGCGAGAACCCGGGAGTTCAAAGCCTTACCACTTCACTCAAGTTTGTAGTGTACTCGTTCCCCCCTACGTGGAGTATGTACCTACAGCTCGAAGCCCTAGGTCTAGGGCTGAAGCACTCGCCGAAGTCTACCCCCACTACGTCTAAGAACACCGCGTCGTGGTCCCCCATCTCTACCGAGGTCCTAAGCCTGCAGAAGAGTACAGCTAGCGCGTCCTCCAGCCACACATAGCCATCCCTAACTACAGCCCTCACCTTCGGGTAGGACATCTTACCAGGGTTCGTAGCTAGGCTCGTAGTACCTAAGTAGTGCAGTACCTCTAGCTTCTCCCACGGTAGGACGTTAACCGTAGCCCTACCCGACGACCTGAGGATCTTGTAGGTCTCCCTCTTAGGGGCTAGGGAAGCCATCAGGATCGGGGGCTCCCTAGATACAGGGGTAACCCAAGAAGCAGCTAAGCAATCGTAGATGCCGTCAGAGTAGGAGCAGATAGCGTAAGCAGGTCTAGGGTGTAAAAGGTATACCCAGTCCCTAAGTAGGAACTTCAAGTAGCCCCCCAACCCATGGTGAAACCAGCTAATAAGTAGCCCATAGACTGAAGTGCTACCCAACCGGTACGGTATCTTCTGCTAGTACGGTTAAACCTTGGTGAGAGTTCTAGCTTCATCCGTACCCCCAGCTTTCCAGGCTCTACGGCTAGCTTTCGGGGTCACTTAGGTTATTTAAGTGCGCATCAATAGAACGTTTATAAGCGGAGATTACGAGTACTGGAAAAAGGGTTAAGCGTGCTACCCCTAGTACTAAGCGTCGTAGTCGGTGCTACGGTGCTGGCTTTCGCAGCCTACCTAGCCTTCTCAGTCCTCAGATACCCCCCGGGTAGTGGTAGAGCTCTAGAGCTCCACGAGTTCATAAACGAAGGTGCTAGGGCCTACCTAAGGAGGCAGTACGGGGTTATCACCTGGATCTCCGTAGCTATAGCAGTAGCTGTACTACTGGCGAACCTAGTATCGGGGAGGCCATCACCTTGGAGAGCACCGCTCCTGTTCCTAGCAGGGTCTTTCTCGTCCATGGCTACCGGGTACTTCGGTATGTCTGTAGCGACTAGAGCTAACGTTAGAACCGTAAACGCAGCGGCAACGAGGGGTCTTAGGGAGGCTTTCAGAGTCGCCTTTAAAGGAGGCCTGGTGATGGGGCTTACGGTAGCTGGGCTCGGTACCTTCGCTGTAGCTGTAGCACTTATAGCCTTCGGGTTCTCAGGGGATGCCATTAGGGACCTCGTCTTCTACGCCTTCGGAGCATCTGCTGTAGCTCTCTTCGCTAGGGTCGGCGGTGGGATATACACTAAGGCTGCTGATGTAGGGGCCGACCTAGTAGGTAAGGTTGAGGTAGGTATCCCTGAGGACGACCCGAGGAACCCTGCTGTGATAGCGGACAACGTAGGGGATAACGTAGGGGATGTAGCGGGTATGGGGGCGGACCTCTTCGAGTCCTACGTAGAGGCTATAATATCGACCATGGTGATAGCCCTAGCTCTAGCGGTAGCTACTTGGACTCAGTACGCTCTACTCCCACTAGTAGTCTCTGCAGCGGGTCTGGTAGCTTCAGCGGCCTCGGTACTCTCCACCATGGTCTTACCAGTTAGGGACCCAGCTAAGGCTCTAACTACAGCTAGCCTAGCTTCAGCAGCTCTAATAGCGGCCATAAGCCTCCCAGCCTCCCTCTACCTACTAGGCTCCGAGGCCGGCCTAAGGGCTTGGGCTACGGTAGTTGCCGGACTAGTTGCAGGGGTTGTTGTAGGGCTTACAAGCGACTACTTCACCAGGAAGGGGCTACCGCCAACCGTCAAGGTAGCTGAGATGTCCCAGATGGGCCCAGCGCTAACGATACTATCGGGGATGTCCTACGGCTTCATGAGCATCGTCATACCCTCGGTCGGGATAGCTGTAGCTGCTATACTATCCTACGCCCTCATGGCACCCCTAGGTGGCTTCTGGCACGGTATCTACGGGGTATCTCTAGCAGCTGTCGGCATGCTATCCCTAACAGGCTTTGTAGTTGGAGCAGATGCCTACGGCCCTATAACGGATAATGCAGCAGGTATAGCTGAGCAGGCAGGCTTCGGGAGGGAGGTTAGGTCCGTAGCCGACCTCCTAGACTCAGCTGGTAACACCATGAAGTCCATATCCAAGGGCTACGCGATAGGCTCAGCGGCTCTTACAGCTTTAGCCCTACTAGCTGCCTACATCAGCGTACTACCTAGGGATAGGGTAGACATGAGCCAGCTAAACCTACTCAACCCATACGTAGTAGCTGGGTTCTTCATAGGCATGGCCGTTCCAGCCCTCTTTACCTCCATAGTGCTTAGAGCAGTTAGCGACTCAGCTTTCGAGCTAATAGCTGAGATAAGGAGGCAGTTCAGGGAGAGGCCCGGGATACTGGAGTTTAAGGAGAGGCCTGATTACGGTAGAGCTGTTGACGTAGTTACCAGGTACGCTATAAAGAGGCTCCTAACTCCTGGCCTCATAGCTATCGTAGTACCTATAGTAATTGGGGTAGCTCTAGGTATCTACGCACTAGCAGGTACCCTAGCAGGAGCTATAGTCTCGGGACTACTCCTAGGCCTCTTCCAGGGTAACGTAGGTAATACGTGGGACAACGCTAAGAAGTATATAGAGGAAGGCCACTTCGGTGGTAAGGGTAGTGAAGCGCATAAGGCAGCTGTAATAGGGGATACGGTAGGGGATCCTCTGAAGGATGCTGCAGGGCCTTCGCTAAACATACTAATAAAGCTAATGAGCGTGGTATCCCTCTCCTTAGCCCCGCTCCTCGTAGCTCTAGCCTAGTACTCAAGAGTTTTTCTCTTAAGCTCCATAGGAAAGTACCTAGTGGTGTAAGTTGAGGTACTACCTAGTTAAGGAGTCAGCGGAGATACCGCTTAAGTCCTGGAGGACTAGGCCTAGGTTTGAGAGGGCACTAGCTAGAGCTCTGGAGAAGGCTCTAGCTAAAGCTGGAGCTAGCTTTAGGGTTAGGTATTCCCAGGGGGTCTTCTACGTTGAGGCTGATAGGGATGTATCGAAGGTGCTTAGCAAGGTCTTCGGAGTCCACGACTTCTGCGAGGTGGTTCCGTACAGATTCAGCTCCCTAGAGGATATCTCGAGGAGGGCTGAGGAGCTGTTTAAGGATGCCGTAGCAGGCAGGAAGTTCGCTGTAAGGGTTAAGAGATCCGGGGACCACAGCTTTACTTCGCTAGACGTAGCTAGGGCTGTAGGGGCTTCACTACTGAAGTACTCAGCTGGTGTAGACCTCGATAACCCAGAGGTCGAGGTTAGGATCGAGGTTAGGGGGGAATACGCCTACTACGTAATGAGGTGCTGGAGGGGTATGGGAGGGCTCCCGGTGGGGACTGAGGGTAGGGCCCTAACCCTATTCTCCGGAGGCTTCGACTCCACTCTGGCCTCGATCCTAGCCGCTAAGAGGGGTGCTGAGGTAGACTTCCTCCACCTCTACATGGGGGTTGCGGGGGCTACTGAGGGGGCTATCGCCGTAGCTAAGGAGGTAGCTAAGCTATTCACCCCCTACGAGCCTAGGCTTATAGTGGTTAACTTCGTACCGCTACTAGCTGAGGTTAGGTCTAAGGTTGAGAGTAGGCTTAGGCAGGTAGTCCTGAGAGTACTAATGCACGAGGTAGCTCAGGCACTAGCTGAGAAGCTAGGGTACGACGCGGTAGTTACCGGTGAGTCCGTTGGTCAGGCATCCTCGCAGACCCTGAAGAACCTACGGGTAGTCGACTACCTGGTAAGGCCTAGGGCCGCACTGCTAAGGCCTCTAGCAGCTGCGGATAAGGAAGAGATAGTCTCCAGGGTGAGGGAGCTCGAGCTATTTGACTACGTCGTTAAGGTTGAGGAGGTCTGCAGGATCTCGGAGGGCCCGGTAGAGACTGGGGCTGAGGTTGAGGAGGTTGAGGAGGCCCTTAAGTACGTAAGTGGGGACGTCCTTAACGGGGTTATAGCTAGCTACAGGGTCTACGAAGTAGGTAAGGCTACAGCTGAGGAGGTGCTGAAGGGTATTGGGGCTGACGTAGAGGTGGATGATGTACCTCCAGGATGGCTCTTAGCGGACATCAGGGACTTCCGTAGGTATTCCGAGGACCACCTACCCGGAGCTATCCACATATCTCAGCTGAGCAAGGTCGACGTCCCCGTAGTACTCTACTGCGACTACGGCTCAGCCAGTCTACTAGTAGCGCTAGAGCTTAGGAAGTCAGGGGTGCAGGCCTACAGCCTCAGAGGAGGGGTTCTAGGCTATAGGAAGAGGGTTAGGGAAGCCAAGTGTAAGCCTACCTAAAGAACTCCACTACCTCACCAACCCTAGGTACGTAGACTTGGTAGGACTCCTCTAGAGCTTTAGCTAGGCTGTAGGCGGCTTCACTCGTATGTATTATAACCACGGCCTCCAGACCTTGGAAGGACTTGATAACCTTTAGGAGCCCGCTGAACCCCGTATGGCTCGAGAAGTCGAACCACTCAACTCTAGCTCTAACTGGGCCTATGTCGTCTAGAGCTCCCTGCTCCAATAGCCTCCTACCTGGAGTTGCCGGGGCTTGGTAGGATACTAGGAAGACAGCGTTCCTTGGGTTATCGTAGAACCTCTTTAGGTAGTAGAGGGCGGGTCCGCCCTTGAGCATCCCTGCTGATGCTACTACGACAACCCCCTCTGACTTAGCTACCTTACGCCTCTGCCCAGCTGACTTGACTTCTTCAAACTCCTTTAGAGCCCTTACCAGTAGCTCGTAGCGGTTAACGTACTCCGGGTAGCTCACTAGAATGCTGTTTACAGCCCTCACCATGCCGTCGTAGTACACCATACCTCCGCTAAACCTCTCGTAGAGGAGGGAGAGTATCTCCTGGGCCCTACCTAAGCTGAATGATGGTACGAGGACGTTCCCACCGGACTCTATAACCTCCCTAACAGCCTCTACGAACTCTCTCTCCACCTCCTCCCTATCTGGGTGATCTACGTCAGCGTAGGTACCCTCGATCACCAGTACGTCGGCCTTAAGCCCGTAGCTATCGTAGCCCCTAACTAGCCTAGTGTCTATGGTGTTAACATCTCCTGTATACGCTACTCTGAAGTCCCCTAGGTCTAGGAGGTAGGCCTGGCTACCGGGTATGTGGCCGGCGTTGAAGGTCTTCAGGGCTACCCCCTCGATCTCCACCTCCTCCCCGGTCTCAACGTACCTAACGAACTCTACAGCTCTGTACCAGTCTGCTTCGTCGAACGGTAGGTAGTATCCGGAGATCCTCATGAAGTCCTTCAGTAGGACCTCGGAGAAGGCCTTCGTAAGCCTATTCATAGCCAGTACCGGCTGGGCTTTAGATGTGTAGAGCAGGGGGACCGCCCCTACATGGTCTAGGTGTGCGTGTGTTACAGCAACTAGAGATACCTCGGAGGGCCTTATGTGCTCCGGGAGCTGGGGGACGTCGCTCTCGGAGAAGTTCACCCCGTAGTCTAGGAGAACCGTTCTACCTCTACTACTAACAGCTATAGCTGCCCTACCTACCTCAAGACCTCCGCCTAGTACCCTTATCTCTAGCTTAGGCACCTCTATCCTCACCCTTATTAGCTCCTCGAAGTATTAAGCTTAGGTGCCCTAGATGCTCCCGGTTAACCTTAGGGAGCTGAAGAGGATGCTGAAGAGGTACGGTGTGGAGGTTGAGGAGCTTCAGGGGGTTAAGGAGGTTACGATATCCGCGGAGGATTTCGATATAGTGATCAGGGACCCTCAGGTAGCTATCCTTAACCTAGGTCAGCAGAAGGTCGTGCAGGTAGTATGCTCAGGCTTAGAGAGGATAAGGAGGGAGCCTAGGGGGGCTCCTAAGCCAGCTGTAGCGGAGGAGGACGTAGAGTTCGTTGTCGAGCAGACTGGTGCATCTAGAGAGGAGGCTATCCAAGCTATAACTGAAGCGGGTGGGGACGTAGCTAGAGCTATAATGATACTGCAGGAGAGGAGGTCCTCTAGGTAGGTCTAGCGAGCTACCTTAGCTCTCGATACCAGCTTCTCCCTCAGGGACCTAACCAAGCTGTCGACTGTTGGGTGGGTGGAGACTATTAGCGGTATCATCTCCCTATCGGCTAGCCTTATAGCTAGGGTATCCACTACCTTAGGGTAGTGAACGACCACGGCAGCAGGCTTTGTTGGAGCTACGCGGACAGCTACCATAGGCGACCTACCGGTACTCACCCTCGTGAATATGAGGGCCCTAATACTGGAGAGCCCCATTATGCTCCAGAACTCGTTCCCCCTCAAGCCCTCAATAGCCTCGTAGCTATCGAGTACGGTGTAGCCGTATATGGGTAGGGTCACGAACCTCGAGTTAACTATGTAGCCCTCAACAGCGTTCACAAGCTCATCTAGGCTTACAGGCCTACTGAACTCCACTACATCTATAACCCCGGTAGCTACTACCCCCATACTCTGCGCTAACCTCTTAGTTACGGAGTACCCGGATAGCTCGTCGTACTTAAGTAGGGAATCTATGAAGGCCCTCAGGAACTTCATCCCAGGTCTTCGCCTGTTCTTCTCGTAGTCGCTTATGACGCTGGAGGCTACGCCTAGGTACTTAGCTAGCTCAACCTGGCTAAGCCCGAAGACCATCCTCCACTTCCTAATAGCCTGCCCCGAGTCGTCGCTGTAGACTACGTCCCCGGCTATCCTCCTCTTAACCTCATCGATTACGTACCTTGATATCAGCTAGTTACACCCAGATCAAAGCCACGGTAGTTAAGCTTATAACGCTATTCACAGAAGTCAAACCTACCCTACCGCGAGGTCACCGCGGGGGTTGGATGTCAGTGCTCGAGTCCTTGGAATCACAGATCATCCTCGGCGGAGTCATCATCCCCTACGATCTCCTTATCAGTACTTATAAGCCGTATCCTGCCCGGGGGTTACAAGGTACTTGCTGAGGGCTGACCTAAGGTCCTCCGGTATCTCGTGGCTCGAGGTTATAGCGGTATCTGTGCATACAGCTACGTGAACTACGTCGGCGGATACGCTACCGGTAGCCTTGTTCTCTACTACGCACCTGTACTTGATATGCTTCCTCCCTATCTCCTCCACCCATACGTACACCCTCAGAGTGTTGTCCATCCTAGCTGGGGACCTGATTTTAGCGTTTACCTCTACAGTAGGTATGAAGACCCCGTACTCGTGGATTAGCCTCGTGTAGCTTAGGCCAACCTCCCTTAGGAGGGCCATGAAGGCCCTCTCGCATATCCTCATGTAGTTAGTGTAGTGCATAACCTGGAGGTAGTCCGTCTCAGCTAGCTGAACAGCGTACTCCACGGAGAAGGCCCTCTCAGGTACCTCCAGGGGCATAACCCCGCCACCTCCTCCCGAGGGCTCACCGGCGTCCTGGATGGACTTAAGTACATCGTCGATAGGTACCCCAAGCTCTGTAGCTAGCTTAGCTAGGTCCTCCCTAGCTCTTGAAGCCGCCTCCTCCTCGGGTACTCCGTTGAATACGTAGTGGTACTTCATTAGGTCGTAGTATACTGAGAGGTTCCTCAGCACGTCCTCCCTATCTACCTTCTCTAGCACTACACCGGCGTGGACTAGGACTATATCACCCGGGCTAAGCCCCTCAATAGCTACGAGAGCCTTGATAACGGCCCCCCCAACCTCGACCTCGGCCTCTAAACCGCTTACGCTAATTAGCTTCCCCAGTACACCCCAGCACACGCCTCAGCTCCACTGCGATCTGCTCCAAGCCGTAATATACCGTAGAGCTGGTACCGCTACCGGAGGTAGGGGTTAAGCAGGTGGAGAGCTATAGCAGCTATGGAGAGCGCTAGGGTAGCGCTATTAGCAGCTGAGTAGAGGGGTTCCCTGAGCTTCAGTAGGTACACCCTTCTATAGCTACAGCCGTCTCTTACGTAGATCCCACCGCTTAGTAGGTCTAGGAGTAGGTGGGTTACGAAGCTAACCCCTGAGGCTAGTAGGGTAACTAGGGCTAGCTCTAGGTTGTAGAGGTAAAGCGTGCTTAGAGCTAGAGCTGCGATGAAGGATATAGCTGAGGCGTTGAGAGGTTCGTGGGTTAGCGGGGACCTCCTACCACCGCTATGACCTAGGTAGTCCAAGATCCAGTTAACGCATAGGGACGTAACGTAAGCTACTCCAAGGACCTCAGTGCTGCCTAGCTGTACTACCAGCCTAGAGGTCCACGTAGCCGTAGCCGTAGACGCGAGTACGTGTACTAACCTCCTCAAGATACTTTCACAGAGCTCTCCGGGTAACTGAGCTTATAAGATTACATACGTAGAGTATGAATCCCGTAGCTTACCTTCAGCTAACCTAGGTAACGGAGATACTTCTAGTGCGGAGTATGCGGGTGCCGGTAGCTAAGGCCTAGTAGCTGAAAGTAACCACGTGCTTAGAGCTTGGTAAACCCCGAGGGCTACCATAGCTATACCCGCAGCGGCCTCTACGATAGCTACCCTACGGGCTACCCCCTCTAGGAGGTTGAGGAGCTTTCTAGAGGCTATGGAGAGCGCTAAGTAGGGGGAGAGGAACGAAAGTATGTAAGCTGCTAGTAGGGTAGTGGTTACATACCCTCCTGATGCCGTGTAGAGCACTACGTAGTAGCCGGAGCTACAGGGGACCGCGCCTAGGGAAGCTACTAGCCCTAGCACTAGGGGGAGTACCCCGCCGAACCCGATTATGGAGCTAACACCGGGTACCGGGAGCTCTCTGCAGGCTTTACCACCAACCGGGCAGCCGATAGCCCCCCTCGAGTGGAGTACCATGAACACGCCGAAGGCTATGAGTAGCGCCCAGCTAAGGTGCCTTAGGTAGGCCATAGCTCCAGAAAGCCCTAGCACTACGGCTAAGTAGCCTAAGCCCAGGCCTGCTACGAAGGTTAGGAGCCTCCAGGTGGAGCCTCCTAGCCCTGAGGCCGTGTAGGATAGTAGTAGGGCTATGTATAGGTATAGGACGCACGGGCTAAGGGATGAGGCGAGGCCTAGAACTACAGCTGATGCTACTAGCCCTAGAAGGTTAGGTGGCTTCCTAAGCGTTGGCGTGCAGGTTAAGGTGTAGCTACAGCCTAGGGTAAACCTCCAGAAGGTATCGTTCCTATAAACACCTATTGAGACCACTACAGGTCTACTACCGCATACTACTAGAACTACCGGTACCTCTTTAAGGTACCCCTCATCTACGTAGCTGGAAAGAGTCTTCAGTAGCTCTCCGAATATATCCCTACTTATGGATACGTCAATGTAGGCTGGACTGTCTGTGGAGAGGTTACTGAGATACCTCTCCATCTCAGCACAGTCAGGGCACCCCGTAATCCCGAAGAAGTAGGTGGTGTAGTTTCCTACGACAGTAGTTAACCTAGCTACGTAGTCCTCTAACCCCTCAGCACAGCCTACCTCCACCCCTCTGTAGAGTACGGGAACCCCTGAGGAGCTGTATAGGTATGTAGTAGGTACGAGTACGAGCAGGAGGACAGCTAAGGTGTAGAGGGCTCTTACCGAAGCCACGTAGAAATCACCTACGTCTTACTAGGGAGTACGCTACTAGAGCTACCCCAGCTACTACTAGGGCTAGCGCTACTAGAACCTGAGGCTCTAGCTGGTGTAACCCAGGCTTAGTTGCGGTAGCCTCGGGTAGGCGTACGTAGTTAGATACGAGCTGAGCCTGCTCCTCGTAGGTTAGCTGTACCTTGTAGACCCTATCCCTACCTAGCATTACGGGGATCTCCTCCCTAGGTGCTGCCCTAGCTAGGTCCCTCCAGAACGCCGCATCTGTTACAGCTCCGATTACTATAGCAGCTACGTACCTACCCTCAACTACTACTATGGTTAGGGGTATGTAGCCAGTTACGTTCTCGGGGACCCCCTTAGACTCCAGGTAGCTGTTAAGGAAGTTAAGAGCCTCCCTACAGCTCCGGTCTTCATCTATCTTACAGAAGTAGCTGTTACCTGGGAAGCTCTTACCGAAGAACTCACTTAGAGCTCTGCAGTACGGGCACCAGGTAGCTCCGAAGAGGTATAGGAAGAACTCGCCTGAGCTCAGCACGGTGTGAGCACATATAGCTAGAGCGGCGAGGGCTATGAGTACGTAGGGCTGCAGCTTACCCGTAGTCCTCCCCGAACTACTAGTTAAAGAATTATTAAAACTGTGTAGAGCTCTAGGACCTAGCCCCCTACCTACTTAGGAAGTACCTAAAGGCCCTTATGTTTACGTCGACCCAGTCCCTAGGTACTGTCTCCCTTATTACCTCCTCAACACCCTCTGGAGGGACTAGGGACGTCTGCTTCACTAAGTGCCCTAGGGCAACTATGTTAGCAACCCTAGGTGTACCGAACTCCCTCTCTGCTATATCGGTGTACGGCTCTAGGAAGACCCTCCAGTTCCTTGAGGGTATGCTGGTAACGTTAGATCCGTCTAGGAACACCAGAGCTCCGTCCTTAATTAGGTGGCTGTAGGCGTCAAGCTGGGCTTGGTGCATTACTAAGGCTATATCAGCGCCCATCACCTTGATGAAGTCTGCCTCCTCCTCTCTATCGGCTACGACTAGGTCTACCCTTGAGTCCCCTCCCCTAGTCTCTGCCGCGTAGGTCTCGCTACCTAGTATGTAGAGGTTGGTGTACTTAGCCATAGCCTTCCCAAGTATGTGTCCTAGTAGCAGTATACCCTGCCCTCCCCTACCGGCTATGAGTACCTCGATCCTCAACCTACACCACCCCTAGCCTTCGATGTATACTCATATAATATCTCGATAAAGCCTGGCTCATCCCTATCCACGAACTCCCCGACTACGAAGCCCCTCTCCCAGCTGTAGTCGCTCTCATCTACAGAGGGCCTTACCTTCACTACCACCCTCTTCCTAAGCTCGTTGTAGAGGTCTACAGGGTTTCTAAACCCTATGTGCCTACCGAAGAGCTCTGGACAGGTTGAGAGTACCTCAACGAAGGCTAGGCCCCTCTTACCTAGGGCCTTGTAGATCATCTGCTCAAGTAGGGGTGGATGGGTCACGGATCCCCGAGCGATGTAGTTAGCTCCTAGAGCTGCAGCTAGCCTAACCATATTGATCTCCCTCTCTGGGTTACCGTAGGGTGTGGTAGTCGTGTAGAGACCTCTAGGGGTTGTAGGTGCCTGCTGGCCACCGGTCATGCCGTAGATCATGTTGTTAGCCATGATCACCAGGAGGTCGGCGTTCCTCCTAATCGCGTGAAGTATGTGGTTACCGCCTATGGCAGCTATATCCCCATCCCCTCCAACCACGACCATCTTCATCTCGGGCTTCACCACCTTAACCCCCAGCGCGAAGGGTATGGCCCTACCGTGGATTACGTGGGCTGAGTCGAAGTATGGGTAGAGGGTCATCCTAGCTGAACACCCTATACCTCCGACGAAGCCTACGTTCTCCCTCCTTAGGCTACCCTCCCTAATCCTCCTATCTACAGCTCTCAGTACGCATCCCAGTAGGATCCCGAGCCCGCAGCCCGGGCACCACATCGTAGGTATCCTGTCGGTCCTAAGGTACCTATCTAGTGGGTGCGCTACAGCCACTGCTTCACCACCTCGACTACCTCCCTAGGCTGGGGTAGGTCTAGGTCTATTATGGGTACGCTGACCACCTCGCTACCCCTTAGGACCCCGCGTAGCTCCCTGTAGTAGAGCCCGATGTTGTTCTCCACCACGAACACCTTCCCAACCCCCTCGAGTAGCTTCCTAATTCCCTCCTCGTATATGGGGAAGAGGGTCCTCAACCTAATGCAGCAGGCTCTGTAGCCCTCGCTTCTCAGGATCTTGGTGGCTACTAGAGCTGAGAGCGAGGTAGAGCCGTAGGAGACTAGGGCTACGTCGCATCCGTCTAGGTAGGCCGCGCTGTAGTCGAATAGCTCCGAGGCGCTCTCAGCTATCTTCCTGTACAGCCTCCACATAAGCCTGCGCTGGACGTCGGACCTGGGGGCGTAGTACCCCCTCTCATCGTGGGTTAGGGACTCGACCAGTACGCTGTACCCCTCACCAAAGCAGGCCATAGGTGGGACAAGCCCATCGCCGGGGTCGTAGGGCCTGTACTTCTCTGGGGGTGCTGTAGGCTTAGCTCTCTCAACTACCTCGACCTCACCAGGCTCCCTAACGACGACCTTACCGTAGGTATGGGCTATAACGGCGTCTGATAGCACTATCACCGGGGTCCTAAGCTTCTCGGAGACGTTGAAGGCCTTAACCGTTAGGTCGAAGGCCTCCTGAGGAGTGGCGGGAGCTAGTACAGGTATCACCAACCCACCGTGGAACCCGTAGGTAGCCTGCAGGACGTCGTACTGGCCAGACCTCGTTGGGACACCCGTCGAGGGGCCGGTCCTCATTACGTAGGCTACCACTACCGGCGTCTCGGTTATCACGGCTAGGCTTAGGGCCTCAACCATTAGGGAGAAGCCGGGCCCGCTGGTAGCTGTCATAGACTTAGCGCAGGCCCACGAAGCACCTATAGCAGCGTTTATGGAGGCTAACTCGTCCTCGAACTGGATCACGTAGCCGCCCCTCTTCGGTAGCTCCCTAGCTAGTAGCTCGAATATGTCGGAGGTAGGAGTTATCGGGTAGCCGGCGTAGAACTTAAGGCCGGCAGCTATGGAGCCTAGAGCTATAGCTGTATTACCGGTTATGTAGTCTACCCTCACCCCCCACCCACCTCAATAAATATAGCGAAGTCGGGGCACGTGTACTCACACATCCTACAGCCGATACACCTCTCGGGTCTAGCCGGGATAACGTACCTGTAACCACGGCTATTCCTCTCAATACCCCTATCGAGTACCTTAGTAGGGCAGACAAATATGCAGAGACCGCACTCCTTACACCTCTCCTTAATGACGTTGATGAAGTGCCTACC
>CAYTXX010000018.1:0-20029 GCA_964442165.1 uncultured Desulfurococcaceae archaeon | reverse complement strand
GTGGTACTGAGCTGTAGCCAAGGTCGATAGGAGGAGTACTCCCAGTAGCACGACCCCGCAAACTAGGGTCCGCACATCCAGTCACCCTAGTGATGTGGCATTTAGGGAGTTAAAACAGCTTTATCTATATGCCTTTATCACAGCTCCCGCAATTCTACGTAGTCGGAGTCCCGGCGTCTGCTGCCCAACCCCCCATTAAGCTTCGGCGTTGGGCTCTGCCGGTTATAAGGGGTGCACGTAGGTACTCTCTTAGGTAAGTGCTTTGAGGGTGTACGTAACGGTGTGGTTCAAGGACTTCGGTAGGTCTAGTCTAGCTAGCGAGCTTAGGGCCGGGGGCTTCGACGGGGTCGAGCTTAGCCTGGACTACCCGCTCTGCGGCGACGGCCTCCAGGACCCCGTGCTGGAGGGGTTAAGTGGGTCGGGGTTCGAGGTGGCTGTGCACCTACCTTGGAGGGAGGTCCACCTAGCCTCACCTATCGAGGAGGTGAGGGCTTCGTCTCTTAGGTACGTGGTGGACTGCTTTAGGAAGGCGTCGAGGCTGGAGCCCCGCTACGCGGTTCTCCACGTAACCACCGAGCAGGCCGTTTGCTCCTCCGACGTCGAGCTGTGCCTCGGCAAGGCCGTCGACTCCCTGAGGCAGGTGCTCAGGGTTGCGGAGGACTACGGCATACCGCTCTACGTCGAGACCACTAGGCAGTACTGCTGCGGTGGGCTGGAGCACGCAGTCCGCTACGTAGACCTCGGGGTCGGGGTCTGCCTAGACGTACCCCACGCTGTGGAGAGGTACAGTAGGCTACGCAGGAGGCTCCTAACCCTGGGGGAGGTGGTCGAGGAGGCCCCGCCGTCCGTACTCCCGCACATTGGGGTGGTGCACCTACACGGCTATACGGTAAGCGGCCACTACGTAGTCGACTCCCACCTAGAGCCTACCCAGGCCCTAGTCTCCGAGTACCTGGAGCTAGTGAGGAGAGGGGTCCTGAAGCCGGGGACCACCGTACTGGAGTCCTTCTTCTCCCAGCCCGGCGCGAAGCTTACCTTCGATAAGCTTAGGTGGTGCGTAGATGAGGTCAGGAGAGCTGGTAGTAGGGGTGGACGAGGCCGGTAGAGGGTCCCTAGTTGGGGATATGTTCGTTGCCGCTGTTGCTGTAGCTAGGGATAGGGTCCACCTACTCCCAGCTCTAGGGGTCCGGGATAGTAAGAGCCTTAGCAGGGAGAGGAGGGCCTTACTCGTACCTAGGATCCTAGAGGTAGCTGACGCGGTTGTAGTATGTAGAGTAGTCCCGGAGGAGATAGATAGGGAGAACCTAAACGACCTAGAGGTAGAGGCTATAGAGAGGATCGCTAGGCAGCTAAAGGCTAGGGACCTAGCTATCGGGGAGTTGGTAGTCGACGAGGTAGCTGGTAGGGCTAAGGATATCGAGGTAGCTATACATAGGTACTACCCGGAAGCTAGAGTCGCGGTCGTACCGAGGGCCGATAGGGACTACCCAGCGGTAGCCGCAGCCTCAATAGTAGCTAAGTTCTTGAGGGATAAGCACGTAGAGCTCCTCGGTAGGGTCTACGGCGAGATCGGGAGCGGCTACCCATCTGACCCTAGGACACTGGAGTGGCTTAGAAGGGTTAAATCCTCCGGAAAGCTGCCGAGCTGCGTAAGGAGGTCCTGGAGAACTGTAGGTAAAGTTACTACAGTAACCCTAGAAGCGTTTGCGAAGAAGAGGGCTTAACTCTACCTACCGGCTAGGTCCGGTAGGTACTTGTAGCTAAGGACTTAGCTACGGACCTAAGTAAGTAGTAGACTATGACGACTGCTAAAAGCATCACGACAGTGCTTACTAGTATTAAGTAGGGGACTATACCCGGGGAGCCGGCTCCAAAGCATATAGGTATGAACATTATCAGTACGCAGCCTCCGTAGCCTACCTCCGAAACCCCTCTGAATGCTGTGTAGATAGCTACCGCAGCTACCCCGATAACCGCGGTGAGAAACCCCGCGAAGACTAAGGCTAGACCGACCTTACCTAGGTCCACTACCAAACACCCCGCAGACCTACTAGGAACACTAGGAATGCTGCGAGGGCTATAGCGAAGAGGGCTATAGCGAGCACCATAAGGGCCTTAGCTACCCTCTCGCTAGTCCCGAAGACCAGCGGTAGGGGTCCTACAACTACTACAGCTCCCCCCTCGACCTTACCCTCAGCCTTCTCCTGAGCTCTAAGGGCTGATAGGAAGATCAGCAGGGTCCCTACTAGCACTAGTATCATACCTATGGCTACTAGGGCTATTAAGACTACTGATAGTACCACACTTACCCCAGTAGTTCTTAGAGTTCAGGAGCTAAAAACCCTAGGTATGGCCGTAACCGTACCCTACCTTCCTCTTCTCCGAGTTCCCGCACTGAGGGCAGGCTAGCTTATCCCCGGAGAGCTTTAATGTAGCTCCGCATAGGCTGCAGCTAGCTAGGATTACACCGAGCTTAGGCTCCTTTATGGTTAGTAGGTAGGGGGGTCGGCTACTGAGGACCTTAGCCCTAACTACATCACCTAAGCGGACGTATTCGTAGACCCGAGCTGAACCACCTACCCGCTCAGCTATCTGCACGATATGTAGTATCCCGGTAAACGGGTACTGGAGCGTTCTATCCCCTACCGCGTCTATCCTAACCCTCGCATACTCCTCCCTAACCTCGGTAACTACCCCGACTACTATAGAGCCGGGAGCCGGGAGGTTCGGGTACTTGATGGGTCTAACTGAGGCAACCTTACTTAGGGAGTCCTTAACGACGTACCCCAGTACAGCAGCTCTAACCCTGTAGTTCTCCTCGTAAGCCCCTGGACCCGGTAGGAACTCCTCAGCAACTCCTAGTAGGTCCCCCGGTACTGCCAACTCCCTACTACTCTCCGAAACCGTACTACCCCACCTCACTACGCTCCTTTACAAACCTAATTAGCTCGACCTTAAACCTGTACACTCTCCTCCTATGGTGTTTAAACCTCTGCTTAATGGTCATCCAGACCTTAGCTATGGGGGTAGCTCTAAAGCCGTAGCTCCTAGCGGTAGACTCCAGTAGCTCTAAGCTACGTGGTACGTACTTATGTATCGAGTAGATAGTATCGCAGAGGTTTAGAGCTACCCTAAGGAACTCTAGGTCAGTACCCCTCCTCTTAACACCGAAAGGTGGGTTCATAGCTACGGTACAGGCATCCCTAGGGATAGCTGTGTGGAAGTACCTTACATCAGCTGCGACCAGCTCTACAAGCCCCTCGAAGGTGCGTAGGTTCTCCCTAGCTATACTCAGCGCTCCCCAGTCTACATCAACGCATAGGGCTTGCCGAGCCCCTAGAGCTAGGAAGCTGTAGGCTACGACCCCCGTACCGCAGCCTAGGTCGATTACCACCCTACCCTCTACATCCCCCCTTAGCATAGCCTCCCAAGCTAGAGCTGCTGCTACATCCCCTGGGGTTCTGTACTGCTCCAGCGCTTCAACAGGCCTATCGAAGTCTCTAAGCCTCTCAAGAAGTAGTGCTAGATCCCTTAGAGACCTAACTACACGCATCTAAAGCCACCAGGGTTGGGGCTAGATAAAGGAGCTTGGGTACCCCTGACCTAGTAGCCCTCTAATTACGTGTAGAGCTTCAGGAGGGGTTAGTACCGGCTTCTCGAAGTGGTAGAGGTCGTCTACAGCTAATCTAGGGCATGAGGTAACTACGTAGGCATCTATAAGTGGACTATCCACGTTCCTTAGAGTATCTAGGTTAAGTATTGGGGCTCTCATTAAGTAGTATCTAAGACCCCTCCTCTCGAGCTCTCCCTTAAGGGATTCAACTATGTGAGGCCTGTACTGACCAGCTACACCTACTAGAATACCCCAGCTCCTAGCGCCAGCCGCTTCCCACATCTTCCTCAACCTTAGGGAGAGCAGCCTCGTAGCCTCCCCAGAGGTATCTGAAACCGTGCGTGTGTATGGGTCTACCCTTAGAACCCTAGCCCCTGGGAGCATTAGGCTAACGCCGAGCGCGTGGAACCTACCCCCAGCTACTACTAGTACTATATCAGCTCCAGACCCTCTAAGACCGTAGGGTACGTAGCAGCCTAGAACGAGCTCCGGCCCGAAGACTACCTGGAACCCTCGATCACTTAGCCTACCTACCAACTCCCTAGATAGCCTCTTATGCTGGTTCGTAGTTAGTACAGCTACCTTAGAAGCCTCTAAACCCCTTAAGCTCTCCTCAACAGCATTCGCAAGGTACTCTAGGTCTGTACCTACGAACTCTAGGTCTACGTAGACTACGTTATTGAGCCTATAGCTACTAAGGAGGTACGGGTCGTGCCCTACGTGAACTACGAGGTCGTACCCAGCTACCTCACGTTGGTCTATTAGGCAGGAGCCGTAGATAGGGGAGGCATCCACTACAACCTCAACACCGCTAACCTGGGTAAGCACTTCCACTAGCTCTACGTAGTACCTCTTAAGGCCCTCTGGGAGCTGTACTAGAACCCTCCTAGCTTTACGCTCTACAAGCTCCCTCAGTAGGTAGCCTAGGTCGAGCTCGTAATCCCCTAGTCTAAGCTTCGGGGAGTTCAAGAGGAAACAGCTTTCAGCTCTGAGATAGCTATAGTTGACGGGACCCCGAGCTTATCCCTAAACCTCCTTAAGGCTTCCTTCGCAGCCTCTAGAGCGCCCCTATCTACCCTAACCTCAGCTACTACATCGCCGGGATCCACCCTAGCAGCTAACCCAATAGGCTTCCCGAAGGCCCTCCTCATCCCCTCCTGAAGCCTGTCTGCACCTGCGAAAGCCATCATCTTATTCTCCCTAAGGACCTGATGCGGATATACTCGAACTATGAAGCAGAACTTATCCTCCCCTAGTACCTTGCTTAAGTACTTATGGGTTGCTACCCTCCCAGCCTCTAAAGCGTTATGCCTTATCTGAGCAGCTTCTAGGACCACCAGTTCTAGTTTATGTGTAAAGCTACCGTTAGGATTACCCATAACGAACTTAGCTATCTTAGGCTGGGGTACTCCATCTATGTAGTCCGACCTAGTATACGGAGGCTTATCGACCCCCTTGTAACACCTAGCAGGTCTTAATGGCATCCCGCTCCCCACCACTCTCCTCAGGAAGCTTAATAAGCTTAGGTATAGGTTTGCAGCAGTCTCCAACTCTGAAGGTGGGCTTACGAGCCATAGGTACTGCTACGGTTACCGGTGTAGTAGCTCTAGCTCCCTAACCCCTGTGCTTATAACCTGGCACTAACTTTACCTCCAGGTGGTTACCGTAGTCAGGTTTCTGGTTACTAACGACGATAGCTACGCGAGCCCAGGGCTCTACCTACTTTACAAAGCTGCGCTAGGGCTTGGGGAGGTTCTGGTGTTCTCTACGGAGAGCCCTAGGTCTGTCATAGGGCATACCATAACTCTCTCAAGACCCCTCCGGGTCTATAAGATGCGCGTTAGAGGTGTTGAGACGTACCTAACCGATGGGACGCCGGTAGATGTAGTGCACTTAGCTATAAACGTAATCGGCTTCAGACCCGATCTCGTCCTCTCCGGGGTGAACGTAGGTGAAAACCTAAGCCTTCAGCACATATTCTACAGCGGGACGGTAGCTGCAGCTATAGAGTCGGCTGTTATGGGGATACCGGCCGTAGCCTTCTCAGCTGATGTAGAGAGCTTTGAGGATATGGAAGCAGCTGAGATGGAGAGTATAGCTACACGCTACCTTAGGAGGATAGTTGAGGCGGTGTCTAAGCGTGGACTACCTGAGGGTGTAGACCTACTAAACGTTAACATCCCCAACCCCAAGAGGTTTAGAGGATGTGTAGAGGTAACTAAAGCCTCTAGAGTTCGATGGCTATCGAGCTACGAGGGTAGGAGGGATCCAAGTGGGAGGCCGTACTACTGGCTATCGATGAGTAGGGTGGCAGCAGAGCCCGGTACCGACGTCTACGCTACGGAGGTGATGGGCTGCATATCAATAACACCCCTTAATATAGACCTAAACGTAGGGGCCCGCGAGGTGGAGGGGCTGGGGAGCATCATTAAAGAGTTCTTCTAGTGGGCTAAAGAGAGGCCTACCTCCTACTCCTCAAGTTCTGGAGTATCTCCTGAGCCTTCTCTAGGGTTATAGTTCCGGACTTCACTAGCTCTGTTACAACCACGTCCACCTCCTCCGGGGTTGCACCAGCTGCTAGAGCTAGCTGCCTCGCGTGTAGCCTCATGTGGCCCCTCTGAATACCCTCCGTAGCGAGGGCTCTAAGGGCTGCTAGGTTCTGAGCCAGTCCTACAGCACCCATAACCTCAGCAAGCTCCTTAGCTGTCTTAACCCCGAGGATCTTAAGTGAGAGCCTAGCCACGGGGTTAGACCTTATCGAGCCTCCAACGGTTCCTACAGCTATGGGGAGCTCTAGGTAGCCTACTAGATCGCCATTCGCGTCTACCTCCCAGGTGCTTAGCGGCCCGTACCTCCCCCTCCTCGCAGCGTACGCGTGGGCTCCAGCTTCGAGAGCCCTAGTATCCTGACCTGTAGCTAGGGCTATGGCTATGATACCATTCATTATACCCTTATTATGGGTTGCTGCTCTGTAGGGGTCGGCAGCTGCGAAGGCCCAGGCGTAGACTACTCCCTCAACTACCTCCGGACCCCCGATCGAGTCCTTAGGTACCCTAGTCCAGGACCTAACTAACCTCCTATCGGCTAGGTTTGAGACTATCCTAAGGAGTACCCTCCCACCGCTTGCCTCCTCTATTATCGGTGCTACAGCCTCGGCCATGGTGTTAACTATGTTAGCCCCCATAGCGTCCTTTACATCGACTATAAGGTGCACTACAACCATCTTACCGACGGGGCTTTCCAGGACCCTTACCTCTAAGTCCTTAGCACCGCCCCCTAGCTTAACTAGGATCTCGTTAGTGGAGTTAGCTACGTCTAGGATCTCCTTTTTCCTCTCCAAGATCTTCACTACAGCTGTATGTGGTGAGGGTACCTTAACTACCTGTATCTGCGATATCATCAGCTGCTCCGTAGCTATAGACGCTATCCCACCACCATCGCGGCACCACTTAGCAGCGTTAGAAGCCCCGGCAACTACCGAGGGCTCCTCTATGACCATAGGTACTAGGTAGTCCCGCCCGTTTATTAGGAAGTTTACGGCTACAGCGTAGGGGAGCTCGAAGGTACCTATAACGTTCTCGATCATCTTATCAGCTACGTCTAGCCCCAGCCTGCCAACCTTCGTAAGGAGAGCCACCTCCTCATCGCTTAGACCTGCGAACTCCTTAACTACCTTTACCCTACTCTCAATCGGTAGCTTGTAGAACCCCGGAAGCCTAGAGGTTCTCGCAGACATGGGGCTACCCCTTAACTGTTTTAGGCAGCTAATATAAGCTAGCTTAAAGCAACAGACTAACCAATTACAGGGGCGGTTAAGCCGTTAGTGCAGGTGCGTGGGAAGTTCTTAGCGGTGCCTCGCTACCTCGAAATCCAAGGCTGTAGAGATAGTTGCAGGAACCTAGCGTAGCTACTTACCGTTCTTTTTTACCTCTACTGTAGTACCTCTACTTGAGGTGCGTTAGTTGAGCCGAGAGCGTATGTTAAGGGTGTTAGTAGCTTTACTACTCACAGCAGTAGTAGCTCTAGCTCTACCAACTGCTAGAGCTGCTGTAAGCTACGTAGTTGTAGTTGACCTAAGCCACGGGCAGGGGGTTAAGGGGCTCGACGTGTTCCTGAAGACTCTCTACGACGCTGAGGTGTACCTGATAGTTCCATCTAAGGAGTTCTACGATGCCCTTAGCCCCCAGATAAAGGCTCTAGCTACAGGGTACTACGTAGGTAACTTAGCTAAGTTTACGGACTTAGCTACCGGTAGGGAGTACACCCTAACCGGCATATACACAGACCTCCTCATAATACCCCAGCCAGCTAAGCCCATAGCAGCTGACGAGGTAAGCGCTGTGGTCTCCTACCTTAAAACTAGGGGAGGGGGTCTCTGGGTAGCTGGTGATAGTGACTACGGAGCTGGTGAGGATGTCATAAAGATGGTTAACGACTTCATGATAGCTATAGGGGCTAACATAGTCCTAGACTACCTATCCGTAGCTGACCCGGTCTCCAACTGCGCTGCTGACTATAGAGTCGTTGCATGGGTTAGACCTCCGAAAGACCTTGAGTTCCTAGCTTACGGTGCTGAGAAGATACTGATGCACGGACCTGGAGTAGTAGCCTTCTACAACCCAGCTACCGGCACTTTCGAGAAGCTTACCGAAGTACTTAAGACTAGGGACGACATAAAGGTCATAGTCTGGAGCTCCCCGAACGGGACCATAGTCGAGAACAACGCTAAGATTAGGGGTATAGCCTACGAGGTCGGTAGCGTTGGGGTCTTCCCGATGGTCGTAGCCCAGATAATGCCTCAGTACAACAACGCTATAGTGATACTCTCAGGTGAGACCCCGATAGGGGGTTACCAGCCCATGATAACAGCTCAGTACTACCTAGTCTACCTCGATGGACCGCGCTTCGTTAGGAACCTAGTGCTCTGGGCGTCGAGGTACATGGGTGAGCTTAAGTACGTAGCTCAGGTCGGAGTAGCTCTAGGTACCTACGGATCCGAGATCGAGAAGCTAGTAGCCGCCCTCACGGCTGTGCAGAGCGCTATAAAGAGTTTAGAGGGCTCCGTAAGGGATCTGAGAACCGACGTAGAGTCCCTGAAGACCTCTACGTCGAACCTAGCTAACCAGCTACAGCAGCAGATCAGCAGGGTAGACGGTAGGATAGATTCACTAAGCCGAGACCTAGATAGAGTCTCCAGCGATTTAAAGACCCTTACTGGCGACCTCTCAGTAGCAAGTACAGTAGCGTACGTAGCTCTAGCCCTAGCCTTAGTCAGCTTAATCCTATCCGTACTACGCTGGTTAAAGAAGTAGTAGAAAATCTAAGTGTATCTTTTTAGGTAGTTGCCGCCCCACTCCTACATACCTACGTCTAACCAAGCAGTCTAGCGAGAACATATAGGTACGGTACTGACTAGCTTTGGGGCTCTACGTGAGGTACCGCTTAGCGGTTGCCCTGCTACTAGCGGTCTCGGTTGTACTTGGACCCTCAGTAGGGTACTTAAGTGCTGTAGCTCAAGTTGAGGAACCTGTAATAGTTGACCCAACTGAAGCTCTAACCGCTATAGCTACAGTAGGAGGCTACGTAGAGGTAGTAGTCTACGACCCCAGTAGGGTAGTTAGCTCTGGCAACCTCAGAGGCTATCTCATGTGCCCGTCACCTGCGGGCGTAGTTAACCTAAGCCTAGGGTTAGTTGAGGTAAGTAGGTCCGGGGACTTTATGTACGTGAGGTTCTTGGTCAGTGTTGAGGTAGACCTCCTAGGTAGTTGGGGTACAGCTCTCTGCGGGATTACCCTGAGGTACGGTAGTAGCTCCTTGAGTAGGTTTAGGAGCGTTGCAGTACTTAGGGAGGTCCCTGAGAGGTTAAGGGTTATGCACATAAGCGATGTACACCTAGTTACACCACTTACACCTTTAGGTACCTCCTATCACCACCTACTCTCAGCTATACTATTAGCTAACTCTCTAGACGTAGACCTAGTGATCAACACAGGTGATACAGCCGACCATCCGGGAGCTATAGACGAGTACATCTACTACGTTAAGGCACTTCAGTACCTTAGGAAGCCCGTGCTAACAGTCCCGGGTAACCACGATGGTGCTGGCATACCCCCGGAGCTCTACAGGAAGGTCTACGGACGCTACGTAGGATCCCCGTACTGGTACAGGAGGTTAGGCCCCTACCTAATAGTAGGGCTGGACTCAGTACTAGGTTACGCAGATAACTCGCAGCTCGACTTCCTAGAGAAAGTCCTCGGGGAGAACCAAGACTCTAGGGTACGTGTAGTAGCCCTCCACTACCCCCTCTTTAGAGGTGGGTTTAGGGGCAACGTAAGCTCTGCGGACTACTCTAACCACCTATACTCCAGCTGGGCTAATGTCCCGGAGCTAGCTAGGAGGTTCCTCAATATAGTCGATAGGTACAACGTTACCCTGGTTTTCGCAGGGCACATACATAGCGATGGCTACGCAGTCTACAACGGGAGAACGGTGTTCGTAACTACAGCAACCCTAGGAGGCTCGCGGTCGTACTACAATAGCTACAGGATTATCGACGTATATGCTAACGGGACCGTAGAGGTTCTACTACCCCCAGGTAGGAGCCTTAGGGATGTAGCTAACAGCTTAAACATAGAGTACGTACAGTACAGCTACCTAGAGTTCGATGGGGGGACCTCAGCCTTCGTTAAGTTAGGTGGGCCCACCGAGGTAAGTTTCCCGGAGAGCTTAGGGGTATACCTACACCTACCAAGTAGCCGGTGCCCTGAGTTCGACATACTGAAGGTCACCCTAGATGGAGGGTCTGTAGAGTACGTAAGCACCTACGGGTTACTAAGAGACCTTTGGAGCCTTGGCGAGGTAGTACTAGTGAGGGTTGAACTACCTATAGAGGAGCTAAGCGGGGGCAAAGTACTAACCCTACTCTGCAAGGAAGTAAGAGACTCCGACCCTCCGGAGGTAGTTAGGGTATCGCTAACCCCGCCTAGACCTAGGCCTACGGATAGAGTGCTAGTAGAGGTATACGCTAGAGATGCTACCGCAGTAGTTTACGGGGAGGCTTCCATAAGTTGGTACCGAGCTGACGGCTCCTTAGCCGGCTCCTCAGAGGTACAGCTACTACCGGGAGACCCCACTCATAGCTACTTCACCCTAACCATCCCGGCGGTAGCTGGCGTGTCTGTAGCTACTGTAGAGATCTACCTATACGACGCGCTCGGTAACGTACTACGTAGGGAGGTAGCGGTGACCTACCTCCAGCCAACACCTACACCGGCAACAACGCCTGCACCCCCAACGACAGTACCCACACCTACACCAACACCAACCCCAACTCCAACACCTACGGAGCTTACTACAACTACCGAGGTTACTCCAACATATGTACCACCGCCTCAGACTACCCCTACTGAAACCGTAGTAAGCTCTACACCTACAGAAGGTCCGGGTAGGGTCCAGCCGGCAGTTAACATAGTGGTGGTAGTTGCTGGATTAGCCCTCATAGCGGTAGCTCTAGCAGTGCTACTACTGAGGAGGGGGTTTAGGTAAAAAGGTTTTTATGTAGGGCTGTTAGGACCTAAGCATACTTAGTACGGACTTGTATCTCTCTAGAGCTTTGGAGATCCACTCCCTAACTAGTGAGTCCCTGAAGTCCCTGTCAGTAGCTATTTTCTCGTTAAGCTCCTTAGCTACCTCCTCGCTGAAGACTAGCTCCCTACCGGTTCCCGGCTCGGTGAACCTAAGCTTCAGCGGGTTAGCTAGCTCATCTACGAGCTCTAGGAACCTCTCCTGGCTTACCCTACCGAATAGGTAGGCTAGTGCTAGCTCCTTCCAAACTTCCTTAAGTACCTGGTTAACTGTTGGGTTACCTATAGTAGCGTGGAAGAACCACATAAGGGACTGCTCGTAGCTTAGTGCTAGCTCATCGCTAAACTCTATAGCTAGCGCTCTTAGGGTATCATCGTAAGCTCTCCTAAGGTCGGGCCTCCTCCTACCCTCCTCAGTTAGGTCGAATACCCTAGGGTTAACGGGCATCCTGTTTATCTTTGGGTCCATCCACACAGTCTGACCTTCGGGGCTTAGGACCCACGCTATGAAGGCTTGCGCAGCTTCGGGGTTCTTACTCGACACTAGGAGGGCTATTGGGTCCCCGTTGATAGCCGTACCGTCCGCCGGTAGCACGTACCTGGTGTTGGGGTTCTCCAGTTGGGCGCTGTAGCCGTAGAAGTCTATCGTTAGGCCGACAGCTATATCTCCCCTTATGACCCCCTCCCTTACGTCTCCGGAGCCGGTGTACACTACGGAGTTAGCGCCGAGGAGCGTTAGGATCTTCCAGCCCTCGACCCACCCGTAGGTTTGGACTATGATCTCGAACATCCTGGTGTTGCTGGTGCTGTATATGGCGTCAGCTAGGCCTACTACGGGTGGGGGCATTACGACGGCGTACTCAGGTCTAGCTAGGTCAGCCCACTTTAGGGGGTAGGGTATACCCATCTGGCGCACCTTGGGCTCGTTTACTGTGAAGCCGAAGGAAGATATAGCTGCAGCTACCCAGTAGATCCTACCGGAGATCTCTCTAACCATCTTAGCCCCGGCGATCTCCTTGGGTATTTCCTTCAGTACATCTAGGACCTCCTGGCTAGTTAGGGGGGCTAGGAGGTTAGCACTTAGGAGGGTATCGAAGAGTGTTGGACCTCCACCCCAGGCTACGTCTATAGATCTCCCAGCCTCCAGGTACTGCCTTATCGTATCTATCCAGGCGGGGGCATCGATGTAGAGGAACCTTACGTTAACCACCCCATACCTCTTAGCTAGGTCGCTCTGGAGGAACTTCTGCCTAGCTATTAGCTGAATATCGGTCGGGTGTCTAGTTATGACTACCAGCTCAACCCCCTGCAAGGGTGTCGTTGTCGGCGTTGGTGTTGGGGTAGGAGTAGGTGTAGGCGTCGGAGTCGGCGTGGGCGTTGGAGTTGGTGTGGTAGTAGGTGTAGGCGTTACCGGTGTCGTTACCGGCGTAGGTGGTACAGAGGTCTCCGTAGCAGTCTGTACTGGTGGACGCTGCTGGAACGCTAGGTAGGCGACCACGACCGATACTATAGCTACGATAGCGACTACAGCAACTATAGCAATAGCTGACACCCTAGCTAGGGAAGCTCTATTCAACGCTTCACCCAGGTATCCCTAGCTGATAAGCTTTTAACTACAGTAAGGCACCTTCATCAGCTGACCTAGGAAACGTAGCTGGGGTCTTGGAACGCAGCTCCCAGCTACCTTCAGGTACCTGAGGTATCACGGTAAACGGTTGCCACGGACATGAGGCCCGAGTAGATGTTGAAACCCCGCCGCAGAGGGTAGTGGGAGACTGCGTGCCTGGTGCGGACGAAGCAACGCTTGTCGAGGTCGCGATGGAAAGCTAAACTCGTTTCTAGTGGACGTAGCTCACAGCTTTAGCGCGTAGATGTTTAGATGTCCGCGGATACGAGGGTGCTCATAACCCCGCTAGCGGGGGAACATACTCGATCGGAGCAAAAAGGTCTTATCTTACGAGCTACTCGAACGTTATAGCTCCAACTGGGCAGGCTACTCTGCTCTGCTCTGCGCAGTCCTTTAGCTCATCGGGAACCGTGCCCTCGTTGGGCTGAGCACCTCTGTACTCCTTAACTATCTGTGCCTTACCGTCAGGTCCTGCCTCGAAGACGTGTGGGCAGAGGGCGTAGCATACCCCGTCGGCTATGCAGAGGTCCCAGTTTATCTTTACCTTAAACGGCAAGTTGCGCACCGAGATCTGTTGTGCCTAGGGAATATAAGCTTTAGCTACCTAGTGAACGCTGCCCGCGACCCTGGGGCACCTACCCCTAAGGAGGTTGGTGGTCCGCCGGCGTAGTGCGTAGTAGAGAGCTTTTAGGGTAGGGCTCGAAGTCTAGTGGGTACGCGGCTGGTCTAGGAAGGTGAGGGTAGTGCTACCGCTAAGTACTTTAAGGCTTAAAAGGCTCGCCTATAGCTTAGATGCGTTCGTAGTCTTTAGCGTTGTAGCCTCCGCGGTCTTCTTCGCGCTCTTCCTGCTACTTCCCGTTTTCTCTACCATAGTAGTAGCCCTAGTTGAGGGAGGTCAGGTAACTCTTAAGTACTTCGTATCCACCCTCAGGGACCCAGAGTACGTTAGAGTACCCCCGCTTCTGGAGGTAGTTAGGGTTGAGCCGGTATACCGCTTCGTAAACGGTAGCTTAGTGGTCTCGGGCTACGTAGTATCTATAGGTAGGTACGGCCCCGACTTCGGTAAGCTACTGAACTCCCTAGTGGTATCTACCTTCACGACGATCTTCGCAACAGCTCTAGGAGTTGCAACAGCCTTCGCGATGGCCCGCTACAGGTTTCCCGGTAAGAGCGTCTTCAGGGTACTCCTAGTAGTACCCCTCCTAGCTACACCGTTCGTTAACGGCTACGTAATAGGCCGTGTGTTCGGTAGAGACGGGCTCGTCAACACCTTAATCAGGCGCATACCGGGGCTTGAAGGGGTTACCGTAGAGCTAGTAGGCCTACCAGCAGTTATACTGGTTCAGACTCTCAGCTTCTTCCCCATAGTATACCTCAACGCCTATGCGTCCATGGTCAACGTAGACCCCTCACTTGAAGAGCAGGCTGAGAACCTAGGCTCTAGGGGCTTTAAGCTCTTTAGAACTATTACCCTACCTCTATCGCTCCCAGGTATAGCTGCTGGCGCTGCCCTAGTCTTCATATTCAGCCTCGAAGACCTAGGAGCCCCGATAGGTGTTAAGGCAGCCTTCGGGCTCGGTCTACACAACAAGGTCCTCTCCTACGATGTCTACGACCACTTTAGGAAGGCCTATGCTCTAGAGCTAGTATCTAGGAGTGCCTACGTCTCAACCTCCATAATGCTACTGATAGCTGCAGCGGTATTCATAGTGGTTAGAAGCTACGTATCCCTAAGGCAGTACGCTATGCTTAGTAAGGGTGGTAGGTGGTCTCCGAAAGTTAGGGAGGTCTCCGGCCTTAGGAGGGTAGTACTACCGCTATTGATAGCGTTAGCAGTACTAGTTACATCCTTCCCTCAGATCGGCACGGTTGTGATGGCCTTCTCCAACTGGTCTATAGCAGGTGCAGCCCCGACGGAGTTTAAGGTAGAGTACTTCCTAAGCATAGTTAGGGATATAGATATGGTTAGAGCGGCTGCTAATAGCACTAGGTACTCAGCTCTAGCCCTCCTCCTCATGCTAGCCATCGGTAGCGGGCTTGCCTACATAACGTCCCGTAGGAAGGTCCCGGGGTCAGGAGCTCTCGACCTACTAGCTACCCTACCCATAGCTATACCGGGGATAGTAGTAGGTGTTGGGTACCTAACATTCTTTAACACCTACTTTAGGGGTACTATACTAAGCCCTGTAGACCACCCAACGAACCTCCTAGTCTTCACCTACGCGGCTAGGAGGATACCTTTCGTTATTAGACCGATCTACGCTGGGATACAGCAGGTCCACGTAAGCTTAGAGGAAGCTGCTCAGAACCTAGGTGCTGGGAGGGCTAGGGTCTACCTAACGGTACTCCTACCGCTTATAGCTGGTAACGTAGTAGCTGGAGCTCTAACAGCCTTCGTCTACTCCATGAACGAGGTTAGTACTAGCCTACTCCTAGGTGCTAGAGACCCCGGGAGAGCTCCACTAACGTACTGGATAAGCGATAGGATCGGAGGTCAGACTCTAGGCTCTGTTGCAGCTGCTGCAGCAGCCTGCGTACTACTGATGACCCTGCAGGTAACATCAATAGCTCTATCCAACGTTATATTGAAACAGAGAGTAGCTTTCCTGGGTGTGTAGAGCTGTCAGTAGAGCTAGTTGAGGTTACGAAGACCTTCGGTAAGGTTGTTGCTGTGGATAGGGTTAGCGCTAGGGTTGAGCGCGGGGAGTTCTTCACCTTCCTAGGCCCGTCCGGGTGCGGGAAGACGACGACCCTTAGGATAGTAGCAGGGCTAGAGCTACCGGACTCCGGGAGGGTGATTATAGACGGTGATGACGTAACGTACCTACCCCCCTACAAGCGCGATACGGCTATGGTCTTCCAGAACTACGCTCTCTGGCCCCACATGACGGTCTTCGAGAACGTAGCCTACGGGCTTAAGATTAGGAAGCTACCTAAGGAAGAGGTGAGGAGGAGGGTTAAGGAGGTACTTGAGCTAGTGAGGCTAGAGGGCCTCGAGAGTAGGTACCCAACCCAGCTCTCCGGAGGGCAACAGCAGAGGGTTGCCCTAGCTAGGGCTTTAGTAGTCCAGCCAAAGGTCCTACTACTAGACGAGCCCCTTAGCAACCTAGATGCTAAGCTTAGGGTTGAGATGAGGGAGGAGCTGAAGAGGCTCCAGAGGAAGCTGGGGATAACGACTATCTACGTAACCCACGACCAAGATGAGGCCATGGCCCTTTCGGATAGGATAGCAGTAATGAACCTAGGTAGGGTCGTTGAGGTAGGTAAGCCGGACGAGCTCTACAGGAGGCCTAGAAGCTTCTTCGTAGCTACGTTCATAGGTAGGTCGAACGTACTGGAGTGTAGAGCTGTCGAGGTACGCGGGGAGGAGGTAGCCCTGGAGTGCTCCGGGCTTAGGCTAGTAGCTACAGTAGCCGACAGCAGTACGAGGCTCTCCCCCGGAGATACTGTCTACGCGGTATTCAGACCCCATAGCGCCCGCCTAGACCCCCCACCACGGAGAGCTAACGAGCTCTCGGGGACGGTGTCGCTAGTATCCTACTCAGGTGAGCACCTAGAGGTAGGGCTGGAGAGCCCCGTCGGGAAGCTCCTGATCTACCTACCCCCTGACTTCAGGATCTCAGCGGGCGGTAGGGTTAGGTTCTACCTAAGCCGGGACGAGGTCCTAGCGTACCCGGTAGTAGAGGAGGCTTATACCGCCTAGCTCTATAGGGGCTCGAGCCCCTCTCTGGTTAAACTCACCGATCACCTAAAGCCTACGGAAGCTTAGTGTACTAAGGCACGGGACACCTAGGAGCACCTGCCCTCCGGAGGCTGCTGCGTTCAGGTGATCCTGATCCTTAAGATCTTCCTAAGTTCATCGGCTAGGAGTACTATTAGCGGAACTAGTGCGATGAGGGGCCATACATCTAGAGGTAGGGGTACTACCTTGAATGACGCACTGAGGGGGGTGTAGATCACTAGTAGCTGTAGACCTAGGGACGCAAGTAGGGCTGGCAGTAGCCACCTGTTCCTAGGTAGCTTCCAAAGCGGCGTGCTTTCGCTTCTAGATGATAGCGCTCGCCCGAATTCAGAAAGTACTATAGCCGTGAATGCAGCTGTCTTTGCTAAGGCTATGGAGCGTGCGAGGTAGGCGTGGAAGACTAGTAGAGTTGTCGCGCCTATCAGGGACCCCATCGCAGCGTAGTACAGTAGCTTCCTTCTGTTTATAAACCTCTCGTGAGGTGCTCTTGGCGGTCTATCCATCAGCCCGGGCTCGGGAGGCTCTACCCCCAGTGCCGCAGCTGGTAGCGCGTCCGTTACTACGTTAACCCAGAGTAGGTGGACAGGCTCTAGGGGCGGTGGCATCAGGAGGAGCTGTGAGCCGAAGATAGTGGCTACCTCACCCATGTTAGCTGTGAGGAGGTAGTTTATGGGCTTCTTCAGGTTCTCGAAGATAACCCTACCCTCCTTAATGGCCTCCACTATCGTTACGTAGTTGTCGTCTAGCAGTACCAGCTGGGAAGCCTCCTTAGCTACGTCGGTACCTCTAATACCCATAGCTATACCTATGTGGGCCTCCTTAAGAGCTGGGGCGTCGTTGACCCCGTCCCCCGTCATTGCTACCCGGTAGCCCCTAGCTTTAAGAGCTTGCACTATCCTAGCCTTATGCTCCGGGGTAACCCTCGCGAAGACTACGACCCTGTCTACGACCCTTGCGAGCTCTTCATCGCTCATCCTGTCTAGGTCCCTACCCTCGAGTACTAAACCACCGTCGACTTCTAGTCCGATCATCCTAGCTACCGCTATAGCCGTAAGCTTATGGTCCCCCGTTACCATGATGGTCTTAACCCCCGCTCTACGAGCTATGGCAACGGCCTCGGCAACCCCCTCCCTCGGGGGGTCTATCATGCCGAGTACGGCGTAGAACGTTAGGTCCCTCTCTACGTCACCTACCTCTAGGTCGTCGCTAAAACTATCCATAACCCTGTACGCAACACCTAGAGTTCTATAGCCCTGCGAAGCCAGTACCTCTATACTCCTAGCTATGGCGGACCTAGTACCATCGTCTAGCTCGGTCTCAGAGCCCTGTCTACGTACGTACCTCGATAGCTGTAGCAGTACCTCTGGAGCACCCGTAACTACGACTAAGTAGCTACTCCCGTACCTATGTACGGTAGTCTTCCTCTTCCTGAACCTATCGAACGGGTACACCTTAACTACCGGTAGCTCCTCTACGGTCTCCCTAACGCCGCCCTCACCTAGCCCCTTGTATGCGAGGACCAGCGCAGCACCTTCGGTTGGGGGCCCCTTAACGGTCCACTCACCGCTGCTCCTAACCAGCTTGACGTCGGTAGACGTGTGCGCAGCTAGCAACTTAAGTAGCCGACCTAGGTCTGTACTACCCTCGCACCTCACCCTACCGGTAGGTGCGTAGCCGACCCCGTCAACCAAGCACTCAGAGTCGACGAGCTTAACGACCTTCACAGTCATCTCACCCTTGGTTATGGTACCGGTCTTATCGGTGCATATTACGTCAACAGCTCCGAGGGTCTCCACGGCGGCGAGCTTCCTTACGAGGGCCCTCCTCTTCGACATCCGGTAGGCTCCTATAGCTAGGACTGCCGTAGCTATAGCTGGAAGCCCCTCAGGGACGGCCGCCACCGCGAGCGCTACTGAGATCATGAAGGACTCGAGGAGCCCCGCCCACCCCTCGATTACCGAGGTAACGAAGACCGCGGCCGCTATAGCTATCACCACGAGCCCTATCCTCTTGCCGAAGTAGTCGAGCTCTAGCTCTAGAGGGCTCCTCTCCTCCTTAGCCTCAGCGATAGTCTTAGCTATCTTACCTAGCTCCGTCGAGGACCCCGTAGCTACCACGATACCCCGACCCCGCCCGCGGACTACGTAGGTACCCATGAACAGCATGTTGACCCTCTCCGCTACGGGTACCGCGGGGTCTAGGACTGCGTCGGGGTCCTTCTCCACCGGCGTTGACTCCCCGGTTAGCGGGGATTCATCTACCTCGAGCTCGTCTGCCTCAGCTAGCCTTACGTCCGCCGGTACCCGGTCGCCCTCCCTCAGTAGGACTACGTCCCCCGGGACGAGCTCGGTCACGGGAGCCTCTACCTCCACACCGTCGCGGACTACCCTGCAGTACGGAGTAGCGAGCCTCCTAAGAGCCTCCAGGGTCTTCTCAGACCTGTACTCCTGCACGAAGCCGAAGGTCCCCATCATGAGGACTATTGCAGCTATGGTTAAGGCGTCCACAACCTCTCCGAGGGTAGCTGCTACAGCTGTAGCAGCAAGCAGTATAAGGACTAGGAAGTTGGCGAACTGCCTTAAGAACATCGCGACCGGGCCCTTCCTCTTTACGGCTATCTCGTTAGGACCGTAGAGAGCTAGCCTCCGGCGGACCTCGTCCCCAGCTAGCCCGCGAGCTAGGTCGGTTCCTAAAGCCTTAACTACCTCATCTACCGGCAGTGCGTGCCACTCAGTTTTACTAGCAGTACCCACCTTGGATCTCAGCCAGGCTTCAAGAGCAGCCTGAGCTTAAATAGGTTTGGAGGCGCGGCTGTACTGCTTACAGCAAGCAGTACAGCAACCCCTAGCGCTACGGTATCTAAGAGGCGGGTACTCAGCCAGGACCTCGGGGTACCGGTTGGAGTTGGGAGCGCTAACCCTGCTGTAGTTTCAGCTTTAGGCACCCCCAGCTTAGGTAGTGTGCACGGCACCGGCGGGTACGGGTTACTTAAGTACTGACATCAGGGTTATAGCCGCTAGAAAGCCTGCTAGGAAGGCTTTGTGTACCCAGAAGAGTAGCTCAACCTTCTCCCTACTAGCCTCGTAGCCCTCTACGCGGGCTCTGCTCAGGCTACTCACTGTGCTTAGGACCCTCCCCCACAGAGCTGAAGCGGCTTTTTCGAGGTACATAGCGTAGCTCACGAAACGCTCTATCTCACGTACCCCACATACCCCTAAACCTACGTGCACGGGCTTATACCCAGTATAAGTCAGTGGAGGACTATTTAAGCATTCTGGAGTTAGTATAAGTACAAATCGATTGAACTTATACTGTATTATACCAACCCTTAGGCTTCTCTATCTAAATACCTCTGGGCTACCTCCTAGTGGGTGGTAGGGTGGTCCAGCTATCGGAGGTTAGTAGGGCCATAGCAGAGATCGTCGAGATAGTTAAGGACTCCGTGGTGACCGTAGTTACGGAGG
>CAYTXX010000017.1:0-20167 GCA_964442165.1 uncultured Desulfurococcaceae archaeon | reverse complement strand
AGGCTTCGGGGGAGAAAACGAAGATCTCGTCTAGGTCTAGTTCTGTAAAGCCTTCTCCTCATAGGAAGCTGATAGCTAAGGCAGATGAACTAGCTAGGTCCGGCCGCAAGGTGTATAACTTTACAGCAGGTCAGCCCGGACTACCCCCAGCTGAGGAGCTTATAGAGAAGTTCTGCTCGGACCTTAAGGTAAGACCCTTTGAGATGTCTAAGTACATACCGACTAAGGGCCTCCCAGAGCTTAGACAGGCTATCTCCGAGGACCTCAGGAAGTACGGGAACATTGATGTAAGCCCGGAGAGCATCGTCATAACGTCCGGAGGTGTTGAGGCCATGCACCTAGCTCTAGCAGCTACTACCGACCCGGGGGATACGGTACTGCTGCTAGACCCAACGTACAGCGTCTACTGGGACCTAGCTACGTTCCTTGGGCTTAAGATAAGGAGCTGCCCGCAGACCGTAGAGAGGGGGTTCCAGCCCGATTCGGAGTGCCTTCAGAAGGCTATAGATAGGGATGTGAAGGTAGCTATCCTAGTAAGCCCCGATAACCCAACAAGCCGAGTGATAAGCGAGGATATAGCTAAGCTCATAGTAGACCTAGCCTCCGAGTACGGTGCTTGGATACTCTACGATGAGGCTTATAAGCACGTGGTTTACGAAGGCCAGCACCTGTGGCTACATAGGTATCCCGGAGCTCTGGAGAGGTTAATAGGGGTCAACTCCTTCTCTAAGGACATCGCGATCCCCGGCTTTAGGCTAGGCTACTTATACGCCCCTAAGGAGGTGGTAGACGAGGTCGTTAAGCTTAAAGGGGTCCTGTCTATAGTATCCCCAGTACCAGCTCAGTGGTTCGCATACTACGCCCTCTCATCGGATATTAAGGAGAGGTACCTTAAGAGGGTTATACCGGTGTACAGGTCTAGAAGGGATGAAGCTTACGAAGCCTTTAAGAAGTACCTCCCGGAGGCGAGGGTGTGGAAACCTCCAGCCAGCATGTACCTATTCCCGGATCTAAGGCCCTACCTCGATAGGGTCAGTATGAACGACCTCGACTTCACCTACCAGCTCGCTGAGGTTAAGGGTGTCGTAGTCCTACCTGGGTCAGTCTTCGGGTCTGGAGGGAGGGGGCACATAAGGTTCACCTTCGTTACCCAGCCCGAGGAGGTTATTAGAGCTGGAGTTCAGCTTATGGCTGAGTTCATTGAGGAGCTAGAGAAGTCCCGTGTAGGTACGTAGGTGCTTCAAGTACCTCCTCTAGGACTTTTTTAAGTAGGTCTATGTTCACCCCCTTAAGAGCTGAGATAGCTACTACCCTATAGCTCCAAAGCCCTCCCTTTAGTTCCCCCTTAACCAGCTCCCCGAGCTTCTTAACGTAGTCCTCCCGCACTAGGTCGACCTTATTTAGAGCTACTATTAAGGGCTTCCCCACGTAGCCTATCCTAATCAGTATCCTCAGAGACTCCCTCAACTTCATCAGGAAGGCTCCCTCGCTGTCGTAGGAGTCTAGCATTAGGATTACAGCTGAGGCTGTCGATATCTCCTTTAGCGTAGCGTAGAACGCCTCAACAATCTCCGGAGGTATGTCCCTTATAAAACCTACGGTATCTATGAAGACTGCCCTAGAGTTACCGATTGGGACCATCTTAGCCTTAGTTGACGTAGTAGTTAGGAGCTCCGGGCCCGTAGCTCTCCTCTCGCCGGTTAGCCTATTAAAGAGTGTCGTCTTACCGGCGTTGGTGTAGCCTGCTATAGCTACGTGCTTAAAGCCCCTCTCCTCCCTCCTACTCCTCTCAGTATCCTTAACCTTCCTTATCCTCTCCAGCTCCTTCTTCAGCTTAGCTATCCTACGCCTCACGTGAGTGTAGTACGCATCTATAGCGTAGCCACCAGGTCCTAGGAAACCGGGGAGCTCCCCGAGCTTAGCCCTCCTAACCCAGTCCCTTATAAGTGGTAGCTGGTGCCTTAGCTTAGCCATCTCTATCTGTATCTTAGCTTCCTTAGAGCCCGCGTGCTCTGCTAGGACATCGAGTATTAGCATAACCCTATCCTCCACGCTTACCTTAAGCTCCTTCATGAGGTAGCTTACGTGCCTAGGGCTGAGGACGTCGTACACGTAGACCTTACTGAAGCTACTACCATCTAGAGCTTTTCTTACTACATCAACCCACTTAGGGGTTAGGTAGGTTGCTACTGAAGCTCTGTAGCTATCGGGTAGCTCGACTACCTCAAGCTCTCTGTAGAGTACTTTAGCTAGCTCCTCAGCCTCAGCCCGGTCACTTCTCCTAACGACTAGGAGGGCCTTACTCAACTACTTCTCACGCTTCCTAATAGAGACTATATCACCTAGAGTGAGCTCCCTCATCTTTGTTGGGCTAGGTAAAGCTGCTGCTAGACTATCCACGATCGGTTCTAGTAGCTTTATCGAGAGAACCTCCTCAAGCTTCCTAGCTAGAGGTATCGTAGGTACGAGCCTACCTGACTCTATTCTCTTTATGGTGTTCTCACTCTCCTTAACTAGGTCGGCTAGGGCCTTCTGGGTCAGACCTAGCCTCTCCCTAGCCTGCTTAACCCTCTCAGCGTAGTCCGGTACTACCTCGTACTCTTCGAAGAGCTCCCTCTCCCTACTCCTAAGCTCCGGCTTCGAGGATGCTCTAGCAGACTTCGGGCTCCCCTTAGCTGCCGTCACCTCCTTAATCTCCTTAGCTACATCGCTCCGAACTACCCTACTGTAGCACGATGGGCATACGGACAGCTTAACGCTCTCGACAAAGATCACCTTCATCTCCCGCCTAGGTGTAGGTCTACCACACATCTCGCAGTAGCCGTAGCTCACTACCTACCCCAGAAGGCTAGAGCGCGTGGGGTATTAACCTTAACCTCTGAAGCTGTATTTACAGAAACTTAGGGTAGAATCCTACGTAAGTACCATAACCCGTAGGGTGCTGGCTAGTGCTTGGCTCCAGAGCTTATAAATTAACTCTGTAGGTAGTAACGCTAAGGTGCTGTGGTTGAGCTTCATAAGTAGTAGGAGGAGTAGCGACATAGACTACATCAAATCCCTCGAGGAGAGGATTAGGCAGCTCGAAGCTGAGGTAGAGTTCCTAAGGAGGGAGCTTAACTACTATAGGAGCGAGATAGATAAGCTCATGTCCACACCCCTAATCGAGGCTGTAGTTCTAGAGATCCTTGAGGATGGGAGGGCTGTTGTTAGGAGCAGTACTGGGCCTGTGTTCGTTGTTAACGTTAGTAACTTCCTAGACTTTTCCAAGCTAAAGCCCGGGGTACACGTAGCTCTTAACCAGAGGGGCTCTACGATAGTCGAGGTACTCCCAATAGTTGAGGACGTCTTCGTTAGAGCTATGGAGGTTCAGGAAAGACCTCAGATCACCTTTAAGGACGTTGGCGGCCTTCACGAGCAGATAAGGGAGCTTAAGGAGGTAGTCGAACTACCTCTCAAGAGGCCGGACCTTTTCTCAAAGCTCGGTATAGAGCCCCCTAAGGGGGTCCTACTCTACGGTCCACCTGGCTGTGGTAAGACCCTCTTAGCTAAGGCCGTAGCTAGCGAGAGTAGCGCTACCTTCATAAGGCTCGCCGCTTCAGAGTTAGCTCAGAAGTTCGTAGGTGAAGGAGCTAGGGTAGTTAGAGAGGTGTTTAAGCTAGCTAGGCGTAAAGCTCCAGCTATAATCTTCATAGACGAGATAGACGCTATAGCTGCTAAGAGGGTGGACGTTGGAACCTCAGGTGAGAGGGAGATCCACAGAACCCTCTCACAGCTACTAGTAGAGCTCGACGGCTTCGACCCCCTAGATAAGGTTAAGGTTATAGCTGCTACGAATAGAGTAGACATATTAGACCCAGCTATACTTAGGCCGGGTAGGTTCGACAGGCTCATACATGTACCTCCCCCAGACCTTAGGGGTAGGTACGAGATCTTTAGGATACACACCTCCCGCATGGCTCTCTCCGCAGATGTGGACCTCTGGGAGCTAGCTAGAGCTACCGAGGGGCTCTGCGGAGCAGATATAAAGTCCATATGTACCGAAGCCGGCTACAACGCGATAAGACGCGGTGTTGAGGTCGTAGAGATGCAGGACTTCCTAGAGGCTGCTAGGAGGTACTTAAGCAGTAGGGGTGCCGGTAGGCAGGAGCCGGAGGTACATAGGAGGACTAGCATATAGGTGGACCTCTGTGGGGGTTACCCTAGTCCTAGTAGGGGTAGCATCCCCCCATAAGCTCGTTGAGTCTGTTAAGGTAGCCTACGGGTTTAGGGGGGTCCCGGTAGATGCCTTCGTAGTAGTGAGAGCTACCGGTATGGCCGCCCAGATGGGGGTTCCGGAGGCCTACAAGGTTGCTCTTAAATACGGGAAGCCCCTCATAGTACTACCTAGCACTAGGGACCTACTGGAGTACATGAAGTTCGAGGAGATCTACTCAGTGGTCCCAGGGACCCAGAGCTCTAGGAATGTTGAGGAGGTTCAGCTTAGAGGTAGCTGTGCTCTAATCTTCGCCGAGGAAGGCGGGAGGGTTGAGGTACCGTCCGAGGTCCTCTCAATACCTGAGCTACCACCTGAGACCCCACCTCAGGTAGCTATAGCTGTAGCTCTTTACGTACTATCGAGGTCCCTAAAGACCTCCGGAAGTCCTCCTTAACTTTAGCCAAGGCCTATAGCATAGGCTGTACCACAACCTCTCCACCTGCCTAGAGTTCTGGGGGATGCTTAGGATTTCCACTAGCTCCTCGAGGTCTACAGTTAATCCCTTAAATAGCAGTAGGTCGTCCTCGTAGCTACAGGTAAGCCTAGTTATCACCTCACCGCACCTATCCTCAACTACCTCTAAGGGTAGCTCCACGTACCCGAGGTCCCCGAAGAGCTTCCTAGACCCTGCGTTATCGAACCTAGTAGTAGCTATGATAGCGTCAACCCTCTCCTCCTCCAGTAGGTGCTCCACAGATGCTACCAGCACCCTACCAATGCCCCTACGCCTAAACCTCTCCTCAACAACTACGTAGTAGATCACCCCAACCGAGGCCCTTGGCTGTAGGTCGAGCTTGTAGAAGAGAGCTACCCCAGCGGGCTCACCGTTCTCGAAGGCTAGTATAGCGCGGCAGTAGCCCTGCTCTACGCAAGTAGTGGCGTAGTACGCTTGCCACGGCCCCATACCGCACTCAACGATGCTCCTAATGGTACCTAGCTCCTCGCTACCTACAGCTTCAGTGACAACTAAGCTCACTACCGAAACCCCATCTATACGGAGGGAAGTTCACCGCTCTGTAGTCCTCTGTAGGTAAACCCGAACCTGTAGGACCTAGGTTTAAGTGCTGACGCTATCCTCTCAAACAGCTTAGTTGGATCTACATCCCCGGTTACTAGGATATCCAGGGTAGCGTACTTGTACTCTAACCACGTATGTATAACTATGTGGGCCCCTAGCAGAATAGCTATAACAGAGACCCCTCCCTTCTTACCACCAAAGCTCCACGACTTAACCTCCACCACTTCTACTCCCCCCTCCCTTGCCGCACTTACTACTAGCTCAACGAGCTTCCTCTCATCTGCTAGTACACCTGGGTCTAGGTCGTATAGGTTCGCGTAGACGTGCTTACCGATTGGTGGAGAGCTCAAGTGCATCACCTAAGGGCTTACCGACCTCCGTATCCCTATTCTAACGCTGAGTCCCTCTATATCCCAGGTCTTAACGTACATATCGCTACTTGGAGCTCCGAGGAACATCTTAGAGGCTCTTACCTCGCTCATTATGTAGTTTTCGAGAGCTCTAATGCTATCTAGTACCTCATCGCTATCAGATTCTACAGCTACCTCTATGTAGTCAGATATACTTAACCCTGCCTCCTTCCTCATGACCTGAACCCTACGTATCACCTCCCTAGCTATAGCCTCCCTAAAGAGCTCTCTATCTATTGACTTAGGTAAGCATACTATCACCCCCCTCCCCTCCTGTACCTCGTAACCCCTCTCGGAGCATACGCCTAGGTCTGTAGAGAGGGTTACAGTCTTAACGTTAGCTAGCCTAGCTATTACGGATACTAGAGGTCCTAGCTTATCAGTAACTTGAGTAGATGCTACTACAGCTTCAGCTAGGGGCCACCTTATCTTAATACCTAACCTATTCCTAAGCGAGGCTAGGGCTTCAACCGAGCTTAGCGCTAGGCTGAATCTCTCCTCAATTTCGCGGTCTATTAAGACCCTATCCACGGGGTCTAGCCTAGCTAGGTGCACGCTCTCAAGCTCCTCCGGCTCAAAGACCTTGAAGAACCTAAGCCATAGGGCTTCAGATACGTAGGGTACTGCAGGTGCTAGCATCTTGAGCAGCCTCTTAAGGACGTAGTAGAGTACTGAGTAGACTACGAACCTATCGTCGCCCTCCTCGCTCCAGACTCTAGGTCTAACGAGCTTTAAGTAAGTCCTACTCAGCTCCTCCACAGTGAACTCAATAACCCTCTGAAGGGCTTTGTGTATCTCGTACCTAAACATGAAGTTCTCGAACTCCTCACTAACGCTGTTCACCCTTGAGAGCACCCACCTATCCTCAGGTAAGAGCCGGCTCAAGTACTTCTCTAACCTGTGGACCTTAGGTGAGAAGCCGTCTAAGCTCATGTACATGTAGGCAAACCTGAAGACATTCCACAGTATGTTTAGAACCCCCATGGTCGTCTTCCTAATTTCCTCCGGGTCGAACATGAAGGACTCTCCAGGTGGGTACCGGGACAGTAAGTACAGCCTCAGCGGGTCTACTCCGAACCTCCTTATCGCCTCCTCAGCGTAGACTACGTTACCTAGATGCTTAGACATCTTCCTACCGAACTTATCGAGTACGTGTCCTTGGACCATTATCTGCCTGTAGGGGGCGGTACCCCTATCTATTACCGACGTAGCTAGTAGGGAGTAGAACCAACCCCTGGTCTGATCAACAGCCTCCGTTATGAAGGTGTAGGGGTAGAGGACTTCAAAGAGCTTAACGTTCCTAAGACCGTCTATCGAAGCTATCCAAGCAACCCCGCTATCGATCCACACATCAACTACGAAAGGCTCTCTCACCCACCTACTGCAGTCCTCCGTTCTAAGCTCTACGGAGTCTATCCAGGGTCTGTGGACTAGCTTATCATCGTCTACGTCGGGTAGCTTAACCGCGTACCTCCTCAGCTCCTCCAAGCTACCTACGACCAGGATCTTCTGGGGGTCGTCGACACACCTCCATACCGGTAGGGGGGTACCCCATACCCTAGACCTCGATATGGTCCAGTCCTTAACGTTAGCTAGCCAGGACCTAAACCTGTTCTTATGCTCCTCCGGGTAAACCTCAACGGACTCTAAAGCCCTGAGTAGGTCCTCCCTCAGCCTACTCATAGCTATGAACCATTGCCTATCAGCTCTGTAAATTAGCGGTGTACCGCACCTCCAGCAGTGCGGGTACCTGTGGACTACGGTTCCGGACTTAACTAGCAGGCCCTTACTCTTCAGTACCTCTATAACAACCCTCGAGGCATCCTCAACGTAGAGGCCGGCGAAGGCTCCAGAGGACTCGTTGAAGACCCCGTCGACCTCCACAGTACTTGTTATCGGTAGCCCGTACCTAGTTCCTACCTCGAAGTCCTCCGGTCCGTGGCCGGGAGCTATGTGGACTATTCCCGTACCCTCCTCCAGGCTTACGAACTCTGCGGTAACTACGTAGTGGGCTCCCTGGTGGTCCTTGTGGATGGGTACCTCCTCGAGTAGGGGGTGTACGTACCTGGTACCCTCTAAGGAGGCTCCAGGTAGGGTCTCAGCACACCTCCAGGACCTAAGCTCTAGCTCCTCAGCGACTCTCTCCACCAGGTACTCCGCTACGTACCAGCGCTCTCCACCTACCTCCAGGGTGCAGTACTCCGCATTCGGGTGTACTGCAACGGCCTCGTTATCTATTAGAGTCCACGGGGTGGTAGTCCATATCAGTAGGTACTCACCCGGCCTCCCGGCTACCTCGAGCTTTACGTAGATCGAGGGAGACTCCCTCTCCTCGTAGCCCATGTCGACCTCGGCATCGCTTAAAGCTGTTTCACACCTAGGGCAGAACGGTAGGACCCTGTAGCCCTCGTATAGGAGCCCCCTCTCCCAAGCTCTCTTTATCACGTACCACACGTACTCTAGGTACCTACTCCTCCTAGTCTCGTAGGCGTTCTCGAGATCTAGCCAGAGCCCTATTAACTCGGTAGCGTAGGTCTTCCAGTACCGCAGGTAGTAGTCCACTAGCTTATTGCACTCCTCAACGAACCTCTCCAGCCCTACCTTCTCATATATCTCCTTCTTACTCCTGATCCCGAGCCTCTTCTCGACCTCGACCTCGACGGGGAGCCCCTGCTCGTCCCAACCCCCCTGAGCCCATACATCGTAGCCCCGCATTCTGTAGTAGCGTAGTACGAAGTCCTTGTACACCCTCCCCCTTAAATGGCCGACGTGCGGGTACCCGTTAGCCGTTGGAGGGCCTTCAAGGAACGAGAACAGAGGACCTCCGAAGGGGGTGCGCCACTTAATGTCTATACCTCTCTCCTTCCAGTGCCTTCGAACCTCCTCCTCTACCCTCCTCAGGTCCAGCGGAGGTAAATCAATAGTGGACCCCCGAGTACCTACGCACCCAAGGCTTATAAGTTAGCGGGACCTTCCTTAAGGATTAAAATCCTGATAGGTAGACTACTCTAGCGGTGGGCCGGTAGCTCAGCCTGGAAGAGCGCCGCCCTCGCACGGCGGAGGTCCCGGGTTCAAGTCCCGGCCGGTCCACCAACTTTCAAGGTTTTTCTGCACCTAAGCTAAGGAGATCTGGTGAGTGCGTGGTGCTTCGCTCCTCACTAGCGTTGCTGCTACTGCTGGTAACTCTAGTAGCTTACGCCTACTCTGGAACTCTTGTAGTGGAGCTAACCGGAACTGTAGATGGGGGGATGGTATCCCTGGTTGAGAGGTCTCTGCGGACCCTGCAGCCTGGTGAGCTCCTAGTACTTAGGATAGATAGCTATGGGGGCTACCTATCATCAGCTGATAGGATAGCTGAGCTTCTCGTTAACTCCCAGGTGGACTGCGTTGCCTACGTACCGCCGGGCTGTAAGGCTGTCTCAGCTGCCTCTATGATAGCCTTGGCCTGTGGGAAGATATACATGGGGCCTGGCTCGGTAATAGGTGCTGCGAAGCCCTACCCGGACGACCCTAAGGTGGTGAACTACGTCGCGTCGAGGTTTAAAGCGCTAGCTAGAAGGGCCTTTAACAACGAGACTATAGAGGATATAGCCGTTAGGTTCGTTACGGAAGCTCTATCACTTACCGACTCCGAGGCTGAGGCCTACGGACTAGCTAGGAGGGCTGGAAGCCTTGAGGAGGTACTTAGGGAGCTAGGAGCTCCGAGACCTAGAGCTTACGTTAGTAAGGACTACTGGGAGCAGCTTATCTCGGTAATATCCGACCCCCTTATATACTCCGTAGCTCTTAGCATAGGGTTCTTCCTCATCCTAGCCGAGATCTTCACCACGGGCTTCCAGGGGTACGCCATCGCTGGGGCCCTACTAATAGCTATGGCTCTCTACGGTATGAGCTTAATACCCCCAAACCTTCTAGTTGTAGTTCTTCTACTCTCCGGAGCAGTACTCATCCTGGTAGAGGTCGTGAACCCGGGGTTTCAGGGCTTCGGTGTAGCGGGGCTCGTACTCCTAGCTATAGGGCTCTACAGCGGTTTACGGGATAGACCGGTCCCGGTCTCGGAGCCCTCAGTAGTCGTAGCTCTAGCAGGTCTAGCGTCCCTAGGGGCTATATTCGGCGTGGTAGTAGCTAAGGCTTCCCAAACTATTAGAATGAAGAAGCCTAGCACTAGGGAGAGGCTCGTAGGGGCTGAGGGGGTAGCTAAGACCGATGTAGGCCCTACAACCCCCGGAGTAGTCTATGTACTTGGGGAGGACTGGACAGCCTACTCCGTAGAAGGCACCATAAGGGCCGGCTCCAAGGTAGTGGTTAAGGACGTTAAGGGGCTGATCCTACTAGTAGGGGAAGCTGGAGCCCGGGAGAGTAGTAGCTAGCGAAGCTAGGCTCTAGTTCTTGAAGTACGCGGGGTTAAGGTTATTTAAGGTTATGCGTTGATAGCGGGGTCTGGGCTTCATAGGGGTTTATGTGGATTTATGTGAATCCCTCTGCCCTTGGCTTCACTACCCTCAGAGCCCCTTTTCATCGGGGCCCATATCACAGGGCTCCGCCCTAAGCTTAGGTAGGGTGGAGGTAGGCGGGGTCTCCTGTGCTGTTGGGCTCGACAGCCACCCACAACCTAGCACCGACAGCCCGTGAGGTGATGCGAGGTAGAAGACTCTAGATACGGTGAGTTAGGGATAAGCTCTAGTACTGCCTTCAACCTCAAGTTTTTAAGTCTTGTATAGCATGGTCTTTAGGGGGATTTAGGTGGATATAGTTACCCTAGTAATCCTGCTAGTAGTAGTTCTGATAGTCCTATCGATAGTAGCTAGGTGTATTAAGATAGTACCGGAGTACGAGAGGCTCGTAGTCTTTAGGTTAGGTAGGATGATCGGTGTTAGAGGTCCTGGGCTAGTACTTCTAGCCCCCATAATAGACTCCGCGATTAAGGTAGACCTAAGGGAGTTCGTTATCGATATACCCCCTCAGACTTGTATAACTAAGGATAACGCACCTGTTGATATAGACCTGCTGGTGTACCTTAAGGTCTTCGACCCAGCTCTAGCAGTTACCTCGGTAAGTAACTACGTAACCGCATCAACAGGTATTGCTATGACTACCCTGAGGGCGGTGGTGGGGGACCTACCCCTCGACGATGTCCTGGCTAGGAGGGAATACATAAACAGTACCCTTAGAGCTAAGCTAGATGAGATTACCGATAGGTGGGGGATTAAGGTTACCTCAGTGGAGATCAAGGAGATAAAGCCCCCGAGGGACGTTCAGGAGGCTATGATTAAGCAGATGGCTGCTGAGAGAAATAGGAGGGCTATGATACTGGAGGCCGAGGGTAAGAAGCAGGCAGCTATACTGGAGTCTGAAGGGTATAGGGAGTCCCAGATCAAGAAGGCTGAGGGAGATAGGCAAGCGGAGATACTTAGAGCTGAGGGTATAGCTAGGTCTCTGGAGCTAATAAACGAAGCTGCATCGAAACTCGGCGACAACACACTCTTCCTACGATACCTTGAAACCTTAAGTAAGATCTCTGAGAGCCCTGCTACTAAGATAGTTGTACCTATGGAGCTGGTCTCCGGGATCCTGCAGATAGTTAGGTCCATGGGGAGGTCCCGGAGCTCTGAGTAGTCCACGGGGTTTTTAGCTGTGTATACTGCGGAATACGTAGTCCGCGGTTTTATTAAGTTGCTACTAGTATGCTCCGAGGAGCCTCACGTCATCGGGGATCTACCGGCCTTACCCTACTGCTTTAGCTGCTCTAAGTCTCTGGAGGTTGGGGGAGTCCGCATGTGCTATTCGGAGGAACTGACCCTACCCTCCGGGATTACAGTAGTGGTGGGTGGAGCTGAGGTCTTCGGTGAGCTTAGGTCAATAACCTTCTTAGCTAGGAAAGTTACGTGCGACGTAGATCCTGGTAGCTTACTTAGAGATATCGAGAACTACGTTACATCGAAATGCTCGGGTGCTAGAGAAGAAGCTCCAGAGGGCGCCCGCAGTACGGGCACCTGTGGTGTAGGGTCTTAGAGTCGCTAGCACAGAAGTAGGTACCGTACTTCTCCGAGCAACTAGCACAGAAGTACACCTCGTCCTCGCCGACAACCAAACTCTTACTACATACAGCACACCTCCTAGTAGCCCAGCCTAGGTGTCCCCCAGCGTTTGAGCCACGTAGCTTTACCAGCGAAGCCACCCTCTAGGGCTTTGGAAGAGATTTTTAAGCTTTAGAAGGGGTAATGCTGGGAGCATGGCCGCAGATGTACGGTTACTAGCTTTCGGGGATGTCCACGGGGTTCAGTACCTAGGGGTCCTCAAGGCTTCACTTAGGTCTATCACAGGCTCCGAACCCCACGCTATACTACTAGCTGGGGATATAGTGGACCGAGGCGATGCACGTGGTATGGAGCTAGTACTAAATGAGGTTAAGCAACGGTTTAAGGAGGTACCGGTAGTTGCCGTCTTTGGAAACGATGAGTACTACGAGGTGGAGGACTACCTAATTAAGAACTACAACCAGGTTATATGGCTAAACGATACCGTAACCTTACTGAAAACCGATGCCGGGACCGTTGGGATAGCCGGGAGTAGAGGCTCTCTAGATAAACTAACCTACTGGCAGAGTAAGCACATGCCTCAGCTAGAGGTCATCTATAGGAGGAGAGTAGCAACCATTAGGAAGCTCCTAGTAGACCTCTCAGCGGTTGCAGATGTCGTAGTATTACTAACGCACTACGCACCCACGTACCAGACAGTTCGAGGTGAGCCGGAGAAGATATACCCGTACATGGGGTGTAGGAAGCTTGAGGATGTACTCAAGGAGGTTCGACCGGATATAGCCGTACATGCACACGCACATAACGCAACAGTAGTAGAGGCTACTGTAGGGTCGACGAAGGTTTACAACGTCTCCATACCGGCTAGGAGGGGGGTTACGTACATCAGGTATACCCCTAGGGCTAGGTTAACACGCCTCGGTGGCCCTACCCATGGAGGTGCTAGTAAAGGTTAAGAAGCTATACCAGCCTCTTAGAGGTATTAAGCCATCGTTTAGAGCTTACCACGTCTTCCTGGCTCTAACCAGCTTACGTAGAGAGGGGCCTTTAGGTAGGATAGCCCTATCCAGGAAGCTAGAGCTCGGTGAAGCTGCTGTTAAGACCTTAGTAAGGAGGTTAAGGGACTCCGGTCTAGCTACTGTTGATAGAGTGGCTGGTGTACTACTAACTGAGAAGGGGGTGGAGGTTGCCGAGCTTCTAGAGAGCTTAATGATTTACTTAGGACCCCTAGAGCTGGGACCCATATGCGGTGGGTGTAGAACCTACGGCCTAATCCTGAAAGGCTTTAGGAAGGTCCTAGAGGACGTAGGATACCTGAAGCTTAGGGACCTCGTAGTCCGCGAGGGAGCTGATGGAGCTCTGATAGTCTACTGCGGCGATAGACCTGTAATGCCGGTTAGCGGGGGGTTCGAGGAGATTGCTGGTACCCTCAGTGAGGTAGCTCGGAGGAGCTGCAGTAGCGGGGATATCCTCGTGATCTCGATATGCTGTAGCAACAGCAGCGAGTGCTCAAGAGCTCCGATCGAAGCCGCGCTAGACCTCCTAGACCCGTAGCCTTTAGCTGACTACCGATCACAGCAACCGGGAGCTAGCCCCTACGAAGAAGTTGAGTTAAGCTTAAGGTTTGAACCACTTAAGTGCTATGTAATTAACTCCACCGCTTTCCGGGATAGCTAGAAGTAGGGTCTTCCTAACACTGTGCGAGATCCTCCCCCAACCCACAATATCCCCTGGGTCTAGTAGTTGCTCTCTGTGAACTACCTTAACTAAGAATGGTGCGTGCTCCACGCCTGGCCTTAAGCGGTACACAGCGTAGTCTACACCGTACTTCAGCGCGGACCTAACTGTAAAGCCCTGCGACCTTATGTCCTCGTAGACTTTGTAGAGCTCCTCAAAGTTACTGAAGACCTTGTTTACAGCCTTAAGTAGCTCCTCCTCCCCTACCTCTACGTCCCCCTTAAGGACCTTGAGAACCCCCCTTCTAGCTAGGTAGACCGCCTCTATGAGTGAGAGCTCTAGAGGTACACTGATGTTGGTGTCCTTAGGCTTCCTCAGGCCTACCGGTTTTCCGAAGAAGCCGTGGGAGAATATGCACCTAGCCTTCTCTACATCGAATACTACTACCTTAGACCCTACTAGGTAACCTAAAGCCTTACCGCACTCCTCAACTCTACTTGAATGACGAGAGGAACCAGATATAGGTAGCCACCCTCTTAGCTGTATCCGCTGCTTCCTCCAGCTTATCCAGGGCCTCCTTAAGTACTAGGGACTCTGGAGAACCTCCGTAGGTCCTCACGCACTCTAGACCACCCTCCCTGTAGAACTCATCTATTGAGTCCTCGAGCTTACTTATCTCCATGTACAAGCTCCTCACAACCCTCTCGCTACCTACATTCCTTAGCATATCGCTTAGGAGGTCCACCATGGTTATAGCCCTCCTACTTACCTCACTAAGTATAGCGAAGATCCTATCCGAAACCCTACTGCCCAGCTTATTAACTAGGTAGAGCCTGTAGGCAGAGGCCTCTAGGTCTTCGGAGATCCTTATGGTGCCCTCGATGATTGTTGCGTAGAGCTCTCTAGAGGGTATGTACTCAGCTACCTTAACGAAGTACTCCATTAAGTTCATGGACTCCCCTTCGATATCGTTCTTTATCTTCCTAACTCTCTCATACCTCTTCTCGACGAGTAGGCTCTGGGATATATCGAACTCCCTAACCATACTGTTAAGCTCCCTAACCTCATCAGATAGCATCCTGTATATCGATACCATCTTCTCCACTATACTTGACTCAGCCAGGCTGACATCGCTACTCTGATATCCCACCTTAAACTCCCAGTAGTGCTTTAGCTGGAATATTTAAAGCTGTAGGAAACTGAGCGAGTAGTTAGGTGAAGGTCTACCCTTAAGGGCTGAGCCCTCGACTGCGAGGTAAGCTATTTAAGCTACTGAGGTAAACTACTAACCGGAGTGCCGCCGTAGCTTAGCCTGGTTAGAGCGCCGGACTCATACGGTCGGCTGGGAGATCCGGAGATCCGGGGTTCGAATCCCCGCGGCGGCACTCCGGGATGATTGAAGACTCCAATAATGATAGGTGATTTGACTCCACCCCTAAATGACCGAGGCGACCCAAAGCTAGGCGCACCTCTTAGCGCTTAGCGGGAACCCTAGCCGGGGCTATGCTTAGAAATGCTTAGCTGAGAAATAAATACCTGTAACCACAGCTACTGGGGAAGGAGAAACTCGGGGTGTGCTCGTGGAGGGGGGTAATAACATAGTATCGTACCTGATAGTCCTGCTATTCCTAGCTTCGTTTATAATGAACTTCACCGATATACCTCAGAGGATACAGCTTCAGAGGTACTCCTCCTTCGTTAGAAGGAAGATCTACCAGCTGGAGGAGCTTGAGGTAGATGCTAGGAGGAAGGCTGTTAGCTACATGAGTAGTCTGGGGGTAAGCGAGCCAGCTAAGGTCTTGGAGGGCTTTATAAGCAACTTCTTCCTCATAAGACCGGTTGAGCTGGAGCCTACGGATATTATCAGAAGGTACAAGCACCTGATAAGGACTAGGGAGAGCTCAGTACGGGACTACGTTAGGACTGTCCTAGGAAGGGTGGAGAGAAGCATTCAGCACTCGGTTGAAACGGTACTGGAGGTAGTTGGAGTTATTAGACTGATCAACAAGCTCGTAAGGCACTACCTAGAGCTTGGGCTTAAGTACAACAACTGGATACTAGTTATGCAGCTTGCTATTCAGATGCCTGAGATAGTTGAGCTAACTAAGGCCTACGCTAACTCCCTCAACGCCTTCACGTCGGGGCTACCCATAGGGGATAGCGTAGGACCTCTCGTAGCTAAGATAATCTCCAACTGGGGTGAGCCATCCCGTGAGGTAATTGAGGGTACAGACCTCTACGAAGTCGAGGTAGAGGGTAGGAAGGTGTACGTCATTAAGGCCTCCGGCCCGGGCTCTAACGTTGGGTGGCCTGGGGAGGCTTTAGAGAGGGTTATAGAGGAGATAGGGGGACCTGTAGATAGGATAATAACCGTTGACGCGGCCCTTAAGCTGGAGAGCGAGGAGACGGGTGAGGTAGCCTACGGTACTGGCGCTGCTATAGGGGATGTAGGCCCTGAGAAGATAGCTATGGAGAGAGTAGCCAGTAAGTACTCAATACCTCTAGACGCAGTGGTAGTTAAGATGAGTGAGGTAGAGGCTCTAAGCCCTCTAAGTAGGAAGCTCTACGAAGCAACTGTAAGGGCCTACGAGGAGGTCTTAAGGATAATCAGGGAGAAGGTCAAGGAGGGGGGTAGGGTAATAGTTATCGGAGTAGGGAATACAGTAGGTGTGCGGTAGTGGACCCCCTACTAGTAAGTCTCCTAATACTTTCCATGCTCCTACTGATAACTACACTCTTACCTTGGTTAGTAGCGTCGACCCGGAAGCCTAGGCCTATACGGGAGGAGCTGATCTCCGTACTAAGGTGCATTAGGTGCGGCTACGAGGAGGTTAGGAAGTACGACAAGGGGGACTACGTAGGTAAGCCTGTCGGTACCTGCCCAAAGGACGGTGGTAAGGTAGTAGTTAAAGCCATATACGTGGAGAGCTTCCCGCAGGGGTAGTGGTAGCCGGGCGGGGATTCGAACCCCGGTCACGGGGGTTCTCCCGCCTCGGCCGCCGCCCCAATGCTACACTTTCCCAGAACTTATAAGCGTTTGCACAGCTACTACTAGCTTTCCGTGAGCTCTCTACTACTTTTATGCCTCCTAATGGCGAGATCCTGCGGTGTGGGGGTTGGCTAGCGTAAGGCCTGGTGACCTAGTGAGGGTGGTTAAGGGTAGTCTAGTTGTTGAGGGTGTGGTAATGCCATCTACAGAGTTTACCTCCGAGGGGTACTTAGTGCTTAAGCTACCTAACGGGTACAACGTAGGGTTATCCCTGGAAGGGGCCTCAGTGGAGGTTCTCTCCGAGGGGTACCTAAAGCTACCATCGTATGAAAGGGTCTACGGGACGTCCGTTATTACAGGAGGAGGCGATCTGAGAATATCCTTCATAAGTACTGGTGGTACGATTGTTAGTAAGGTGGAGTACGAAACCGGAGCAGTTAGACCTGCTCTAAGAGCTGATGAGCTAGTGGAGTTCGTACCTGAGTTTAGGGAGCTGTGCTACGAGCTCGTGGTCTCGGACTTGATGAGGAAGTTCAGTGAGAACATGACCCCGGAGGACTGGTCCCGGATTTCCGAGGAGGTCGGTAAGCACCTCGCATCCGGTGCCGATGGGGTAGTAGTAGCCCATGGGACGGACACCATGTCCTATACCGCAGCTGCTTTAGCTTTCTCCCTCAGAGGTCTTGGCAACCCAGTTATCCTAGTTGGCGCTCAGAGGAGTAGTGATAGACCTAGTACCGATGCCCTATATAACCTTAAGGCCTGCCCTCTCATAGTTAAGGAGGCTCCCTTCGCTGAGGTCGTAGTAGCTATGCATGGAACTAGCGACGACATCTACGTCCTAGTCCACAGAGGAGTACGCGTGAGGAAGGTCCACTCAAGTAGGAGGGATGCCTTCCAGTCGATAAACGACCTACCCCTGGCGAAGGTCTTCCCAAAGGAGAGGGCGCTTAAGGTGGTTAACGGTAGGTACATACCTAGAACTAGAAGCCGGGACGTGGTAGTTATGAGTAGATTTAGTAGTAGGGTAGCTCTACTGAAGTTCTACCCGTCGATGGACTGTAGCTTGATAGACTACCTAGTGGATAGAGGGTACAGGGGGATAGTAATAGAGGGCTCAGGGCTTGGGCACGTTAGGGATGAGTGCATACCTAGCATTGAGAGAGCCTCAGAAGCCGGGGTAGTGGTAGCGATGAGTACTCAGACGGTCTTCGGTCGTGTCGACCTAGACGTGTACACCACCGGGAGAAAGCTACTTAAGGCTGGTGCCGTACCGGTGGATGACATGCTCCCGGAGGTAGCCTTCGTGAAGCTTTCGTGGCTCATAGGTAGCTTCCCCCACGAGGACCCGGGGAGGTTGAGGTCCCTACTCCTTACGAACTTCGCCTACGAGATCGGTGGTACTCAGAGCTACGAGCTCTTCCCTAGGTGGTTCCATGGAAATTGACTACAAGAGTGTGGGGCTACGTGTAGGGCTTGAGATACACCAGCAGCTAGATAGCTCTACTAAGCTCTTCTGTAGTTGCCCAGCTAAGCTAGCACCTGATGGTGTTAGGTACACTGAGGTCTCTAGGGTCCTCTGGATAGGTAAGTCCGAGCTCGGTGAGGTAGACCCGGCTGCCGCGTATGAGATAGGTAGGGGGCGGAGGATAGTCTACCGAGTCCCAGAGGGCTACACGTGCCTTGTAGAGCTCGATGAGGAACCCCCGCACGACCTTAACCGTGAGGCTCTGGTAATAGCCCTCTCGATAGCTAAGGCCTTAAACGCGGTACCGGTGGATGAGGTCTACGTCATGAGGAAGGTAGTCGTAGACGGGTCGAACACCAGTGGATTCCAGAGAACGGCGATCGTAGCTCTAGGAGGCTACATAGAGGACGAGGAGGGGGTAGTGGGTATTCAGACCATAGCACTCGAGGAGGACGCTGCTAGGAAGGTTGAGGAGGGACCTGACTACGTGGTCTACAACCTAGACAGGCTCGGTATACCGCTTATCGAGATAAGCACGGCACCTGATATAGGAACTCCTGAGCAAGCTCTTAGAGTAGCCTACAGGATAGGGCTAACCATGAGGTTAAGCGGTAAGGTAAAGAGGGGTATTGGCACGATCCGGCAGGACCTGAATATATCCATAGCCGGAGGTGAAAGAATTGAGGTTAAGGGCGTTGATAAGCTCGAGCTCATACCTAAGGTTACCAAGTACGAGGTCTCTAGACAGCTATCCCTACTTAAGATACGTGATGAGCTGCTGAGGAGAGGTCTGAAGCCGGAGGATGTCCTGGAAGACTTCGTTGATGTCACCGAGGTCTTCGTAAACACTGCCAGTAGGCTAGTGAGGGCCTCGGTAGAGAGAGGTCTAAGGGTCTACGCCCTACCCCTACCTGGGTTCAAGGGTATCCTAGGTACAGAGTTATGTCCAGGTAGGAGGTTCGGTACTGAGCTCTCAGACTACGCGAAGGCCTGGGGAGGTGTTGGGGGGATAATACACAGCGATGAACTACCCGCTTACGGTATTTCTGAGCGTGAGGTTTCAAAACTATTCGAGGTACTGGGGTTAATTAGGGAAAGAGACGCCTACATCCTGGTTATAGGGGATGTAGAAAGAGCTCGCAGAGCGCTTAGAGCCGTTATAGACAGGCTTAGGTACGCTTTTGTAGGGGTACCCAAGGAGACTAGAGCAGCTAACCCTGACGGTACGACAAGGTACCTCAGACCCCAACCAGGTGCTGCTAGGATGTACCCGGAGACCGATATACGCCCTGTAAGAGTTGATGAAGAGCTCCTAAAAGAGGTGGAGAAAGTACGTATACCAAGGGTAGAGGAGCTCCTGAAGATCCTCGTAGAGGGACATAGAGTATCACGTGAGCTAGCACAGCAGCTAATCAAGGATCCTGCACTCCACGCATACCTAGACCTAGTTGAGGACCTTAAGGAAGTCGTAGAGCCCCAGATCATTGCTACCACCCTCTTAGTCCACCTAAAGTCCCTTAGAAGGGAGGGTGTAGAGGTAGATAAGGTAGACTATAGTACCTTAGCTAAGGTACTTGAAGCTGTGGGTAAGAGGGTTATAGCCAAGGAGGCTATCCCCGAGGTTGTGAAGGCTATAGCGGGGGGCCTCAGTTTTGAGGAGGCTGTAAGTAAGTTCAGGACTCTGAGCCCTGAGGAAGTAGAGAAAGTCGTTGAAGAGATCGTTAGAGCTAATGCGGAGACCATTAAGGCTAGGGGTAGGGATAGAGCTATCGGGTTCGTCATGGGTAAGGTTATGGCGATACTTAGGGGTAGGGTTAACGGGGCCTTAGTTAATGCCTTAGTTAAGAAGAAACTTGAAGAGTTTCTAGGATAATGTAGCTAGGGTTCAGAAGCTGTTTCTGGTTTGTAGGTTTCTTCTTGCTTTGAGTGCTATTATGTATGCTGATGCTGTGTGCTTATCTAAGGTGTTTCTTCATTACGTACTTGTGGTCTTTAGAGTACGTTGTTTCTTTAGGGTTTACAGCTACTGTCTTTAATGTGTATAGAGGTACTTTCCATACTATTCTCTCAATGATTAAACATCTGAATAACGAAACCTTATAGCTATAAACCCTAACTACCTACAAGTTTATCGGTAACCCCTAGCTTCTGAAACCCACTCCTAAGTCAGGTAGGGAGAGGGCTAGAGAAAACCGTGATAAACCGACCTACGGAGACCTAGGGGAAAAACGTAGGTGGGGAACGGTAGGAACCCTCCGTACTCAGCTAGACTGAGGAGCCTCGCTCTTTAGGTTGGAGAGAGGTTAGAGCAT
>CAYTXX010000016.1:0-20453 GCA_964442165.1 uncultured Desulfurococcaceae archaeon | reverse complement strand
AAACACCTTAGACTTACCACTACGAACAATCTATTTTAAAGCGTTATCGAGGGAAATAACAAAGCTCCGGGGTGTGAGCGGGCTGCTCTCACTAGGTGCCTCCTCACCTCCGAAGAGGGTACTCTCCGTCTTGAAGAAAATAAGTTCAGGGTACTACTTTTAGAGGGTCGCTAGGAAGGTGTTGGGGAGGGCTATGTCAACATCTCTCAAGAGGGCTAGGTTGAGGGCATACGTGAACGCTCTAGCTGATATCATAGTCGAGACTGAGCGTGCTACTAGGGTAAGCCGTGGGAGAGCTGTTGAGATACTTAGGAAGTCCCTAGGTGAGGTAGGGGTGGAGCCCTTCAGAGGGATAAGGTTCTCCGATGAAGTTTACGAAAAGGAGTTAATCAGCCTCTACATAGTAGCTAAGAACATATTAAGGCTACCCACTCTAAACTCTGAAGGAGCTCTCGGAGAGGTATTCCAGGTCGAGAGACTCTTAGATAGAGTAGTAAGGGTGTTGTTAGGTGAAAGTAACCCCGAGAAGGTAAGAGAAATGCTGAGTCAAGCCTTCGGAACGGTTGATGAGGTAGTACTTAGTAAGGTAGTTAGATACGTAGCTACAGAGTTCTACCTCGACGTATTAGATGAGAAAGCCGCCGTTAAAGCTGTGGGGAACTTAGTGAAAGCCTTACCGGAGTTCAGGGAGGAGTTTAAGCGTATAGTGAAGTTCTTCTTAGCCGTAGTTGTCGGGAGTAAGATAGTCTCAGGTAAGGTTAAGACCAGGGTCGAGGTAGACTTAGCTAGGAAGGCGCTAGCTATTAGCTTAGGGCTAAGCGGTGGAGCTCCAAGCATAGAGTACATCGCTGACGTAGTTAAGATAGTGTACGGGAAAGGCCTCCAGCTTGCAGAGCCGGAGAGCCGCCAGGACCTCCTCTAGCTTACCTCCCAACGTAGGTTAAGGTCCATTACCTCACTAAGGCTCTGCTCACACACTTAGCTACAGCTTTTAGAGTACCTCCTTTAGGGCTGAGGAAAGGTCGGGTTCGGGTTTCCGGCCTAGGCTATTATCCGCTTAATGAAGTCCTCAGCTTTGAATACCTCTAAGTCGTCGTAGCTCTGACCTGTACCTACGTACACAATGGGCTTCTTAAGTAGGAGGGCTAGGGTTAAAGCGCATCCACCCTTAGCGTCGGCATCCATCTTAGTCAGCACTACAGCATCGAAGCCTACTGCACCTTCAAAGTACCTCATCTGCTCTAGGGCATCGTTACCGGTTAGGGAGTCCAGTACTAGTATTTTAGTATGAGGCTTCACCACTCTAACGACTTTCCTAAGCTCTTCAACGAGGTCTACATCTACGTGCATCCTCCCAGCGGTATCCACCAGAACCGCGTCTAAGCCCCTCCTAGAGGCGTAGGTAACGGCGTCCTTAGCTACGGCAGCTGGGTCAGCACCGTACTTACCCCTGAAGATAGGTACTCCCAGCCTCTCAGCGTGTACAGCTAGCTGCTCCTGCGCTCCAGCTCTAAACGTATCTGCTGCTACGAGTACGGGCCTTAGGCCAGCCTTAAGCATGCGGTTAGCTACCTTAGCTATCGTAGTAGTCTTACCGACTCCGTTTACCCCGAGGAAAACAGTTACGTAGGGTTTAACCCCGGAGCTACGTACGAGCTCCACCAAGTCCCACGAGGGCTCTACCCTCCTAACTATATCCGCTAAAGCCTCCTGAATCCTAACCCTAACCTCGCTCTCTTCTTTGAACCTACTTACCCTAAGACCTAGAAGCCTACTCCTAAGCTCGCTGAACAGTGTTGGTATGGCCTCGTAAGCCACATCGCTCTCTATAAACAACTCCTCAAGCTCCTGGAATATTCTCTCTAAATCCTTCTCGTCGAGCTCCTTCCTACTTACTGTATCCGCTACCTTACTTGCCAGAGTCTGAACGGCTTCCCTGATCTTCCTAAGCACTTCCCTGCTCTCCCCTAGGTTCAGCTCTCCTACTAGCACTAAGTAGTATCGCCTGAAGGTTTTGAAGGTACTTAGTTGCCTCACTCAGCTCCTTTTCGAGCTCTTTGACGAGCTCCTTCACCTCATTCTCCTCTGCGACTATTACCTCCATAGCCTTCTCCAAGGCGACCTCGAGGAAGTAGTCCTGACCTATATGTACTACTACTTTATCTACCTTATCTAGCTTAGCATAGGCGTAGACCGAGCCGCTCTTATCGGCTGGAACTAGGATCTCGCTAACCTTGTAGACCTTCATAGAGGATACGAGGTCCCTAGCTACTGCTAGGTCATTTAACCTCTCTAAAGCCCTCCTTATGTTCTCCTGAAGCCCCTCGATGTATTTCTTAGTCCGCTCAAACTCCGCTACAACAGCTTCTAGAGGTACTAGGACTCTTACACCTTTTTCACTACTCAACAAACCATCCCCTAAGCTTCTCTAGATCCCTAACGAACTTACTTTTAGCCTTCTCTGGGCTGATCTCGGTTACTGAGATTATCTTAATATGAGCTCTCTTCAGCTTATGCCTACTACCTAGGTCGGAGAGCACCTTCTCAATAGCGTCCTCTTTTTTAACGGCTCTAACCTCAACTACGAACCTCTGCCACTTCCTAAGCTTATCTGGACTGAAGAGCGCGAAACCCATAACCCGGTATACCTTTACATCCCCCTCCATCTACCCACTCACCTTGAATGCCTTCATTACCCTAACTATCTCGGGACCTGTTGTTAGCTCGCCTACTAGTACCCCGTAGTTATTAGCTACGAGACCCGACTTAATAAACCCTATCCCGAAGTTCACGGTCCCGACATCTAGCTCAACCCCGAAGAGCTCTGATAGTCTCTTAAGCTCCTCATCATTAGCGTTAGGGTGTACTAAGCCTCCTCTATCAGTTACTACAGCAGCGGAGCCAACTGTCGGTATACCAGCTACGGGGCTGTGGGTGTACGTTCTCAGGCTTAAGGCTGTAGCTATTTGGGTAACTACTTCCTTATCTAGCTCTGGGTGAAATATAGCTGCCCTAGAGTTGTGTAGTACTACGTTACCGAGAGCGTTGAAGTTCGAGGTATCTACAACATCTACGCTGAGACCTAAACTCCTCATCTCTTCAACCTCCTCTTCCTTAACTATACTCGGTACGACTACCTTCTTACCGGAGGCTACAGCGAAGATCCCTATGAGAGCTGTACCGGCTATCGAGATCTCCACGATATCCTCCACAGATAGAACTTCCTTGATCTTCCTCCTCAGTTCGCTATCAGTACCTCTAGGTACTAGAGCTAGGCTATCTGTAACGACCATGTAGGTTCCTATGTGAGGGCTTCCAAGTACCCTAACCCTATCCACTGAGCCCTGCATTACGTAGACCCTCTAACCCTAGCGGAGGGTCTTATGGGTGCTGCTAAGCTGGCCTTAACTATCTTACCTTCGGGGTCGACCTTCATTACAGCTATGGCTACCCTCCTAGGAGGCTTATCGTAGCGCCTGCTGAATACGTACTCATTTATAGAGCTATCTAGGATCACTACCTCAGCTTTAGTATGCCTCTTAACGAAGTTCTTGATGTAGCTTACAGCTCTACCAGCTCTCCTATACCTCCGCGTCCAGTAGAGCCTAGAGAGGTTTATAACGTAGATAAACTCAGACACCACTACCACCTTATACATTCTTGATCTTACTCCTCCTCCAGTGCCTAAGCCTAGGCCTAAAGGTAACCCTCCTCATGGTCTTAACTACGACCCATATAGGTATAGCCGAGTTGGACTTCAAAGCCTTAGCCAGCCTTAGCTTCTTAGCTACGTGCTTTACTCGGGCCACCCTATTCACCCTTCCGCTTGACCCTTATCCTAATCTCACGCCTCGTCCTTATATCTATCTCAGCTAGGATATCCCTAAGTGTACCGTCGTCTACTACCCCCTTAAGCTGCCCTGAGGAGAAGAGAGATATAAGGTAGTCCTCTACAGCTCGGGCTATCTCAGGCTTAACTAGCTTTACGTTAGCCAGCCTCTCCCTAGCTTCAGGGGTTAGAATAGCCCTTAGTATAGCCTGCCTCTGCGCCTCCCTAGCTGCCTCCTCCTCAGCTCTCCTCCTCCTCTCCTCAGCTTCCACCATCATCTGCTCCAGCTTCCTCCTCTTAAGGAGCTCCAGCTCCTCATCGCTGTACTCGTACTCCACTAGCTACCACCTTAAGGCCCGTACTTAGCTAGCTCGGGTCTCTCCTTAGCTAGCTCATGGAATACCTGGTGAGCTACAGCATCTACTAAGGACATACCCCTAGGGGTTAGGACCCTACCCCCGAGAGTTCTAGATACAAGACCAGCTCTCTCTAGTTGCTGAAGGATCTTCCTGAGGTGGTTCGCAGCAGCTTTCCTAAAGTGCGGTGGTGAGGATCCCCTACGCTTCAAACCCCCATAAACTGTTCTCAGCGTACCTACGCCAACAGGTCCTTCAGATATGGCCAGCTTCCTTAGGATACTGGCAGCCCTCACGTACCACCAGTCCCGGTAATCTGGGCCCCCCTCTTTATGTACTCCAAGCTTAACGAAGGGAGCCCAAGCAGGGGGCTTGATCTCTTTATAGTTCTCTTTTAGGTACTCTGCCAGCCTCCTCACCAGCGCATCTGCCGGCACCTCCTTAACCGTTACCAATGTCCGAACCCAGAACTAGGAGTCTGAGTAGTTAAAAGGCTTTACAACTAAACCCTCTACTATAGGTAAGGGAAGCGGTTAGGGCTATAGTAGTGGCTTATAAGCTTTGACTTATAAAGCTCTCGGCGACAAGAGTTAAGACCGTATTGGATGGAGATGCTTTGTGAGGACATAGCTCTGAGCTTCGCTTGGGGTACAGGTAGCGATCTGGAGACTCAGCTTGAGGTTAAGCTCTCAATGGGGAAGGGTACGTCATCGAGCACCCCCGCTTACGGGGGTATCCGCCCTCTAGAGTAGGGAGGAGGTTAGGGGGTGGTAGGGTTTAAAAGCCTAGCTAAGCTGGGAGTAGCGGGTTTAAGACCGCGGTCTACCGAACTGTGGGTGGTCGAGGTAGAGGTCTATGAGTAGGTGTGGTGAGACTCCATGGGGGCGTTGAGGTACTTCGCGAAGTTAGGTGAGGTAGTACCTTCAGTACCTAGGCCTACTAGGAGACCCGATCTAAAGTACAGGCTCATGTTCACCCTCGCTGCGGTAGCCGTATACTACGCTATGGCCTCTACAGTAGTGTACCCACTTACAGCTGGTGCTGGACCCCAGCTTCCCACGTTAATGCAGGTAGTCTTCGCCGCGACTACTGGGACCCTAGCTCAGCTAGGTATAGGACCCATAGTTACAGCAGGGCTGATAATCCAGGTACTTGTCGGTGGTAAGCTGATAGAGCTCGACCTATCGAAACCTGAGGATAGGAAGCTCTTCACCCAAGCTGAGAAGGGTCTAGCGCTAATCATAGCAGCTGTAGAGGCAGCCGGCTTCGCACTAGCTTACAGGCTTAACCCCTACGTAACGGCATCGGTAGCACTGCAGTTCTTTACCGGAGCTCTAATACTGCTCATACTAGACGAGACCATTCAGAAGGGCTACGGTATAGGGTCTGGCGTGAGCCTCTTCATCCTAGCTGGAGTAGCTAGAACAATCGTGTGGGATCTACTCGCACCCGTTACCGTAACTATAACGACACCTGAAGGCTCCACGGTAAGTCAGTACTACGGTGTTATACCCTACATAGTAAGCTCCTCAATCGGGAGAGGGCTCGACCTCAGGAGGCTTATCTACGGGTACGTACCCGGGTACCTAGCTGGAGGTGAAGCAGCTATGCTACCATCTCTTACCGGGGCTGTAGCCACCTTACTACTCCTATTCATAGTAATCTACCTACAGGGTATGAAGATAAACATACCGGTTACAGTTCAGAGAGCACCCGGTATTAGGGGTAGGGTACCGCTCAACTTCCTCTACGTATCCAACATACCGGTTCTACTCTTCGGCATAATAGTATCGGACGTACTGCTAATCAGGAACATGGTTGAGGCCTACCTACCTCAGCATAGGTGGCTGGCTGAGTCCCTTAACAGCGCCCTACTCTACCTAACCCCACCTAGGGGTCTACTAGGAGTCTACTACAACCCAGTGAGAGCTTTAGTCTACGCGGCAGTACTGATGGGTGCGGCCGTACTCCTGGGGTTAATGTGGGTTGAGGTAGGGGGCTTAAGCCCAGCACAGCAGGCTGAGAACCTAGTTAGGTCGGGGATAAGCGTACCAGGCATGAGGTCTAACCCCAAGGCACTCGAGGCGGTTCTAGCTAGGTACGTATACCCCCTAGCGATCCTCAGCTCGCTGATAGTCGCATCATTAGCTGTAGTAGCTGATGTCTTCCTAGTCTTCGGAGGGGGTATAGGCCTACTACTAGCATCTGGTATAATACAGCAGCTTTACACAGCTCTAACATACGAGCAGGCTCTGGAGATGTACCCAACGCTTAGGAAGTTCATAGGTGAGTAGTAGCTTGCGTAGGGTCGTCGTAGTCGTCGGGCTCCCTGGAGTAGGGAAGAGCACGGTCCTCTCCCTAGCTTCAGAGAAGCTCCGCGAGAGGGGGTACTTGGTGAGGGTAGTAAACTTCGGAGACTTCATGCTGAGCTACCTACTCGAGAGAGGTGTAGTTAGGAGTAGAGATGAGATCAGGAAGCTACCTCTGGTAACACAGAGAGAGCTACAGGAGCTAACAGCTAAAGCTATTAGAGAGGAGTTTGAGAAGGCCTCCGGGGAGAGGTTTATCGGTATAGTGGATACCCACGCGGTTATTAGAACTCTAGCAGGGTTCTGGCCGGGGCTACCGCTTAGCGTACTTAGGGAGCTTAGACCCGACCTAATAGCGGTTATAGAGGCCTCCCCCGAGGAGATACTATCTAGGCAGCTGAGGGACTCCAGTAGGGCTAGGAGCGACTACTCCTCTAGGCAGCTGCTAGAGGAGCTTCTAACTACCTATAGGTACTACGCTATAGCTAGTTCGGTTATCTCGGGAGCAGCGTTAATAGTCGTAGTTAATAGGGAGAACCAGGCGAGTCAAGCAGCTGAGGAACTTGTTAGAGCTGTAGAGGAGCTGTAGAATGCCCGAGAGCATACTTCAGGTACTCCTAGGTCTAGCTACCTACATAGCCTTACCGATCCTATGCCTACTACCGATATCGTTTCTTATAAGGGCTTACGTAAGGAGGGTTAAGCTAGATAGGGTTCTAAAGGAGATGGAGGAGGTGGCAATAAAGCTACGTGAAACCTCGCCTAAGAAGGAGAAGAGGTGGCGCCTATTTAAGTCTAGGTACGATAGCCTTTATAAAAGCGTTAAATGGCTAATGTGGTTGAACCTACTTACCTTATGGGCTGGGGTCCTAGCTATGATATACCTAACGAGGTACGTAGCCTACTTACTGGAGGTACCACCACCTTACTCACCACTCCGGCTAAGTTGGACCCCGTTTACGCTAATTGGGATGATGGGGGCTGATGAAGAGTGGTACGTAGTCGATCTCTTCCTCTACCTAGCTGCCCTAGGTATATTCAACCACGTACACATCAGGATCTCAGGTATGAAGGTGCTCTATGAGGTGTAGTAGAGGTTCTCGGTGTGCAAGTTGAAGATACTCAGGGAGGACCTTAAGCACGGGGTTTTAGAGTTAAGGGTTGAATGTGAGGATGATCTCTGGGTACTTAAAGGAGTTATAGCTAAGGGGGACGTCGTGGTAGCGAAGACCTTGAGGGACGTTAAGATCGATGGCGAGGGCAAAAGGAGGCTCCCAATGACTCTAGCTATTAGGGTTTCAGAAGTTTACTTCCAGCCATTTAGCGGTAGGTTAAGGGTTCACGGGCAGATAGTTGAAGGACCTGACGAGTACGGGTTGAGGGGTTCCTACCATACCTTAAACATAGACGTAGGGTCAGAGCTAGCAATAATTAAACCTAAATGGACTAGGGAGCTCCTGAGCAGGCTTAAGAAAGCTTCATCTAGAAGGGCTAAGGTACTCCTAGTAGCTCTAGACTTCGATGAGGTGGCAATCGCAGTAGCCCTAGATCAGGGGATTAAGTTCGTCATCGAAAGAGTTCTTCCCGGACTTAAGGATGGGGGGCCGAGCGCTGAGGATATGGCTAGAGAGGTAGTAGAGCTTACGATATCCGTAGCTAGTAGGGAAGAGCCTGATGTAGTTATAGTTGCCTCCCCCTCGTTCCTGAAGGACCTCACAGCCGAGGAATTGAGGAGGAGGTTGAGTAAGCCCATCTACGTGGACTCTGTTAGTGAAGGTGGTAGGGTAGGGGTTTATGAGGTAATTAGGCGGGATACCTTTAAGAAAGTCCTACACTACCACAACGTAGCCGTGGTTGAAGGTATATTCGAGGAGTTTATGAGGCTCCTCAGCACAGACAGTGACAGAGTTGCCTACGGGTTACAGCAGATAAAGGTAGCTGCGAGGGAGGGCGCGATCTCCAAGCTACTGGTCTGCGAGGACCAGCTGTACAGCAATGTGAGGGAGGAGATCGAGGAGCTTATGGAGAAAGTAGAGGATAGTGGGGGAGAGGTACGCGTAGTACCGGAAGAAAGCCCAGCGTTCGTTAAGGTAAAGGCCTTCGGAGGTATAGTGGCAATTCTTAGGTACCGCCTTAGTTACCGCAGCTGAAAGCCTCGCCCTTAAGGGCGGGGATGGTAAAGCTTATTAATGCTGTTGGGGTAGATGTTTCACGGTGATGATGTCTAAATAATGTGAGCCGTCGGCGATGATTGCTGGAAAACCGATAGCCCCGAGCCCCGTGAGGGGTAGGGGTAACGGGCCGGAGACCCGGCCCGGGGTTGAACCCCCGAAGGGGGGATGTAATCCCGAACCTCCCCGCCCTATCAGGAACCCCCGCCCTTAAGGGTGGGGAGGAGGTCAGTGGGGTAAGGTTGGGGAGCTGAGGTAGAGTACTCCAGTAGCTCTCCTGAAGGTCGGCCTCCCTCCACCTAGAGAGCGAGGCTTTCAGTCTAAGTCTCTGGCGTCAGCCCAAAAGAAAATATAAGCAGAGACTTAGCAGTGAATCCGGTGCACTGAGGTGACGTCATTTAAGGTAGTAGTGGGGGACCCTGAAGCTAAGGAGCCTAGGGTAGTGTACGTAAAGGTGGTGGAGAGCGACGGCATAAGGCTAACGGAGTCTATGAAGGAGGGGAGGGAGCTTATAAGAGCTAAGGTGAATCCTAAACTTATCGAGCTCCTCAACACTCCTTACAGAATAGCTACGGTTAGGATATGGAAGGATAGATCTAAGAAAGAGAAGGTAAGCTTTACGGTTAAGCTGGAGGCAGACCCAGCTGTACCGGAGAACAGGGTATTAGTGCCATCAGGGCTTCTCTCCGAGAAGCTAGGGAGTAGCGAAGTTCTTGCTGAGATCTTTAGATCCAAGGTCTTCCAGGTAGCAGTTAGCGGCACTCAAGCTGCGGCATTCTTAGGCAAGAAGATAGGGGAGTACGTAGATGCTTCCGTTGTCGGTATACCCGGCAAGAGGCTACTCATAACCGGTGGTTCGGATTCCTCAGGCTTCCCCATGATACCAACACTACCCGGTAGTGCTAAGAGAGCACTACTTCTCTCAGAGCCGCCTGGTTTCCACCCACGCGATAAGGGGGAGAGAAGGAGGAAGATGGTCCGCGGAAACACGATAAGTGAGGAGGTAGTCCAGATAAACACCAAGCTCATAGATTAGGAGCTAGTGCACGTAGAGTAGTTTGCGCTAGCTCTAAACCTGAACAACTACGGCTCTGAAGATATCCTTACCTACGGCACACTCAAGATTCCCCAGTACTGAAAGTACCTTCACCTTAGAGCCATCGGCTATCCAGGGGCTTCTACATAGCTCGCTATACCTACACGAGGTTTTACAGACGATGTGCTTGTACGTCGTTATAGCTCCTTCTATAGATGCCCTAGCGCTTAGAGCTACCTCAACTCTAGCTGGCTTAACGTCGACTGTTATCACCTCACCGAGAGCTGGGCACCTATTCACTATTTCGTAAACTCTAACGACTTCGTAGACCTTACCAACCCTTAGCTTCGATACGCACGCTGATCTAAACCTACACCTACCGCACTCAGGTAGCTCTCCAGAGAATACGAAGCGGTGGCCGGGCTTGGCTACACACCTACTTACTAGGGTCTTTATTACCTCCACCTACAACACCCGTTATCGTAGCTACCTCTTCGGCTGCGTCCCTTGTAAGGCCTCCCTCACCTAGTATTGTATACCTATCCGGTCTTACCTTGTGCGCGATCGTTAGAGCTTCAATAACGTGCTCATCCTTAACCCCTAACTCCCTAGCTGTTACCGGTAGCCCTATCCTCTTCAAGGTTCTTCTAATTCGCCTCCAGTTAAGCCCGTGTAAGTAGCTCATCAGTATAGTACCTACACCTACCTGCTCTCCGTGTAGAGCCGGGTAGTTAGCTACAATATCTAGGGCATGGCTGAAGAGGTGTTCCGAACCGCTTGCAGGTCTAGTACTCCCGGCTATGCACATCGCTGTTGAGGAGCTTATTAAGCCCTCTACTAGTATCCTAAGCCCCTCCACCCCTCCCTTAGCTATGGTGCTACTGAAAGCTACTATGTGCTTAGCTGATAGCAGAGCTAGGGAGGCTGCGTAGTCACCGTAGTACTCACCTTTCAGTCTATGAGCTAACCTCCAGTCTCTTACAGCGACGATCTTCCCGACCAGGTCTCCAGCCCCTGCTAGGGCAACCCTTCGAGGGGCCCTAGATATCAGCTCGAGGTCCGCTAGCACGGCTACCGGAGGGGATACTTTTACGGAGTAAACGGTAGTAAGCCCCCTTAGGGATGCGAAGGGAGATGCTATACCGTCGTGAGATGTTGCTGTAGGTACGCTTATGTAGTTTAAGCCTAGCTGGTGTGCTACGTACTTAGCTACGTCTATACTTTTACCACCTCCAATAGCTACTACTACAGAGGGTCTATACTTACTTACAGGGTCTGCTAGGGAGCTAGCCTCATCTACCGAAGGGCTCCCTACTACGAAGATCTCTACCTCAAAGTCCCCTAAGTGCTCACCCACCAGAGGCTCTACTATAGCCCTCCTTACGTAAGCTCCCGTAATTACGGCAATCCTCTTACCCAGTCCTAGCTCAGTAATAACTCTACCGAGCTCTCTTGCAGTACCATAGCCTACGAGAACCTTCTTAAATAGGTCTATTACGTGCTTCAATACAGCTTCACTAAAACTTATAAGGTGCGTAAGGATTTAAGCTCGGAGTTCAACGTAGGTGTGTGCGAGTTGAGAGTTCTACACGGTACAACAACGGTGGGGCTGGTAACTGAGACCGCTGCAATAGTGGCGGCAGATAGGAGAGCTAGTAGTGGTACGTACATAGCCCACAAAGCTGTGAAGAAGATAGTCAGGATCGCGGACCACGCGGTTCTAACTACAGCAGGTCTAGTTGCAGATACCCAGGTACTGGCATCTCTCCTTAGGATAAAGGCTACCGAGTACAGCGTAACCAACAGAGCGAGAATACCCATTAGGTCCCTAGCTTCGTACCTATCGCTAATCCTCAACACGTACAAGTACACCCCCTTCATAGTTCAGTTCATACTCGCAGGCTACGACGATAGACCTAGGCTCTTCAACATAGAGTTCTTCGGGGACTACGTTGAGGACAAGTTTACAGCAACGGGATCAGGTTCTCCAATAGCTATAGGTATTCTGGAGGCGGAGTATAGGGAAAACCTTAGTGAGGAAGAGGCTGTGCAGCTAGCCGTTAAGGCTGTAAGGTCATCAACTAGGAGGGACGTATTCAGTGGTGAAGCTGTAGACGTAGCTATAGTAAGGGCTAACGGGATCGAGGAGAGGTTCTTCAGCTTAGGCTGATGGGTGTGGCTCGAGAGATAAGGTTCGTTGACGACGTTAGGGAGAACATAAGGATCGAGATATTCAAGAAGCTCCCACCAGAGGCTGGGGTCGCTAGGATAGAGTTCGAAGGACCTGAGGTAGTAGTTTACGTAAGGAACGTATCGTTCATAATAGAGGGCGAGGAGACCCTCAAGAGCCTGGCCAAAGCAATAAAGAAAAGAGTTGTAGTTAGGGTAGACGAATTGCGTAGAGCGAGCGAAGCTGAAGCAAGGAAGGCAATACTATCTAAGGCTAAGCACCTAATAGAGAGCGATAGCGATATAGTGTTCGACGAGGTCCTAGGAGAGGTCGTTATAAAGACCACTAACCCGCAGGCGTTTATAGAGGGGGACAGGAAGCTCTTTAAGGAGATATTCGTAGAGACCGGGTGGAGGCCTAAGATAATTAGGAAGCCCCCGCTTAGGTCCACCATACTGGAGTCAGAGCTTAACTACATCATAAGGCAGTCCCCAGCTAGGCTAAGCTTTCTCAGAGCTGTTGGAGAGAGGATACACAGAGAGGTACTGTTTAAGGATAACTACGTTAGGGTAACCGCCTTAGGAGGCTTTATGGAGGTTGGTAGGTCGGCTATACTAGTAGAGACCGCTGAGTCCAAGGTCCTACTGGACTTCGGGCTTAACCCAGGTAGCTCTACTCTTAAGGGATTAGCACCAAGGGTAGACGCTATAGGGTTGAAGCCGGAGGAGCTGGATGCTGTCGTAGTTACACACGCGCACCTAGACCACGTGGGTCTAGTTCCTTACCTCTTTAAGTACGGCTACGAGGGGCCTGTATACATGACTCAGGCAACTAGGGACCTCATGGTACTACTGGAGAAGGACTTGATAGAGCTAACGAGGAGGGAGGGTAGGAGCCTACCCTTTGAAGCTAGACACGTTCAGGAGGCGCTATTACACACCATAACCCTAAGGTACGGTGAGGTCACCGATATCACACCGGATACTAGGTTAACCCTCTACAACGCTGGCCACATACTAGGCTCAGCTATAGCCCACCTACACATAGGTAATGGTCTTCACAACATAGTTTATACCGGGGACTTCAAGTACGATAAGACCCTACTACTCGATAAGGCCCACAACAGGTTTCCGAGAGTTGATACCCTGATAATAGAGGGTACCTACGGTAACACCGAGCAGCCGAGTAGGGAGGCATCCGCTGAGAAGCTGGTGGAGATAGTAAAGAGTACTATAGAAAGTGGTGGTAAGGTTCTAATACCCTCCCTAGCTGTGGGGAGGTCGCAGGAGGTTCTGCTAGTACTAGCTAACGCTATGAAGCAGGGTAAGTTACCTAGCGTACCCGTATACATAGACGGAATGATAAACGAGGTTACAGCTATACATACAGCATACCCAGAGCTCCTTTCAAGGGAGCTACGTGATGCAATATACAACTCCGAGAACCCGTTCCTTTACGACTCCTTCGAGGTTGTAGCTGGAGCTACGACTAGGTACGAGATAGTGGAGTCTAGGGATCCCTGCATAATACTGGCTACGTCCGGAATGCTTAATGGAGGTCCAGCCGTCGAATACTTTAGAATGATGGCACCTGATCCTCAGAACACCCTGATCTTCGTTAACTACCAGGTCGAGGGAACTCTAGGTAGGAAGGTAAGGGACGGAGCTAAGGAGGTCCACGTACTCGTTGGGGATAAGATAGAGGTAGTTAAGGTAGCTATGAAGGTGTACTCCATCGAGGGCTTCTCAGGGCACTCCGATAGAAACCAGATACTTAAGTACCTAAGGGATATAGAGACTAAACCGAAGAGAATAGTGCTAAACCACGGTGAGCCATCAGCTTTGGAGAGCCTTAAGAACACCATCCTAAGGAGGAGCAAGGAGCTTGGGCTCAGTCCCTCGGTAGAGGTCTACGTACCTAGGGTACTCGATTCCCTAGCACTAACTGTTTAGTGAGCTCTCCCCTAGGTTACCGCTATTTCCTTGTTTCTTCCCAACGTACTTATCCAAGGTCTCCACTAGTCCTAGGTCCACCTCTAGTTGCTCTATAGTCATACCCTCATTAATAGCTTCCCTACTTACCCTGTAGCTCCTACCGGAGTCCTCCAACCTGTTTACCGGTACGAAGAGCCACTCCCTTCCAGCTATCTTAATGGCTATGTAAGCCTTACCGCCAGCTCTCTCAGCGAAGCTCAGGAGCTTCTCCACCTGCTCCTTATCTACGTACACTGTACCTTCCCTAGACCTGGACTTAACCTCGAACACAGCTGTATGCCCCTTCTTAATAGCTACTACATCAGGGTATCTCGCCCTCTTAACCTTAGCTCCACTAGCGGGTGCTCTCATTACGGCGAAGCCTCTCCTCCAGAGGGTAACTACGAGGTCGCGCTCAGCTCTATAGCCTCTAGACCTACTAGGCTTAGACAGAGTCTACACCCGCTCCACGGAGACGTCAGCTACTAAGGGGTTAAGAACCTCTACTAACCTCCTCACGGAGACGTACGCTAGGCTGTACCTATCCCCTCCACCACACCACACAAAGTCCTTAGCTAGGACCCTGATATCGAATACGATAACCGTGTTCCTCTTAACGTACTCAGAGAGAGGTGAGACCCCACCAACCTCAAAGCCAGTGATCTCCCTAATCTCATCAGGTTTAGCTAGCCTAACCTTCTTTACTCCTAGTACCTGTGAAACCTTCTTAAGGTCGACTACGCGGTCGCCCGGTACTATAATAGTAGCAAACCCATTGCTATAGCTTATCACTACGGTCTTCACTATGTCCGATGGGCTAACCCCAGCTACCTGTGAAGCTTTCTCGACTGTTTCTACTGGGGACTCATACCGCTTAACAAAACCACTAATTTCATACTTCTTGATGAACTCCTCAACAGTATCGAAGCAGCTCAACCTCCTACCCAGCTTTCCACCGAGAGCTAGTTTTTAAGTTGCGGTGGCGCTCCCCTAAGGGAGCTTATATTGCATCCGGAACACAGACCTAGGGTGTCGTGCCGGTACCTCTATTAGAGCTAGAGGGTCTTGCTCTAGTAGGGTTAGTTAAGGAGGTAAGCCTAGAGGACTGCGAGTCGGGATCTACGAGGAGGTCTAGGATTAGGGTAGTGCTATCGGACGGTAAGTCCCTAGAAAGCGAGTGCACGCTGTACGAGAGAGTGGTGAGGTCTTACCTAGTCTTAGCTAAGTACACAAAACTAGGTAGGTCTATCGGCAGGGGTCTAGCTGAGGAGGAGATACTGGAGAGGGTAAGGTTCGACGTGGAGTAGGAGCACATAGCGTTAAATAAGCGCTAAATGAGCACCTGAATAGAAGCGTAGCCTACGACCCAGTCCCTCTCCCCAGTTACGTCCCCGGAGGTTGAGTACTTTAGTAGCCTAGCTCCCTTAGAGCCTAAGGCGCGTGCTAGGTATAGCAGGGCCATGGTGCTCCCGGGACCGCACATGCTTATGTCCCTCTCTAAAACGGTCCTAAACATGGCCTCCGGGTCTAGCCTCAGTATTGAGTCTATCACTAGCTTATCCTTACTATACGCTACTTCGTGGGGCTCGTAGTGTGTTAGATCTGTTGTAGCTACTACTAGGAGCTCCTTCCCCAAGGTCTCCGCAGCTTTTAGTATGGATTTAGCTAGATCCTCAGCTACCTTAGGTACCTGGTTCAGAATTACTACTGGGACTATACTGAAGCTCCTCCTAATAGTATACTGTAGGAAGGGTATCTGAACCTCTATTGAGTGCTCATACTCGTGAGCTGAGGTATCGAGCTTTGCGAAGTGGCTGTTATCCACTATAGCAGTAGCTACCTGCTCATCTACTGGAGTATCCCCTAAGGGGGTACGCCAGGAGCCTCCGGGGTATACGGATACTGAGGGACCTACACCGGTGTGGTTAGGGCCTAGTATTACTACTACCTCAGGGGCCCTCTCCAGTGAGAGCTGGTAGTAAGCGTGTGCAGCTACGGGACCGCTGTACATGTAGCCCGCGTGCGGTACAATAAACCCTAGGCTGACCCTCTCTAAGCTAGGTTCCTCGCTAGGTAGGCGACCCGGCCCTAGAGGGTGGGTAAAGCACCGCTCAATCTGCTTCCTAAGCCTCCCAGGTTCTCGCTCGTAGAACTGACCGGCGACTACAGGCCTTCTAACGCTCACCAGCTGACACCTTAGTTTCGAAAACCTCGTAGCTTACCGGTAGGTTACCGTCAGCTAGTAGGACACCCCTCTCTCTAAGTACCTGCCGAGCTAGTAGCCAGTATATTAGAGCTAAGGACTTCCTCCCCTTGTTGTTACCAGGGATTACTAAGTCTACGTTGGTTAGCTTAGCATCCGTACTGGCTATAGCTATTACTGGTATACCTACCCTAGAGGCCTCCTCGATAGCTTGCTCATCGACTCTAGGGTCTGATGCTAGCAGTACCTCAGCCTCTACGTAATTACTCAGGTACGGGTTAGTTATGGTACCCGGGATGAAGCGCCCTACTACGTACTTAGAGCCGGTGAACTCCGAAAACTTAGTAACCGGGGTGAAGCCGTAGGGTCGTGCTGAGACCGCTAGGATGGTGCTTGGCTCGAAGGATGCTAGGAACCTAGCAGCTATCCTCAACCTCTCGTCGGTCTTCCTGATGTCTAGGATGTAGGGTCCATCTGGTCTAGCCTTGTATACGAATCTCCTCATGTACTTAGTGCATACATAGGTACCTATGTGGGTACCGGCCTCCAGGTAAAGCTCAGCAGGTACTAGTAGCTCCGAACTCGTTTGCGCTTCATCCATGTATCTCTTCTGGGAGCTCATACCCTACACCTTCCTCCCGTAGACAACCACCTCCTCAATTAGGTCTACGTGGGAGAGCAGCATCCTCCTACAGCAGTACCTCTTTACACCTAGTTCATCCAGCACCTTCTCAGGGCTTTCACCAGCTTTAACCCTCTCGATATAGGTCTTCCAGAGGTGCCCTATGACCTTACCGCAGGTAAAGCATCTAACCGGTATGAGCACCTATATCACCTATAGGACTTCTGCCTCCACCTCCTAGCGCTGTACCTCATCCACTTCTCAGGCTCCGTCTGCCTAGGGTCACCAGCTAGCATGTACCTCGAGTACTCCCTGTAGAGCTGCTTAAGCTCCTCACTACCGGTGAAAGCTGCGAGACCTCTAGCTATGGCTACCCTTACAGCATCTGCCTGCGCCATAACCCCACCGCCCCCAACGTTTACCTTTATATCTACGGAGTTCCTTATAGCGTCTCCAGCGAGAAGTAGGGGCTCCATCATCTTAAGCCTAGCTAGCTCTATGGGGAAGATCTCTATCGGGACCCCGTTAACCCAGACCCTCCCAGAGCCTGGAGTAATTACAGCCCTCGCTATAGCTGTCTTCCTCTTACCTACGGATATCACTACTCTAAGCTCCTTACCGCGCGTGCTCATACCCTACCCCTCCACCCGAGGTGCTTAGCTACCTCACCTACAGTAACGTACTTATGCCTAAGCCTCTCAGCCCTAGCATCGGGTATTTCCATAGGCTGGAGCTTCAGCTTCCTCACCTCCTCAGGGTACCCTACGTATACCTTAAGCTTCTTTAGGAGAAGCAGCTTCCTAAACGGATCCTTCGGAAGCATGTTGCGAACCGTGTACTTAACTATAGCTATGGGGTTCCTGGGTCTATGCGGGGACCACTTAGCAGGGTTCCTCAAGGTCTTTACCTCGAGCCACAGAGCGTAGGATTCCTTAACCATCTGAGGGTCACCGCTAACTACAGCCTTCTCAGCGTTCACTACGTACACCGTATACCCGTACTTTAGGAGCTTAGCTATGTAGCTGGCCATCCTCCCTAGGATAAGCCCATCCGCGTCTACTAGTACATCACGCTGGAAGCTCATACTATCACCCTTACGTTAACTCCACTTGGATTTAGTTTTAGCAGATCTCCGAGGAACATGGTGCTACCACCTGCCTCGCGTATCTTCTCTAGGGCTGTCCTAGAGAAGGAGACCGCAGCTACGGTAACCCTCTTCCTCAGAGTTCCTGCACCGAGGACCTTCCCCGGGACCACCACTATCTCCTCCGGCTTTGCGTACCTATTTATCTTACCTACGTTAACGCAGACCCTCCTCCTAGACGGTTTCTCAAGAAGCTCAGCAACTCTATCCCATACACCAGCTCCGTACTTATTTGAGGTCCTCCTCAACTCTCTAACGAGCTTCCTAATGACTATGTTAGTAGGTCCTGTACGCTTCAACTCCCCCCACCAACCCTGGATAAAACTTTCTCTAGGTTTTCGTAGAACTCTAAGAGCTTTCTCTTAACCTCGATTACGGACTGCAAGAGTATCCTTTCTGGGCTGAGAGCTCCCGAGGACTCTACGTGGAGCCTGTAGGCATCCCTATGCCAGCTAAGGTTTATTGCCTCAGGTTCGCAGACCTTAATGCACTGCCTGCATAGGTTGCAGAGATCCTCCCTAACTACTAGCTCTCCGTTTACTGTCTTTATAGCTCCAGTGGGGCATCTCTCAGCACATAACCCGCACTTAGTACACCTACCTTGGTCTATACTGATTAAGGCTAGGTAGGTTAGGGAAGCTACAGTAACCGGGGACCACTTCGCGTGCTCCTTACCCCTACCAAGCCTAGCCCAAGCTTCTAGGACTACCCTCTGACTGGGACCTAGCATTACTATAGGTATATCACCGCGAATTGGAACTACATCTGGGTCCTCTTGGGGCTTTAGAGTATCTGAGTAAACCACTAGGATCTCTCCTGGACCGGTCTCAGCTTCGAGGTACAGGCTAGTGTAGCAACCATCTACCTGCTTCTCCCCCTTACACGCCTCGGGGGGCTTATAGCGGTCTAAAGCTTTCTCGGAGGTTAGAGGGATCATGGCTAGCCTATGGGATATGATCTCATCGCTTAGGGCTGAGGTATTATCATAGAAAACAACGTAGTCTATAGCCATGGTCGGAACCTCCTCTAAGGAAGCTCTCCTAAGGGCATTTGCGTACTCCAGCGGAACATCCTTGAGTACTACGGTGATCTCGTCGGAGCCTCTCCTAACTACCTCTACAGATACCATCCTACACCCCTACACTCTCCTACCGCGCCTTCCACCCGGCCTTCTGGTAGTATCGTGCGGTATTGGGGTAACGTCCTCTATCCTACCTATGATTAGGCCTGAGCGAGCTATAGCCCTTATCGCTGCCTGAGCTCCTGGTCCCGGGATCTTCGGTCCGTGCCCCCCAACTCCACGTACCTTTATGTGGACAGCTGCTACCCCCTTATCCATAGCGTCCTGAGCAGCTCTGTAGGCTATCATCATGGCTGTATAGGGTGAGGGTTTCTCCCTATCGGCCTTAACTACCATCCCCCCAGACCAGCGCGAGACTGTTTCAGCACCACTTAGGTCAGTTATGTGGACTATGGTGTTATTGAAGGAGCTGTATATGTGGACAACACCCCACTTAAGCTCACGTAGGGACATACCCATACTCTCTCACCTAGCTAGCGGAGCTAATCCTCCTCCTGTATAGGGGTGATGTTACAGCGTAGTCCACTAGCTGCTCCTCCTCCCTAGTTACCAGCCTACCCGGAGACCTTACCTTACGTCCCCCTATGACTATGTGCCCGTGGGCTATTAGTTGCCTGGCTTCATGTATTGTCCTGGCTAACCCCTTTCTGTAAACTATGGTTTGAAGCCTCCTCTCTAGGACGTCCCTCACCGTAAGTCCTAAGATAGCGTCAACCGAGGCATCTTCACTACTCAGTAAGCCTAGGTTGTAGAGGGCTCTAACTAAGGATCTTTCACGAGCTCTTCTCTCCTCTTCCGGTAGTGATAGAAGTGCCTTAGCCCTATCCCTAATCCTCCTAAGTACTGTCTGAGCTTTCCAAAGCTCCCTCTTGTTCCTTAAGCCGTACTGCCCGACAAGCTCCATCTCCTCTACAAGCCTCTCCTTAACCCAAGGGTGCCCCGGTCTCTCCCAGCTCTTCCTAGGCTTCTTCGGATCTCCCATGCCTACCACCTACTGCTTAGCCTTACCCTTGGTAACTCCAACTACCGGGCCTATCCTACCTGTAGTATGCGTACGCTGACCCCTAACCTTAAGCCCTAGCGAGTGCCTAGTACCTCTCCACGACCTTATCCTAATCTCCCTCTCTATATCCTGCCGTGCAGCTAGTATCAACTCAGAGCCTATTAGGTGCCTATCCTCACCGGTTTCGTAGTCCTTCCGCCTATTTACAAACCACTCAGGTACGCCGAACTTAATGGGGTCTCTTAGGAACTCCTCTATCCTATCCACATCCTCCTCGCTAAGGTATCCTACTTTCATCCGCGGGTCGAGACCTAGCTTTACTATACACGCACGCGCAATCCTAGGACCTACCCCCTTGATCTTTGCTAACCCATACTCTAGGGGTAGCTCTCCATCTATATCCACATCAGCTATCCTCACGATATGCCTAAACGACACCCTCCTCTACCTACTCCAAGAACCCTCAGAAGCTATTTAAGTTTTAACAGCTCCACCTAACCTCAGACGAGCTGTTGCAGGGGTTGTGATAAATGAAGATATCTGTGATTACTTGTGA
>CAYTXX010000015.1:2437-20657 GCA_964442165.1 uncultured Desulfurococcaceae archaeon | reverse complement strand
GTCTAGCTCCAACCACCGAAAGTATAGCTAAAAATGGAGCTCCTTCTAGCCTGTAGCTCTTAGACTTTTAAACCTTAATACTGAGCTAACCTTGGGCGGGGGTGCCCGAGCTAGGTCAAAGGGGGCGGGCTTAAGACCTTCCAGCAGTAGTTAGAGACCCGCTGGCGTAGGCCTGCGTGGGTTCGAATCCCACCCCCCGCACCAAGCTACTTCTAGTAGAATTGGTAGCATGCGGGTAGATACCTTCCTATTGAAACTGAGAGGAGAGGATCTTTGTATAGGGAGAACATTGTCGGGTTTAGGAGTATTTTGTGGCGGGCCCGAGGGGATTTGAACCCCCGACATCCGGCTTCCCCGGCGTTACCGAAGGACCTACCCTTTAGGAGGCCGGCGCTCTATCCTGGCTGAGCTACGGGCCCCGTAGTATATACTTTAGTACAGCGTTTTTAAACTAAACTCCGTAACTTAGCACCACCTCCCAAAAATCTTAACTGCCTCCTCCGTAAGATTTTCAATACATAGAGAACTGTAGATACGCACGATCCTAACCTTCCTTGAAATACTCAGCCGCGGTTACCTGTGTTAGCCTAGCTCCCTCTCTAGCTAGTCTAAACGGTGTTGCTACGTAGTAGCATAACCCTTTCGTTAACCTATCCCTAAGAGCCTCGCCAAGACCGGGTTCGTGGACTACTACTACTAGTGACTTTTTGATAAAGTAGCCTATTACCCTCCCTGAGAGGGGTGCAAGGATGCTATCCAATTTTGAGGCTATTTCAGATGTTAGAAACCCTACTTCAGCTGAAAACCTTCTGGAGACCTCTAGAAACGTGCGTAAGCTGGGTCTTAGTAGGAAAGCTGCGTAAGCCTCGCGACCGGCTTTAACGAAGGTACCCCAGTACCTCTCTAGCATTTCCCTAGTTGTAAGCCTCCTACTTAGTAGCCCTAAGGAGATCTCTACGTCCTCTTCTACCGGCACTCTCACCGCCTCACCGTAGCCCGGAGGACCAGCTCTACGCCTGAGAACTAGCCCTCCCCCGATGAGCTGGCAGATGACGTCCCCCAAACCTCCACGTGTATCGAGCTCTATTCTGTGAGCTAGAATACCTATGCTGCGTGTGCTGGGGTCCACCCCCTCGGTTAGGCTTAGGTACGTATAGGCCAAAGCTATAGCAAGGGCTCCACTAACAGCTGAGCCAGCACCTAGGGGTATTGGTGAGCTACCATAGAGGGATACCCCGCGGTTTCTAAGGTACTCTGAAACCTTGTGGTATTCCTCTAGGTAAACCCCGTTAATCGATACCGGGCTACTGCCTCTAGATACTCTGAAGACTACCGGTGGGTGGAGAGTTAAGCTAGCACCTAGAGAGCCCGTATCGAGGTATGAGCTACCTCTAACTGGGATCCAGAACCCGCTTACGTTAAGCGGTACCTCTACTAGAGTCAACCTGGACTCCTTTCCCTGAGGTACTTTACTACGTAGTCTAGTATCCTCCTCGCTACCTCAACTTTACGTGACTTACTAACTACCTCTACAGCACCGGATCTATCCACTATAGCAACTTCATTGTACTCTGATGAGAAGCCTATATCGAGCCTACTTATATCGTTAGCTACGATAATGTCGAACCCCCTCCTCACTAGCTTATCCTGAGCTTTCGAGACCAGCTCGTTAAGATCCCCTTGGGCGAACTCCGCAGCGAAACCCACTAGTAAACCTCTAAACGCAGTCCTAACCTTTAGCGATATCTTAGGTGTAGGCACTAGGGTTACGCTAAGCTCTTCAATATCGCTACTTACCTTCCCCTCAAAGCTCTGAGAAAACCCGAAGTCTACGGGAGCTGCCGCAAGTATGACTACGTCGTAGTCCCGTATTGAAAGTTCCGCTAGAACTGCATCCAGCATTTCTCTAGTTGATACCGTAGCTACAGACCTGATGTAGTAAGGTACATCCACAGCTAGTGGTCCGTGGACTAGGGTTACCTCAGCACCCCTAAAGTAGGCTTCCCTAGCTATAGCTAAGCCCATCTTACCGGAGCTAGCGTTGGTTAGGTACCTAACTCTATCCATGTACTCCCTAGTGGGACCCGCGGTAACCAGAATACGAGCTCCCTTAAGGTCCTTACCCCTTAGGGTTGAGGCCTCCGTAGCTACGACTATATCCTCAAGAGGCGGGTACTTGGCCCTGCCCTCCTCTACGTGTGGGGGTACTACTGTAACGCCCAACTCCTCAAGCCTCCTCAGAGCTTCAGAAACCGGTGGGGATTTTAGGAGGCTGTAGTGAGCTGCTGGAACAACTACTACGGGTTTTCCGAGACCTAGGAAGGACTGTGCTAGCACAGTCACAGAGGTATCGGAGATACCGTAGGCTATCTTAGCTATGGTATTAGCAGTTGCTGGGGCAACTACGTAGATATCGCAAAGCTCAGCTAAGGCTATGTGCCCCACCTCACCGGAGAACCTTACGAAGACGTCGTTACCTGTAGCCCACTCAAATAAGCGTGGGTGGATATACCTAGCAGCCTCGGGGCTCATTACTACGTGGACATCTGCTCCCAGCCTTATAAGCTCCCTAGCCAGGTCTAAGCTTCTGTACATAGATACCGATGAGGTTACCCCTAAAGCTACATACCTGCCGGCAAGAGACTTACTAAGCTTACCTCTAATATCCTCCACAGGATGGCGCGGAAGCCTCCTCAATACTACCCCCTAGGCTAAGGGGTTTATAGCTAAAAAGCTGGAACTTAGAGCTCCAGCAAGCTGGGGGCTGGACTAGCTGTAGCTACCTTACCTGCGAGGGATCGGTTGCCGATAGCTGTATTATACTTGAATTCTCCCGTAGGTCAAGTCAAACTCCAACGCCTTCGCCTCAGTAAGTACCAGTAACCAAGCTACTAGAGGCACTAAGGGATCTACGTATCCTAGAGCGGATCTGAGAACCTCAAGCCACGGTATGCTACTTACGCACTTAATAACGAGATTCGCAGCGGTCAGTACTGCCGCGATGCCGAACTTCCTCGAGTTAAAGGAGCCCCTAAGCTTAAGGAAGTACTCAATGAGCCTTACCTCACCGATAAGAACTTGTAGCGTGGTAGGTTTGTGTTACCGCTTTAAGAGCTAGACATAGCAGTAGCGTAGCTATGTGCATCAGAGCGGAGAACCTTAACTTCCTCAAACATGCTAACACCGTGCTAGCCAGAGAAGTCTCTCGCGGAGCTAATGGTGGGGTGCTACGAAGGGGGCCCACCCTCACCTCCTAACCTAGGCGGTGTAACGATAATATAAGTGCTTTAGATCCCCCTTTAAGAGGGGCCTAGGCTTAAACCGCTGTAGGTGTGCTGGGTGCTTAGGGGGAGGAGGTTTGGGTAGGGCTAGTACGACCTCAGCTAGAGTGGTAGCTATAAGTGGTACCCCCGGTGTCGGTAAGACCTTGGTGGCAAAGCACTTAGCTGAAGCCCTCGGTGCGGAGGTAGTCGAGCTTAGCGAGCTCGTTCTTAGGGAGGGTCTCTACGTAGGCTACGACGAGAAGATGCTTAGCTACGTTATAGATGAGCTCCGTGTAAAGGAGTATGTAAGGAGCTTAGCTATGGGTGGAAGGAGGATTGTGGTTGTCAGCCACTATAGTGAGGTCGTAGATGACGATATACTTGAGAAGCTCTTCGTAATAAGGTTGAACCCCGTTGAGCTCTTCGAAAGGCTTAAGAGAAGGGGTTGGCCTCCGGCTAAGATCTTGGATAACGTTGAGGCGGAGCTCATAGGGGTATGTACGGCTAATGCTTTAGCAGAACACCCACAGGATAAGGTATGTGAAGTTGATGCTAGCGGTAAACCCTCTGAGGAGGTTTCAAGAGAGATCGTAGAGATACTTCAAGGAGTTAGAGAGTGCAGGGTATTCGTAGACTGGCTCGCGAGGGATGACGTAGTACGTAGACTACTCACATCTGAAAGAGCCTAGATCTTAGGGCCTCGGAGGTCGGTAGCGGAGCTAGAGCTAAACATCCTATCTCATCGGTAAGCTTACCATCCCCCTAGTTGAGCACGGCTCGGCCGTTATTAGCTATCTAGTCGAAGGCTTTTTAGGTGTGGGAGGTGGGGATATGCAGGATATGCGGTACCGAGTCTAAGACTATAAGTAACTTTATAGGTGCGTGCTCCAGTTGTCTTAGAGCTTACGGCTCTAAAGCCCTTGAACTAGCTCGTAGTACCCATAGAAGCTATAGACATGAACTGAACCTACCCGAGGATGTTCCGCGGGGTACGGGGTTGAGGTGCAGTCTATGTGTTAACGAGTGTGAAATACCTCCAGACTCTACAGGCTACTGTGGGTTCTGGCGTAACTTAGGTAGTAGGCTAACCCCGATCACCGGAAGACCTGATGTCGGTCTAGTTATGTGGTACTACGATCCCCATCCAACTAACTGCGTTGCCGGTCCGGTATGCCCGGCTAATACCTCTAGGGGGTACCCGAATTATACGGCATTCAGAGGTGTTGAGGTAGGCTACTACAATCTAGCTGTTTTCTACTTTGCATGCAACTTGAACTGCCTCTTCTGCCAGAACTGGGAGCATAAGACTGTACTTGCGAACGAATACGCTAGGAGGAGGTACCTTAAGTCCGTAGATGAGCTTGTCGAAGCTGCTCTCAATCCTAGGGTAACTTGCGTATGCTACTTCGGTGGTGACCCAGGCCCTCAGGTAGTCCACGCCCTTGCTACCTCACGTAGGTTACTATCGGAGGTGGGGTCTAAGGCTGTAAGGAGGATCTGCTGGGAGACTAACGGCCTCGAGAACCCTAAGGTTATGGAGAGCATGGCTGAGGTTAGCTTAGTTTCAGGGGGGATAGTTAAGGTAGACTGGAAGGCGTGGACTCCAGAGGTGTACGAGGCCTTAACCGGCGTTAATGGGCGTAAAGCTGTGGAAAGGGTAAAAACCAATGTAAAGCTAGTAGCAGAGCTACTTAAGAGAAGGGAGGAGCCTCCGCTACTTACAGTAAGCACGCTACTGGTACCAGGTTACGTAGATGCCTACGAGGTTAGCCAGATAGCTAACTACATAGCTTCGGTAAACCCCCGGATACCGTACATACTTCTAGCCTTCCACCCAGATAACATCCTGAGGGACCTACCGAAAACTAGTAGAAGGCACGCTGAAGAAGCTTACAACGAGGCACGTAAAGCAGGCCTTAAAGAGGTCTACGTAGGTAACGTATGGCTTCTTGGAAACTACTACTAAGCTCGAAGCTACCTGACTCTAGCTAGGGCCTTCCTAATCTCTAGAGGTAGGTCACTGTAGTCTACAACCACGTCCTTTAGGTCCTTAAAGGCCTGATGCTCTAGAAGGTTCCACTCCTCCTCCCTATCTCCTATAACATACTTACCACTAAGGACCTTATGTATTACTACATACCTCACCCGCGGCCCCGCTACTACCTCTACAACCCCCTCACTACCGCCCTTTCTAAATCTATAGACAGCCTCGCGGCTAACTCTTATCATATCTTCCCCTAGGTTTCCTAGAGGTCTGGAGTAAAAAGCATTAAAACTTTCCTAGAAGTAGTACTCTGGAACCGATGATGTGTACCCGGCAAGTAGGTATAGATGCCTTATCAGTGTTACTCTGAGGTACTACCATAGGCCGGTGTTCTACAACTTAGAGGCTCCTTCCTTGAGATTCTAGACGCGGAGTAGGTATTCGAAAGAGCGTTAGGATCTAGTGCCCGACTACCTCCTTATCTTGGGGTGAGATACGCATTGTAACGCTGAAGCGTAGAGTGTTTAAGTTTACAGAAACCGTCCTTGGACTAGGTTAAGCTACTTAGGAGGCTACATAAAAGCTTAAATAGAAGAGTTTTATGTAAGATCTACGGGAGTGCTAAGATGGCGGAAAAAGCTAGGGCTGCTATAGTCCCAACTCAGGGTATACCGGTCCTAATACTGAAGGAAGGGTCTACTAGGACTGCTGGTTATGAAGCTTTGAGGAACAACATGATGGCCGCTATAACGATAGCTGAGATGCTTAGAACCACGTACGGACCTCGTGGTATGGACAAGATGCTCGTAGACACCATAGGCGATGTCACAATAACTAACGATGGTGCTACCATACTCGATAAGATGGATGTCCAGCACCCCGCAGCTAAGATGCTCGTCCAGATCGCTAAGGGACAGGATGAGGAAGTGGGTGACGGAACCAAGACCTCAGTGATTTTCGCCGGAGAGTTGCTTAAGACAGCTGAGGAGCTGTTAGAGAAGAACGTACACCCAACCGTGATAGTTAACGGCTATAAGAAGGCTCTAGAGGAGGCGATAAGGTACGCACAGGAGCTTGCAGAGGATGTTGATATACAGGACTTCGAAACACTGAAGAATGTGGCTTCAACAGCTTTAACGAGTAAGGCCGTGCACGGTGTTAGAGAGTACTTTGCAGAGATAGCTGTAAAAGCAGTTCTACAGATAGTTGAAGAGAGGGGAGGTAGGAAGTACGTAGATATAGATAACATCCAGATAATAAAGAAGCACGGAGGTTCCCTAGCTGACACTAAGCTAGTGTACGGTATAGTACTCGATAAAGAGGTAGTACACCCAGGTATGCCTAAGAGAGTTGAGAAGGCTAGGATAGCCCTCATAGACGCCCCCCTAGAGATAGAGAAGACTGAGATAGATGCTGAGATAAGGATAAGCGATCCGGAGCAGATGAGGAGGTTCCTAGAGGAGAAGGAGAACATACTGAAAGACTTAGTGGATAAGGTAGTGTCTGTAGGGGCTAACGTTGTTATATGTCAGAAGGGTATTGATGACGTAGCTCAGCACTTCCTAGCTAAGAAGGGTATACTAGCTGTTAGGAGGGTTAAGAGGTCCGACATGGAGAAGCTAGAGAGAGCTACCGGAGGTAGGATAATAAGTAACATAGAGGACCTCACTGAGAGCGACCTAGGCTATGCCGAGCTGGTGGAGGAGAGGAAGATTGGAGAGGATAAGATGGTCTTCATAGAGGGTACTAAGAACCCGAAGGCTGTTAGCATAGTCATTAGGGGAGGTCTAGAGAGGGTCGTTGACGAGGCTGAGAGGGTGTTCAGAGATGCTCTAAGCGTTGTAGCAGACATAGTGAAGACCCCGAAGGTAGTTTACGGAGCTGGAGCTTTCGAGATAGAGCTAGCTAGGCATATTAGGGAGTACGCAAACAAAGTTGGAGGTAAGGAATCTCTAGCAGTAGAGGCCTTCGCTAAGGCTCTTGAAGGTATAGTAGCTACCCTAGTAGAGAACGCCGGTCTAGACCCGATCGAGAAGCTGAGCGAGCTAAGGAAAGCCCACAGCCGGCTGGACGGTAAGTACTACGGTGTTAACGTATTTACAGGGAATATCGAAGACTCTAGGAAGATGGGTGTTTTAGAGCCTCTCGTAGTCAAGGTTAACGCCATTAAGGCCGGTACCGAGGCGGCTACGATGATACTAAGAATAGACGACATAATAGCGGCTTCAAGAGCTAAGGAGGAGAAGAAGGAGGAGAAGAAGGAGAAGAAAGAGGAAGAGTAGGTTAAAATCTAAATAATGTTTTTCTTGCACCTATAATTGAAAATGCTTCCTTTAAAGTAGGAAGCGAGTTAAGTAAGTTGAAAATCCTTTAGCAGAGTAATTTTCTATTATTTTTAATCCTGCTTAAGTGTCTTAGAACTTCCTATCTGCAGGATGCGATTCAGAGTTCAGCTCTTTATCTTCTGAACTATTAGGTCAGCTATGTACTCAGCTGGATTTATTCCAGTAGCTCTTGCGAACCCCTCCCACTGCGGTGTTGCATTAACCTCGTAGATTACGTATCCATCGTCAGTTTCCCCTATATCCACACCTGAGTACAGTAGGTTTAAAGCTTTGGTAGCTTTTAGAGCTATCTCAGCTAGTTCTGAAGTGAGCTCCATAGCCTCCGTTCTAGCACCTTGGGAGACATTGGTCTTCCACGTCCCTTCAGGGCAATATCGGTACATAGCACCTAGAACTCTATCTCCTATGACAATAACTCTGATATCTCTCTCGTACTTACGTGTGTACTTCTGTACGTATATCGGGAGACCGTGCATTTGAAGAAGCCTACCTACGTTATAAACCATATCGGGATCACTAGCTAGAATACTACCGTAGCCCATACTACCTACTAAAGGCTTTATAACGACCTTACCCCACCTCTTAGCTATCTCAACGGCGTCGAAAACGTCCTCTACAACAGCTGTATCCGGTACTGAGAGGCCTGTCCTCCGTAGCTCTAGTAACGATAGGTGCTTATCACGTGCTTTTAGGATGGATTCCACGGGATTTACTACAAGAACCCCAAGGTTCTCTAGCTGCTTTAGAACGTTTACACGCCTGAGGAGAGTCTCAAGTGTCGCTACACTACCTAAACCTCTAACTACCACAGCATTCAGGTCGTCTAGCCGAGCATCAGCTCCAACACCTACCCAGCTCTCAGAGCTAGAAATGTGGGACGTTAACCTCGAGAGCCTTAGGTAGACTACCTTAACAGCCCTCTTCATGAAAGCCATCATTAGCTGCCTGCTACTAGACGTAGGTACAGGAGCTTCGTGTACTATGGCTACCTTCATTTAGCTTAACCACCATAAGGTTCCGGCTACAGAACTTTTAACTACAGCCCCGGTGAGCGAGTAGGGAGCTGCGTACAGGTAGAACCTGGGAAAAGTTTATAAACACCCAACAAGCCAGTATCTAAGGTGAGTTAGAACGAAGTTTTGCCCTAGGTGTGGTACGGTAATGATCCCCCAGAGAAGCGGTGACACCTATATCTACAAGTGCCCTAGCTGTAACTATGAGGAAAAGTCTGAACGAAGTAGGGGCTATAGACTCTCCGGTAAATCCAGCGCTGAGAATAAGGTTAAGACTACCTCTATAGTCAGTGAAGGTCGTGGCGCTGGTAGGAGTCAGGAGGAGATAGAGCAGGAAAAGGAGGAGTTCTACGAGATACTCCTCGACCTACTTAGCGAAGAGGAAACTGGGGGGGAGGAGACCTAGGAACCCGCAGGGTACTCCACTGAAGAGCCTCCCATACTTCAGCGAAGACCTAAAGATAGGAGCTTCCTAAGTAGCTATCTCCTAGAGCTTTAGTAATGGAGGTAGAGCAGTTGCAGATAAATGGAACACCCTGTGTTTCTAGATCTTGGAGAGCTCCGCGGAGGTGCTCTACGTGGAGCTAATAAGTTCCGAGGAGGCTCTAAGAAAGCTACTTGATGAAGTTTCCGTAGAGATAGGTAGTGAGGTAGTGAAGCTACTCAGTTCTGTAGGTAGGCACTCGTTTAGAGACTACGTATCAACCGTCGATGTACCGCCGTTCAGTAGGTCCGCTGTAGACGGCTTTGCCGCGATCTTTGCGGATATCGTAGGGGCATCTGAGGGAAGTCCGGTACTACTTAGAGTTACCGGGTCTGTAGACGTAGACTCGGTTGAAGTACCTACGATAAACCGCTCAGAGGCAGTTAAAGTCTCTACTGGGGCCCCCCTACCTAGAGGAGCTGATGTAGTTATCCCCATAGAGTACTGCAAGGTCTTAGAGAATAGAGTCTACGTCTACCGAAGTTACCCTAGGTATGCTAACATCTCGTTCAAGGGTGAGGACCTCCGCGTTGGAGATATAATAGTACGTAGGGGTACTAAGCTGAGGCCCTGGCACGTAGCTGCTCTAAAGGCATCGGGTTACGAGGAGGTGGAAGTTTTTAGGAAGGTTAGAGTCTCTATAGTTAGTACAGGTAGTGAGCTAGTGAAGGGAGTTCTACCGAACTACACCCTCCCCCTAGTAGCATTTTACATAGCTGAACTCGGAGGAGAAGTAGCCCTAACGGATGTAGTACCAGATAGCATAGAGGACATAGCTACAGCTGTTGAGAAAGCTCTAGAGCTGTCAGACGTAGTTGTAGTAACGGGGGGTACATCTGTAGGCGATAGAGACCTAAGCCCCAGAGCTCTAGAGTCCTTAGGGCGCAGTAAGAAGGTATTTCACGGAGTTAGAGTAAGACCTGGCAGAACCTGCGGTGCCTACGTTGTCGATGGGAAGCCCGTTCTACTGGTATCAGGGCTTCCGGTAGCTACCTACGTAAGCTTAGAGCTATTCCTCAAACCCCTAGTCTATAAACTCTACAGCAGTAAGCCTGAGCCCAAACCAACCGTCCGCGGTAGGCTTACTAGGAGGCTACCGAACGAGCCGGGCTTTAGGTCGTTCTACCGTGCTGTAGCCTGCATTGAAGGAAATGAGGTGCTCATAGTGCCCCTAAGGCTCACCGGATCCGGGATCCTATCGACTCTAATAAGGGGTAACGCTGTAGTTGAGGTGCCAGAGGATAGTGAAGGCTATGAGGAGGGCACCGAGATCGTAGCTACTCTGGTAAACCCCCTGGTAGAGTGCTCCTCGATTAAGCTCCCGATTTAGCGCTATAGGCGGAGCACCGGCCCTCAAGCTTATAAATAGCTACGCGGACTCCTTTAGTCGGTGGTATTAAGGAGTGCAGGAGTCTGAGGAGGTAGGTAAGAAGAGAGATATAAGGGCTTTGCTAGCGGTGATCCCCCCAGCTGAGGCTCTAAAGAAGCGGGAGAGAAGCTTCACTGAAATGAGAATTAGGCTCAAATACAACCCCGAGGTTAAGCCTGGAACTTTACACCTAAACTCGATGCTAGCTAAGGAGCTTTCCGTAAACGAGTACGTGGAGGTATCAGTACACGGGAAGAGGGTTAAGCTAAAGGCAGTACTCAGCGATAACGTCCCGAAGGAGGAGGTATGGGGTAGTGCGGACTTAAAGAGCTTTGGTATAGCCGATAACAGCATAGTAACTATAAGAGCTTTGAAGTCCTAGCAGTGGAGGTGTGCAGCTTGCTCCCTTCGGGGTGTTGAGCATTTAGCTCGGATAGCTTAACTGTAAGTAAGGAGGAGCTCAAGTCCATAGTTAAAGAGCTGAAGAAGTGGAGCGCTCACGCCACTACACTTCTATCCCTCTACGTACCCCCCGGTAGGCCCGTAAGCGATGTAGTAGGTATGCTCAGACAGGAGCTCTCGATAACCGAGAACATTAAACTAAAGAGGACTAGGTCTAAAGTTCAGTTCGCTTTGGAAGCTGCTATAGATAGGTTGATGAGAATACCTAAGACACCTCCGAACGGACTTGTAGTGTTTGCTGGAGAGCACGATGAGACCGGCGAGACTATCGTTCTAATGTTCTCCCCTCCAGAGCCCGTCAGCGTCTTCTTCTACAGGACCGACAAGTACTTCCATACCGAGTTCCTGGAAGGTATGATTGAGGAGAACGATGTCTACGGTCTTGTAATAGTGGAAAGAGATGAGGCTACTATAGGGATGCTTAAAGGGGGCTCTATAGTAGTACTAGATGAGCTTGAGGGCTATATACCGGGTAAGCATACTAAGGGAGGCTGGTCTCAGAGGAGGTTCGATAGGATTATAGAGGAGATGGTTGAGGAATTCTACAAGAAGGTTGCTGAGAAGGCTAATAGCTACTTCATACCTCTACTAGAAAGTGGTAAACTTAAGGGAGTGCTAGTTGGTGGGCCGGGGTACTCTAAGGTGGACTTCATTAAGGGCTCGTTCCTGGACTACAGGCTTCAGAAGCTAATTATTGGAAGCCCCATTGATGTGAGCTCTCAGGGAGAGCCGGGACTCAGGGAGCTGGTTGAGAAGGCTAAGGAGTACATGAAGGAGACCAAGTACCATAAGATTAGGGAAATTCTGGAAAGCTTTAAGTACCACCTAGCTAAAGATGACGGCCTCGCAACCTACGGTGAAGCTGAGATCAGGAAGGCCTTAGAGCTTGGCGCGGTAGAGACCCTAATAGTAGTTGAAGACCATCCAAACCTAGCAGAATTTAAGAAGATCGTCGAGGATAGAGGAGTAGAGCTAGTAGTAGTTAGCGAGGACTTTATGGAGTACGAGTGGTTAAGCAAGGCGTTTGGAGGGGTCGTAGCAATACTGCGCTACAGCCTCAGCGGGGTCTAAACATCTTAACGTTGTCTACAACCACCCTACAGGCTACCTTCAGGTAGACTCCCGCTCTGATATCTACAGCCGAAAACCTAGCCTTAAGGAGGGGAGGGTTAAGTAACTGGAAGCTTTACCACTTTATAAGCTACTAGTACTAAGGGGTTTAACTGGTCTGCGAGACCTTCTGGATCTACGCTAAGAGGCCCCTTGAAGTGAAATCTATAGAGCTAATTAGAGCAGCTACAATAGCTTGTAACTCTAGTAAAGTTAGGATAGTCGAGGAGTTCTCGGAGGGCTTTCTTAGGGTCTACATCGAAACTTACTCTAAAATTCCCTGCTCGGAGCACCTAGTACCCCTAGTTAAGTACGTCTTAGGGGACGACGTTAAGGTAGTACCGTCGGAGTGTGGAGCGGTCCCTTTATAGTGCGGTTCCTTAAGTCGAGTAACATTGAGATCGAGGGGGTGGTCTACGAAAAACCGCACCACACGTCTAAGGGAGAGATCGTACTAGGTGTAGCTAAGAACTTCCTTAAATTACCTGTATCTATAAGTGTGGATGACGTACTACGCCACTGCCTCATTGTAGGGTCTACAGGCTCCGGTAAGACTAGTCTAGCTAAGAGATTAGCTAGGATGCTTACTAAGTACGGTGCTGTGGTAGTACTAGACTGGCACGGTGAGTACTTCGACTCTGCAGATAGGGTAATAGAGGTGGGGCGGGACGAACCTATAGAGATCCCAGTTGAGGACCCCTTAGATGTGGTCTCACTTCTAGAGGAGGTGCTAGAGCTAACACCTCCACAGGCATACCTCCTGACTAAGGTGCTAAAGAAGACTACTAGCGTAGAACTCCTACTAGACCTACTGGAATCTTACGTACCTGAAGCTAGATGGGAGGTCGAAACCAAGGCCTCCCTACTGAGGAAGCTCTCCTTCTTAGTTAGGTACGGAAAGCTCCTTAGGATAACCCCACCGGAGAAGTTAAGTAAAGCCCTCCTATCCGGAGGGGGGTGCGTGTCCGTAGATCTAAGTGGTCTACGGGTTCTAGAGCTTAAGCGCCTGGCGGTTCTGAGTACCTTGAACTCTGTTAGGTACATCCAGGAGAGAGGGCTCTTCGAGGGCAAGGTCTTCATCATAGTTGAAGAAGCTCATAACATAACCTCACGTGGGAGCCTTCTAGCTAGGTACCTAGCTGAGGTTAGAAAGCTTAATATGGGGCTCGTAGTAATCACCCAATCTCCAGCAGCTCTAGGGTTTGAAGCTATGAATAATACAAATGTTAAGATAGTGAAAACTCTGAGGTCAGCGGAGGATATGCAGGCCATAGCGAAATCTATTAACTTAAGTAGCGATAAGTACTCCTTACTTAGTAGGCTTGAGCTAGGTGAGGCCTTAGTGGACGCACCATCTCTAAGCGAACCACTCCTAGTGGAGCTACCAGAGACCTTTAGCTAAAGGATAGGCTCTGAAGGCTGGTAGGGTAGAGGAAGTAAACCCTACTACCAGCAGGTTCTTAAATACTCTACCGCACTGTATTATAGCGAGTAGTGATGCTAAGGCTGGTTAAAGTAGAGGATATAGTGAGGATACCCCCGGATAAGTTCGGTGAAGATATAACCAAGGTAGCTAGCGAGGTACTTACCGAAAAGTACGTAGGGACCCTTAGCCCAGACCTAGGGCTTATACTCGCGGTTACTAACGTAGAGGTAGAGCTGGAGGGAACAATAATTCCTGGTGATGGAGCGACGTACCATAGAGCTGTTGTGGAGCTACTAACGTTTTACCCTGTAGTTAACGAGGTAGTTACAGGTATAGTAGTTGATGTAAAGAGGATAGGGCTCTTCGTTAACATAGGGCCTGTAGATGCGTTGGTACACATATCTCAGGTAAGTGACGACAGAATGATCTACCGAGAGGAGCTGGGTGTGCTCGAGGGTGAGGAAACTAAGGTCAGGTTTAGCAAGGGAGATTTAGTTCGTGGTAGGATAACCGCAGTGTCCTTATCTAGGCCATCCGTCCTTAAGATAGCTATGACCATGAGGCAACAGGGTCTGGGAAAAGTCCCCCTGGGGTGATGGTACTTGCCTAGGCAGCTTAGAAAACCGTTTAAGGCCTGTACGAGGTGTAAGCTCCTAATACCCCACGAAGTTAGCATATGTCCCTCCTGTGGTTCGAGTACCTTCACCGAGACGTGGTCGGGTATGGTGGTTATAGTCGATGTAGAGAAGTCACAGCTGGCTAAAGCACTAGGTATAGAAAAGCCTGGTAGGTACGCACTGAAGCTAGGGACTTAGGGGGGATAGATATAGGCTACCTAAAGGCTACGAGCTACGTGGGACTCGTAGCTCAGCCATAGGCCACCGAGATCTTGGGTGGCAGCCGTGAATGCCGAGGCCATAGTCGGGAAGTACTACAGGATAATAACAGCGTCCCCAGCGAAGGCCACTACCTCCATCATACTAGTGATAGCGCTAGTACTTACCTACTCCGTACTACTAGAGCTCCCAACGTTAGACATAACTAGGTTAGCTACGCTAATCAAGCTTTACACCCTTGAGGCGTTCTTCTTCGTAGCTACACTATCACCACTTGTAAGGACTAGGGTATTCAACGCTAGGAGGCTCCTAAACCTAGTTTTCCTAACGCTTCTAGTAGTACTCCCAGCTGAGCTTATCTTAGGTAGACTGAGGGGTCTTACTGGAGTCGGGCTCTCTGCAGGTTCGGGGCTCCTAACATACGTCTTAGTAGCTTTCTACAGGGTACCCGTAGCTATAGCTACCTCAATAGTTTCAACCACCCTAGCAGTTACTCTGGCTAACGCCATAGCTAGTCTAGGCATACCGTACAAGGTCTTCACAACAGCCTTCCTAGTTTCTATAGCCTCCTCGGTAGCTGGGTCTACATCTATCTACGTTATAGAGAGAGCTGGCTGGAAGAGGGGAGTTTCACCTATTAAAGCTATTAGAGCTTTTGCTAAGGCGTGGGTTCTCGGAGATCGGGAGGCCCTGGAGGATCTGATACGTAGCTATGGGGTTAGTGATAAGGTAAGCGTTAAGGCTGTCGTCATCTTTAGGGAGTTCGGCAACCCGGTCGCACTAGTTTATCCAGGCTTACACTTCGGCCCCTTCAGGAGCATCGGTTCAGCTAGGTTCCCCTATCTTTTAGAGGAGAGGTTGAGCCCAGCCATAGACTCCCTGGTCTTCCACACCCCAGGCTCCCATGAGAGGAACATAGCTACTTATGCTCAGAGCTTAGAGATAGCTAGATCTGTCGCGGCATCAATAAGTAGCTACAGCCCTCTAATAGCTAGGATGAACCTCTGCAGGCCGCAGGTAATTAGAGAAGGTGAGTGGGAGCTCTACGTCATTAGGGGGCCAACCCTCCTCGTAGGCTACCTAACGAACACTGAAAGAGGGAACGACGACCTTCCCTACAGTCTTTGGGAGCTTGTTGAGAGATTTCAGGCTGAAAGTAGACCCCTTAATCTAGCTGCTATAGCAGACTCCCACTCAGCCAAGGGGGAGAGAGTAGAGAATATTGAAGAGCTTTACTCTACAATTCAAAAACTCCAGAGCCTTGGTAGCTGCGCTGAGGAGGAGTTCTACCTAGGTTATGGCGAGGTTTCTGGGGTCAAGTGCAGAGAGCTATGTTCTGATAGAGTTAAGGTCCTCACCTTCCGCTATGGCGATGGAGCTAGGTACGCGTTAGTCTATGTCTACGGTAACAATATGAGTATAGAAACTAGGAACAGAATCGTCTCCCTACTTAGGGAAAGAGGTATTAGAGAGCTTCTAGTAGTAACACCGGATGACCACAGTTGTGCCGCGTCCTTCAAGGAGAAACCCTACCACGTAGTCTCAGATTGCCAGCACCTATACGAAGCTATACTAGAAGCACTTGAAGCAGCTATAGAGAACGAGTCACCAGCTAAGTACATAACCATAGAGCACATATTCACGAACGTAGAGCTAGCCGGAGACAACATATGGAGACTAACTCAGCTAGTAGATTCCCTAGGCGGACTATCCGCACAGCTCTTCATTGTAACCCTAACCATCACAAACCTACTAATACCGGTCGCTTTACTCCTAGTTACATAGCAGAGCCAGCCCTAGCCCTTCGCAACTGTTTTGGGTTCCATATAAGTTTACGTGGTTTGATGTTACTCTTCTGCTGTGAGAAGTGTTTACAAGTTCTAAGAGAGCTAGGAGTAAGTGAGGTACTAAGCACCCAAGATGTAGGGGTTACGGGGTGCCCCTAAACGCCCCCGAGCTCGATGGGGACCCGAGCGGGGTGAGGGGGAACGGGGATGAGGCAATGAGAACTACTATACCAAACTATATAAACCCACATAAGAGCTGAACCCTTAACCTTCGACTACCTGGAAACCTTATAAGGCTCTACCGTAGTTTGTTCTTGATGGAGCCGCCGTAGCTCAGCCCGGTAGAGCGCTGGCCTCGTAAGCCAGTGGTCGCGGGTTCGAATCCCGCCGGCGGCTCCACCTCTCCAGAGGTCATAACCACAGCTACGAAGGCTAGGCCTACCTAATACCTGCTTGCTATTCGATAGTAGGTGGAACTACCGAACCCTTCTAACTTAAAGAGTGGAGTTACGTAGCGAGGTCTGGTGGATCTTCAAGTTATCTCTATAGATACCTCTACTCCCAGCTCCTCTTTAAGCTTCCTCAATCTTCTCCTCATTCTACTTAGGCTTTTAGCCTCCTCCCTAGGAACTCTAATCGTAATCCTCCCTCCCTCGTATACTACCTCCGCCGACGGTAGGTACGACTTTATAAAGCTCTCCACATTCCTCCCTAGAGTTGATGAGAGGACCTTCTTAACTGGTACTACCGTAGTCTGCTCTCCGAATGTGTATATCTCATACTCTAACTCACCAGTTAGAGCATCCCTTACCTCAACTACAGGTCTAGCTAGGTCGGCCTCTTTGAGCCCGGTTGGTAGCCTAACCGTTATATCTAACGCGTAGACCTTCTTAACCTGCCCTGAGTCTATGAAGATTAGGGTATCTACTACAGATGGTAACATGCCTATGTCTACTCTTCCTATGAACCTCTGTATAGCGTCTATTGGGGAGGATGCGTGTACTACCCCAACCATCCCTATACCAGCTAGCCTTAGGTCTACATAAAGCTTGAAATCCTCATCGTTTCTCATCTCATCGAAGATCGTGTAATCAGGTCTACTAAGCAGTAGTATATCGTGTAGCTCCTCAGGGGATGCATAGACTTTGGAGTACTGAGTAGCTTGAGGTGGTAGCCTCATATCACGCGGGGATTCCACTGTCTTAACTATCTTCCCTAACCTTACGTAGTACTCTGCAAGTGCTTGAGCGAAGGTAGTCTTACCCATACCCGGGGCTCCAGCTATTACTATACCCTCCGCCCTCTCCCTAAGCCTAGCTAGAAGCCTTTCAGGGAGGCTGTAGTCCTCAAGCTTAGGCCTTACTAGAGGTCTTACGGCTGTTATCTCCCAGCCGTCGCTCATGGGAGGTCTAGTTACTATTACCCTATAGTCTCCTAGCTGTATTATAGTCGATCCCGCTCTCTCTATCTCTACCACAGCATCCGGGAGGGTCTTAGCGGCTTCCACAATCTCCTCCGCGAGGCTCTCAAGCTCCTCCCTTGTTAAGGGGGTATCCGAGACCTTCTCCAAGGTCCACTTACCCGGGTAACCCCTCTTAACCATTGGTGGGGCACCCTCCTTCAGGTGGACGCTCATGACGTTACCTACGAAGTACTTCTCAAGCTCCTTGAGCTGAATCCGCTCAGGCTCTCTATATAGAACCCTAACCCCAAGTATCTCTGCAGACAGCTTCTGCGGTCTGGAAGAGGTAACCAAAGTGTAGCCATTTTCATAAGCGAATTCCCTTACTAGAGTATCTATATCCCCCTCAACTCTCTTACCTATAGTAACCGTCCTAACCTCAACTCCGTAGCGCTCGGCAAGGCCTCTGATCAGTCTAAGCTCCTCCAGGGCTACCATACCTAAAGCCTTGCCCTCCCTACTCATCTCGTCGAAGAGCTGCACCATCTCCTTAGGTATAGCTAGGACGCTCCTTATAGAACCATCCATGATTAACCTTCTGAGAACTCCGTTATAGATTACCGTAGTATCCGGTACTACTACCTCCTCCCCAGCTGTTCTTATACCTCTACCCGAACTACTGATCATCTCCTACTACGTACCTACCTCGTGTTGGGTACTGTGAGTAATAAACTTTTAC
>CAYTXX010000015.1:0-2337 GCA_964442165.1 uncultured Desulfurococcaceae archaeon | reverse complement strand
CCCCCTGAAGGGAACCCTCGACCTTCAGGGCGGGGAGGAGGTCGGCTACCTAAAGGCGCTTCATAAACTTATAAGGTGCTATACCATACATTAATGGTGTTAAAGGTGGTATTAGATAAAGCGCAGGTAGTGGAGAGAGTTAAGAAAACTTTAAGTACGGTGTACGACCCTGAAATACCTATCAGCATATGGGACCTCGGACTAGTCTACGGTATAGACGTAGATGAAGATAGGGGGGTCGTTAGGATTAGGATGACCTTTACAGCCCCTGCCTGCCCTATATCATCCCTAATACTGTACCAAGTACAGGAAGCTCTTTATAGAGAGCTGGCAGATCTAAAGGAGGTCAACGAGGTAAACATCGACATAGTCTTCGACCCCCCGTGGGATCCAAGCCGCATGACCGAAGAAGGAAAGAGGAAGTTTAAGGAGATCTTCGGCTACGATATAGCTGAAGTCTATACTAGAAGAAAACTACCTAAGTAACCGAAGAATATTAAAGTACTCGGTAGGTACATCACCTCCTAGGGATGCTCTATGCCTGTCGATGAGCATAGAAAGGCGGCCGAAGGCTTAGATGTATCCCTATGCCTACTAGTAACAAGCGATAAGGTATTTCAAGGTATAGCTGAGGATATGGTTACCCCCCTAGTAGCTAACATCCTTTCAGCACACCGTATTACCTTAGGAGGAAGTGTCGTAACTCCAAACAAGTCTGAAGATATTGAGAGAACCTTAAGGACTTTACTAACTAGTTGCGATGTTGTACTAATTAGCGGAGGAACCGGGCTTGGAGCTAAGGATATCGTAGTTGACGTGCTGAGACCTATGTGTAGTAAGGATATACCTGGCTTTGGGGAGCTCTTTAGGTACCTAACCTACATAAAGTACGGTAGTGCTGCCCTAGCCACTAGAGCTACTGCTTGCGCCGTAGGGGATAGGCTTGTCTTCGCTGTCCCAGGCTCTCCAGAGGCTGTTGAAACTGCTTTAACTAAGCTTATACTACCGGAGGTAAGACACCTTATAGCTGAGCTAAGAGGTCTTAGACGCTGAGGAGGTCCCTGAGGTCTAAGCCTTAAGTTGATCCGATAGCTGAAGGCTCTACAAGATCCTTACAGCTAAATCCTCGAAAGCCTGTACTCCCTACCTCCGTAGAGGTATACTAGCCCTTCCTTTATTAGAGAGTTTAGTAACTCCCTCTCTTCATCGCTGAGCTCGCTTAGCTGAGTCTTCCTTATGGGGAACCTCTTAGAGAACTCCTCAAAGAACTCCTTATCTACAACTAAGTCTGCGAATACCTTTACAGCCCCTGCTTTAACATAGTCGTCTATGGGTTTAGTAGCTATAGCTAGGGCTTCAGAAAGCTTAAGTGCTTTTCTCATCTTAATCTCCTTAATAAACCTATCCTGGGCCTGCTCCTGGGCTTGCTGCATCTTTGCTCTACTTAGAGAATCTACCAAGATCCTCAGCTCGCGAACCTCCTTCTCAAGCTTGTCCAAGCGCTGACGTAGTTCCTTAACCTCGCCCTCCAGTTCCCTTAGGATGCTGGGAGCAGCTACTGGAGTACCCGGAGCCCTCTCTACGTCTACCTCTGAAGTAGTACTAGGTGAGGTCCTCGCGTAGTAGCCTCCTCCTGGGACTCTAGTTACGTAACCTGAGTCGCGCAGTCTGTTAAGCGCTATGCGCACCTGCGCTAGGGAGATACCGAGAGCGTCAGCTATAGCTCTAGGTGTAGCTCCGGGGTTCTCCTTTAGGTACCTAAGGATCCTCTGCTCAACGCTCAAGACCTACCGAGGATTTATTACATTCAAAAGCTAATAAACTTGGGTGCTAGCAACGGGCTCTAGCTTAGAGAGTAAGAGGAGAAGGCTCATGAGCTTAGTAGACCTAAGCGTAGAACCATGGAGGAAGGCTGCCTTCTACTCAAATGAGGAAGCTGTAGGCATAGTTTCAGAGCTCTACAAGCGCTGGGAGGCGGGCGGTAAGAGGGGTACGCCGCTAGACTATGCTTCAGAGGAGGAGCTGGATAAGCTCATACTCATAGCTGAGAGCATAGAACCTACGGACATCTCCGACCAGCAAGTTAAGATGCTTGCAGCCGCGATCTACGGGGAGGAGGCTGCGGCGAACTTACCTAGGAAGAAGAAAAACAGGGCTATAGAGATCATCAAGAGAATACTGCTAATGAAGTTCTAGGTACTAAGTTACAACCGAGCTCCAGCCGAACCCAAGTAGTTATGGAAGACGTGGTTACCTCGAGAGGAACCTACCTTTAGTACTGAAGCCTTTTGCAGCTGTTTTGGTTTTCATATTGGTTTGCGATGGTTTATATGTGGT
>CAYTXX010000014.1:0-20702 GCA_964442165.1 uncultured Desulfurococcaceae archaeon | reverse complement strand
ACCACCCACTAACAGCGTTTAAGAACGTAGTCCTAGTACCACACATAGGGAGCGCAACATACGAAGCTAGGCACGCTATGGCTGAAGCTGTAGCAGATAACCTAATAGCCTTCTACGAGGGGAGGGTACCTCCAAACCTAGTTAACCCCAAGGTCGTTGAAGTAAGGTCCCCAGGCTTTAGCTAGCTAAACTAGCTCTACCGGAACCTCCTTAACTTTCCCCCCATCCCTAAGCCAGGCCCTCGCAGAACAGCTTCCTACATCGACTATAACCCACGTTAGAGGCCATAGCTCCATACCCTTCAGGTCGGCGTAGCTGGGTTGCGCACCCCCTGGATGTGTATGGACTAAAGCAACGACGTCAAAGCCCCCTAGTAGTTCGGCGTACCTGTACGCCTCAACTATAGCTACAGGGTCTAGGTAGAACCTATCAGTGCTCTCCGCTAGGTTCTCCCCAATGACTATGTCTTCAACTACAACCACTCCGGAGACCTCCACCCCTACAGCTAGACCAGCTACCTCCTTACCGTACTTAAAGTGTAGGGAACAGATCTCGGACAACGTCTCTTCCCGTATCCTCACACTAGCTACGCGTAAAGGGACCCTACTCTCGTATTCATCCCCTGGAACCCTGTTAGAGGAGCCGCTAGCTCCACACACCTCTTGGCCCTGAGTAGGGATCGTACGTGTTTTAAGCTCCGATAAGCTACGGATCTCGGCGACCGGAGCCGGTTGGCAGCTACGGGGAACCTGAGGAAACACCGCCCTCCGCACGGTACGGAGGCTCCGTAAGGAGCGCGGGGAGACCCGCGGCAACGGCACAGAAACGAAACGGCCGCTCCCGTATGTCTATGATGCGGTGAGGGCCCCCCGGTAACGGGAGGTCAGTAACCCGCTGAGTATGGGGGCGGATGCGTTGAAACGGCCGCCCCTCCGGGAGCAAGGCCGAGCAGCGCCGATGAGTTACCGTGTGAGGCGCGGGTAGGCCGCCTAGTCGGATGCTGCCGTAGTACAGAAGGCGGGTTATAGCCGGCACCGGTCGCCGACAACTGCTAGGTACCCCTTAGGGGTTCAGCTCTTATATAAATTTATAATAGTTGATGTCATCGCCTCATCCTTGTTCCCCTCACCCCGTTCGGGTTCTCATCGGCTCGGGGGCGTTCGAGGGCGCCCCCAGACCCCCACATCTTGGGTGGTTGGATGTGAACTTCCTGTAGAGGTTTACCGTGGCAACCACGTCTCTGTCTCTTGTGAAGTCGCATTTACTGCATCTTAGCGTCCTGTGACCACTATTAACTAGTCTACTACATTTAGGGCATTTAGTAGATGTCCCTCTAGGGCTTACCTTAACTACCTCTAGGTCTCTCTCCTTCACCTCGTACTCTATACAGAACCGTGCTCTCCTGTAGAACCACAGCCCGAGTTTCTTATTGAACTTCCTACCCTTCCTATTGTTATCTCTAAGCTTATCTAAGTCCTCTAAAGACAACTACTGAAGAGTGTTTAGATGCTAGCTCTGCTATGTAGTCCTCTAGTTTATGTACGTAGTCCCACGAAATACTCCTAATACTCTCACCATACCTCTCAATAACCCTCCTAACTCCTTTGATGAACCTCCAAGACCTAAAGTACCTCCTCTGAACCCTCTCAACCTGGATCCTATGAGTTAGTACCTTCTTCAACGGTGTCCTAAACCTCTTTAACTTAATCAACCTACAGTTGAGAGTGAATACCGCTAGAGTTACGTTATCGAAGTTTAGGTCAACAGCCATAACCGTCCTCGGCTTTACGGGCTTAACGACTCTCCTGAAGTACACCGAGACCCAGAACTCACCATTTTCATACTTAACTACTAGCTCGTAGTTACTCTAACTTCGAACTTTTCAATCCCCTCTTTAGGGACTAGTAGCTTCAGCTCAACTTCGTAGTTACTGTGGAGCTTTAATACTAGGACTCCGCTCTCTAGGTCTAGCCTGTAGTCATACTTATCTAACCTCGCTGTTAGCTTCTTCAGGATCAGTTTCCTACCGCTGTTGCTCCTAGCTGACTCTACTAGACTTTTAGCGTAGACGTATACCTCCTTAGCGTGGTGCGCTCTAAAACCTAGAGACACTAGCCTACTGTAGAACAAACTGTGAAGTCTCATTCAAGAGAGCTTCTCATCTAAATCCCAAACCCCGTTCACAACCATCTGGACAGCATCACGGTAGAACCTCAGGAACTCCAGTAGGTGATCACCTACCCTCAGGGAGGGTCCTCCACCCCTCACAAGGTAGCTCACCCAAGTAACTACGTTGATGCAAGTACCTATAAAACGGAAAGAGAGTGTACGTAGTAACCATAGCAGAGGAGTGATATAAAACTATGCGGACTTGCTATGAAACCCGAAACAGTAAGCAAAGGCTCCCGGTTAGAGCTTCCTACGAGTCCTCCGGCTCTACGTGTACTACTACATCGATACCTAACTCCCTTAAAGCCTCCTCAACCTTACGGGCTACGATGTGGGCCTGCTCTATTGAGGTTCCCCTAGGTAGGGCTATGGTTATATCCCCCTGGTACCTACCCGGGACCACCTCCCTCAACCTTAGCTGCTTTACACCTACTCCAACCTCTCTACGTACCTTCCTAGACACCTCGGAGAGTATGTGTGTCGGAGCTCTATCGCTTACTAAGTGTACAAGCTCTCGGGTCTCCATAGCTATCTCGAAGTAGAGGTAGGCCAGTAGGATCGATGCTCCCAGGGCGTCTATAAAGTAGCTAACAAGAGCCCCTCCTAGGGATGAGGTAACTACGGTTGCGCCTTCGATAAGCTCTATATAGGTGAACTTAGCGTATGTTTCGTAGGATCTACCAGCACCCTTTGATAGGGTTATAGCGAGTACGTAGGGAACTACACCGAGAGCTGTATAGAGAGGTGCGTAGATGTGTACCTCGTAGCCGCGGGTAACACTAAAAGCTAGCTCTACTATCATAGCCCCTCCAACTGTGGAGTAGAGTATTAGGGCGGCTATACTACCTCCAGCAAATAGCCTGTAATGACCGTAGTGGTGGTCTCTATCTGGTGGGCGGGTGCTCATGTACTCGAAGCGGGATACCGCTAGAGCCGATAGTAGGTTAACTACGCTGGTTAGAGCATCGACTAAAGCCGCTCTAGAGCCGTAGACTAGACCTCCCACTATCTTAAGTAAACCCCCTAAAGCACTAAGTAGTACTATGACTAGAGACTTAGAGCTACCTAGGTCTCTAGAGCCTTTACCCAATACTACTCTTCCTCAGAGGTTTGAGGGGTTTGAACTTGCCTAGTGTACCTACTTAAGGTAGCTCTAAGCTCCTCAAGCTGCTTCTTAAGTATACTCTCCATCTTCTCCAAGCTAGTTAGCCTTATCTCCAGCTCCTCCTTCCTACTCTCAAGATCTCTAGTAGCTTCCTCCTTACTTACCCTTACGAGTACGTGCCCCGTACTCCTGTAAACTACAGCATCATCTGGGAGATCCTTCAGTATGCTTAAAGCCCTCTCAATCTCCTTAATGAAGGATATGACCGTACCCTTCTGAGTCATAACAGACGCTAGCTGAGACTCGACCTCCTGGTACTTAGTTAGAGCTTTCTCAACCTCAGGGGGTAGTCTCTGCATTTCCTCACCACGAGGAGTAGCTTTAAGAGCTAAATAAGCTAAGCTCAAACCTAGTAGTCGGTCGTATGTAGTGGAACTCTAGTGGTATACTCCGAACTACGTACGTAAATTACTTGAGTTTTTTCAATAACTGTTTAAATACGGTCTCAATTGTAGAGCTCATCAGTAAGCCCCCCTAGTTAGGGCATTGATACAGTGCTTCATATAAGATATATCGAAACATTCGTAGAGCCCGCGCAGAGTTAGCTGAAGCAGTTAAGCAATACTTAATACCTCTATAACCAAGGTTTAAGGCGGTGAAACCATGACCAAGAAGCCCCCTGTAAAGGTTAAGGACCCACACACAGGGCAGGAGCTAGAGCTAGTACCTGAGAAGGTCTGGACTCTAGCTCCTAAGGGCAGGAAGGGAGTTAAGATAGGGCTATTTAAGAGCCCGACTGGGAAGTACTTCAGGGCTAAGGTCCCTGAGGACTACCCAGCTTAGGAGGCTTACCGCCGGTAGAGGTTAAACACTATAAACCTTTTTAGTTCTTTAGTCCCTTAATCCTTGCTCTAGCTTTACTATGATGCTCCTAGGATCTGGAGCTATCCTTACTAGGGCGTACCCTCTTCCGAGGGATCTCATCCTCTCTATGCGTTCCCAGCTTACCTTAGCTAGCTTCCTGATCTCCCTCCAGTACTCTACACTAGTTGAAGGCATTACTACGAGCAACCCTATGCTATCTAGTAGAGCTCTTACGTTCTTTGCTAGGTCTGCGAGTGTTTGAGTAGCGAGTGCTAGGGGTACTCCATAGCCTCTACCTACCCTAATGAGCTCCTCCAAGATCGAGATGTGCTGGGGTTCCCTCATAGCGCTCCACGCCTCGTCAATAACTACTGCAGTATGGTACCTGGTTCTATGCTGTGTTTCCCTAAATGTAGCTCTTACAGCTACCGAGATAACTTTCATTAGCAGCTGCATTACGTGCGGGTCTATGGATAGAGCTCTGGAGATGTCAACTACGTATACACCCTTAACCTCCCTTAGAAGCCCAACTAAGCTCCTAGTACCGGAAAGCTCTGAGAGAGTCAGTAGTACCTTACCTACTAGGTACTCCGAGTAATCGTCTTGGCAGTACCTTAAGTAACTTCTAACTAGGTTTAGTAGCTCTACATCGCTATCTACAGCTACGCTAGAGCTTTTAAGGGAGCTGTAGAGACAGGGAAAGACCTCCCTTCTCCCTAACTCACCGTGAGCTGATAGTATCTCTAAAAGTACTTCAGCAGGCTCCTGATGCTGAAGTCCTAGTAGCTTAACCAGCTCCCAGAGGCCTAGAGCTAGGTCCTTACCCAGCTCTAACCGCTTGAAACTAACCCCTAGGGAGCTGAGTACACCTGAGTACTCGTTCCTAGGGTCCACTATCAGTACCTTGACCCCGACCTTACCCATATCGCTAGATAGACCCGCTAGGAACGTAGTCTTACCTATTCCGGAAGGACCTACGACTAATACGTGAGGCGATGTAGACTCCCCTATATTCCAGTATACGCTCTCCCCACTCTCTACATCCACTCCAAGTCTAATGCCTTGGGACCTTAGAAGTGCCTTAGCTCTACCCATGAGCGGGATGTGTGTAAGGGCTGGAAGAGTTACCCTATCAACCACAGTTAGCCTCCTCTTAAGCCTTCCCAGTAACCTAACTAGTAGGTTGGTATCTTCGGGGGGCGTGAGGTTAAAGGTCTTTGCAAGAGCCTCGGAGACAGCATCCCCAATCTCTATACCTAGCGCGGAGAGAACCCCCTTAAGAACTCTACTTCGCATTTCAGCTATTCTGATAGCGCTATCTAGGTCTTCACCGCAAGCTGAGATAGCTATGTAGGCCTCCACTTCGAAGGGCTGTATGGAGTCGTGGAGAACCCTGTCCCTAAGGGTTTTGGCTCTCTCCGCTTTAACCCTACTATCAGTCTTCATAGGGTTTACTTCGTATACGATACTACTCTCTACGTAGACCCTCTCAAGGGTCTTTACGTAGTCAACCCGGTTTACAGGCTTTATAAGGGTATGGAACTCTATGGGAAAACCTAGGCTTAGGGAGTTTACGTAAGCTTTAAGGTACTTAACTGAGGAAACGTCGTCTAGGTCCTGCACTGCGGTGCTTACGTCAACGACCTTCATAAACTTCTTAACGCAGACCCTACCTCGACTGCTCTCAAGGATAGCGTAGCTACCTCCAAGCCTCACCTTATCTCACACCTAGGGGGCTACCGGAGTAAACCCTCTCAGCTAATGAGCTAGCCACCTCATGAGCTACTCTTAGAGCCGACGGTAGTAGGTTCTCTTCGTTAAGCTTAAGTAAAACCCCTCCGTAGGAGATCGCTAAGCCCGCAACTAACTGAGGGATATCTAGGGGGATTTCCGCAACTCTAGCTCCACTTAGGTATAGAGCTACTACGTACCTACCTGAGTACTCTACCTTAGCTAAGGCTTTAGGGTCTACGCCCACTACAAAAGTACTACAATCAGTGTAGAAGCCCCCAGCGGAGACCCTTCCGGAACTCTGGAAGCACTTCTCACGACTTGGTGAAAAGACCTTAGCTCTCTCAACTTCGAAGACTCTATCAAAGGCCCTAACCTCCCTCCTTACCTTAACTACTGCAGGCTCTCTACAGTCACTAGCTACTACGTCATCGTAACCACCGAACCTCTTACCATCAAAGCACACCACCTCTATGTAGCTTCCAGGAGCTCTTAGAAGAGACTTGGACCCATTCTCAACAATTACAGGCTCCATAGCTACTTCGCTATCAACTACTACGTGCTCCGGTGGGCTATAGCCTACCGTAAGTATCTCCCAGAGTTCCTCCCCGCGAGAGCCTAACAACGTGACGTGAGCTGAGCTACCCCCACTACAGCTACCTAAGAACTTCACGAGCACGGTGTTGGAACCTGGCTCCAGCTCCACACTACTGAGCTCAATACGCGGTTCCTCAACACCCTGTACCAGTACCTTCAAGGGTATGGGTATAGGGTGTTTGCTCTCGAGTTCGAGTACCAGTACACCGTAGCAGTTACTACTCTCAGTTCCTACCAACCTACCTACCTCTGCTCTATACAGAGCCTTGTACCTTATCTCCCTAACCTCCACCTTACCGGACCTAACTAACTCTCTCACACTATGGGTATGCGTTGGGCAGATCACGTCAACCTTTACGAAACCCTCCCACCCGGGGATCCTCGGACACATCAGTAACTTAAGGCTACCCCCGTCTACCACCTCGTGGATTACCTCAACGAGCCTAGGGGTAACTACATACCTACAACCCGGGTACCAGGGTCGCAGCCTTAGCTCCACGTACCTACTACTGGAGGTCTCCGTACTTAGGAAGTTTGCGTAAACCTCCTGAGCTGTGCCTGGGTCTAGGAGGAGGGCTACCTCATCGGTAGCGCAGACAGCACCTCCCTCCACTGCTACGCAGGACCTTAACGTAGGTGATGCGAGTATATACGTAGCTCCCCCCTTCAGTATCCTAACTAAACCCTCTGGATGCTCTACAACTACCGTATCCCCACGGGATGATATCCTCCTAGCTCTCTCACGTGTAGCTAGAGTGAATGCCCCACCTACCGCTAGTCTAACCCCAGCCGCATCAGCTACAACTACACCACCATCGATACACGAAGCTTGAAGCTCTGGGTGTACCTTACCAACTACGTTGAGGATCCCACCGTAAAGCCTTACTAGAAACCCCTCTCTATCCAGTAGGTAGATTCCTGAGCTACAACTAGCTACAGCCTTAAAGTACCCGGGAACCACCTCTACCCCGTGGTAGGATACCGCAACCGTAGTCTCCCTACCTATAACCGTAAGTAGCCCCCGGCCGATGTGAACCTTAGGCGCGCCCTCCTTAACACCTAGCTTCTTCCTAGGGATCTCGTAGACCTTGAGCACCCCGTCTACGAGGTCCCCAACACCAGCTAGGCAGGTAGACTTACTGCAGACTGTGAAGTAGGTCTCAGTCTCCAGAGATTCTAGGAACCCCTCTCCTCTCAGCTCCCTACCGCCTACAGATACCGCAAGCTCATCCCCCTTTCTCTCTATACGTACCCCCCCAAGGCTCAACCCTTTAAAGCTAGCAGTAGCCTTACTGACTAACTTACCACTTCTGAAGTCTAGCTCGAAGAACTCCAGTAAATCTCCAGATAGCACTACCGCGGCCGGCTTACCTCGGCTACTTCCAGTAAGCTGAACACGCCTACCTCCTCTAGCCACACCAGTAAGCTCTACAACGCCTACAAACGCAGGTACCCTCATGGAGCGGCACCGAGGAAGTATAGCTCTAGTAGTACGGTACCGGTAATTAGGGTGTTCTCGCAGTTCCCGAAGACCGTGTACGAGGCTAGGATACCGTATGCTACTGAGGCTACGGTGGTGTAAACATACATTTCGCGGAGGATAGGTACGCTACCGTAAGCTAGAGCTAGGGATAGCCTAGTGATAACTGGTAGAGCCAGGGCTGTGGCCACTACTAACCCCTTAACTAAGGTTGCCTGCTTAACTAGGGAGAAGAGGTCCTCTACAACCTCCTTAAAGGCCAGGATCTTAACCGTATTGACATCGCCGGTTCTAGATGACTTTAGGAGGAAGTACCTACATAGAGCTGCGAATAGGTTGAACTCGTGAAGCCCTCCTACAAGCTCCTCTACGAGCTCCCCCGGTTTACTACTGTAAGGTAACTTGCTAGCAGCTATAACAAGCTTAGAGGGCTGTGCCAGTACTCCTAGGTATACGTGGAGGAAGGAGTAGGTCTGTAGGGCTCCAAGAGCAACCATAGCTACTCCTGAAACTAGTAGGGCTACGGGTAAGGGCAGTAGTAGCACTAGCACTAGGGGTAGGCAGTACACGGTGACTGATGCAAGCCTAAGCTTACGGCTTCCAGTAGATACCCTCAGTATCTTCGGTGAGGAGCTCTCAGCTACTAAGCTAAGAGCTGCTACAGATAGGAAGGCGGTGTACACAGAGTAGGGTGGTGTACCTCCTACTACGTAAAGGAGGGAAAGTAGTGGTGGCGTTAACCCTGCAAATACCACTGCAATAAGCGTTAAGGTGGTCTTTAGCTCTAAGAACCTTCTAATCGATGTTCTCAGCTCGTAGAGAGCTTCTTGAAACTTAGCCGAGATCCACGTAGAGTAGCCAGCACTCTCCCGTATCGCTACGTACTCCGAGAGTAACCTCCTCATAGGCCTTGGGGCTCTCCGAAGGTATTCCCTGAGCCCGCTCATACCTGGTAAGAATCTCGCGAGGATGGAGATCCTTGCGTGCTCGTTGCAGAGACTCCTCAGAGAGGTCCCCATAAACACGCAGCAGTCCTCTACATCCCGAAGGAGGTCCTCTCCAGGACTTAGCCCCTGTACGATTGCAAAGTACTTCAACTCCTCTTCAAGGTTTTTACTGTAGGAATGCCCTAGAACTACCTCCGCGAGTATGGGGAGTGCTAGGTATAGGGGTATGGGTAGAGCTAGGATAGCTAGTGGTAGTTCTGGTAAGTACCTACCTAGTAGCGTATAGAGAACTAGGTGTACAGCTAGTGGAGGTAGCAATAGTTTAACTGAGTAAGTAGCTACATCTGCTCCTACTAACCTCCGAGCCCCCCTTCTTACCCTTAAGTCGTTTACTAAGTCCATGTAGGTACCTAGGACTTTCATAAGTTTTAGCGTAACCATCTTCAAGCCTCTTCAACCCCTGCGTTCCTTAACCGGGTTACTCTGCTTAGTAGAGTCTCTAGATCCACCTTCTCTTCATATCTGTACACCGTGTTAAGTACTAGGGTACCTAACTTCATAACCGGCTCGTCAACCCTAACGACAGCCCTCTTTAAACCACCATCCTTAACGAACCCTAGGGTTACGATGAGCCAGACCATCGATATCTGATGTGGTGTTAGGTCTATTGGAGGAGCCGTAAGCCTTACTAAAGCCTCCTCAGGGCTACCGGCGTGGAATGTGGTGTTATGCGTGAGGAATAGACTCCCGGAGATCGCGTAGGTGTGTGTCGGTAGTACCTCTATATCGTACAGTAGCTGGTCCTCCCTATACGTAGTCTCTATGTGAACTATACGCACCGGCCTAACCTCCTGAACCCCTCTACCTGAGGTGAGAGTATCAGAGCCTCCTAGACCGAGTTCCGATATCCGGCTATACGTTAAGTAGCTGAAGCGTAGTGTGTAGAGGTTGCTATCGCTACTAGAAGTAGAGCTTCCAGAGGAGGTGATGTGTACGGAGGCCTCTATCCCTAAGCTCTTTAGGAGGACTATTAGGGACTCCACAAGCCTCCTACCTACTATGGTAAGCTCTACACTACCTTCCCTTACCAGCTGGACTGTGCTACCTCCATCTAGGAAGCCCTTAAGCAGACCAGCTCTAAAGTCCCTACCTGCCCTGAGAGCTAAGTCTAAGGGGATCTCTCTACCACTCAGCTGCCTGGAGAGTAGACCCTGTAGGAGTTCAGCTAATAGTACAGAGTGAACTATGCAGAGGGTACTACCGGAACCTGCTAACTTAACCTCTAGGGCATTGCTAGGTAGCCCTAAAAACTTAAGAGCTTCTACAAGCTTCTCCAAGGTCACGGGGTTCCCCACCGAGAATGCAACTGCCTTCTCCCCCCTACTTACTAGAGAACCCCCAGCTATGTAAAGCCCTACTACGTAGCCAAGGTATTCGCTAAGTTCTACCAGTAGGGGTAGGCGATCTCCACCTACAGCTACCTCACAATTCAACCACACCTCCAAACCCCCCCTCAGTGGTGGGAAGCTCTCCTCAAGCTCAACAGACTTGCCCCCGCATAGGACCGTGACCCTACTCCTCAGCTCATCGCTGATAACCTCAAGCAGGTTAACGAACCCCCTAGAGGAATCAGCCTGCGGTAAGCTACTTAAGGAGAGTAGTAGGTCACCGGGCTTAGCATCCGCAGCTCTCTTAACCTTAAGCTGACCCCCCTCAACTACGAGTAGCTGGTGGTCCTCGTGGACCTCGTGAGGAGCTCCAACTTCAGGTACTATCCTTACGAACCTACCACTGCCTGTCTTGACGACTACCCTAGAAACCGGAACCCACTTAGGCCCCTGCTTACCTTCTACTGAAACAACCTCAACCTTCCTAAACCTACCGTCTAGAACCCCCTCAACTAATGCCCCGATATCGTAGAGCCCTATCCTACCATCTACCCTAGCTAGTACTAGCTGGTCCCCCGGTAGGCAGAGGCCTCCTAAACCCATGTTCATAGCCTGGACAAGTACCTTAGCCTCAGCCCCTCTAGTCTCCCCAATCACTAGGAAGCGGCTAACGGAGGCCCTCAAAGCTGCCTTAGCTAGGGTCATCTGGTCCACTCCCCTCTCAGAACCCCAAACATCCGTAGGAACTACGTACCTTACCCAGCTAGCACCTTTAGGTATGTCTATCTCCGGGGTATCCTCTATTATAGCTATCTTCCACGACTTAGGTATAGCGGAGTTTAGTAGTGCCTTAAGTAAGGTCGTCTTACCTGAGCCCGGCGGCCCTATGATCATCACCGACCCGCCCCTCCTGATGACTAGCTTAAGTAGCTCAGCAACGGCTTCGGAAACTACGCCCTCCTTAACTAGATCCTCCAAGCTCGTTAAGCTGTACCGTGCCTTCTTCCTTATAACTATCTCCCCGGTACCGTAAGCCACGTCGGGTAGTACTACGTGGACCCTATGGCCTCCGTCTTCCTCAGGTAGGGTGAAGTCCATTATGGGGACCCTCCTGTTTATAACCCTTCCAGCTCTCTCCGCTAGAAGCTCTGCGTAGCTCATGAGCTCCTCGTAGGATCCTAGCACTATGTTAGTCTCAACGTAGTCCGCCGATGGGTCTACTTCGAGGACGTACCTATGCCTAACCCAGACAGTCCCCGGTCCGTTGATGGAGATATCCTCAACGTAGGGGTCGTCTATGAGTACCTGGAGCTTCTTGTACTTAAGCTCCCTACTAACTACGTAAGCTACTAGCTCCGGGTCGTAGCCCTTTAGGTACTGTAGAAGAGCTTTAGTAACCTCGTAAAGCCCTACCCTACCCTTAGGCTCCAGAGCCTCAAGTGCTTTACCTACGTACTTAGCTATGGCCTCGTACCTCTCAGGGTCTATATCGGTAACTACGTACTGATAGCTACCGCTTGGAGTTCTTACGATGCTTACGCTAGCAAGACCTACACTGTAGCTTAGAAGGACTTCCAACTAAAAACACCTTAACCTAGTACCTAAGGAGGTACAGCTAGCCTACGTTTATAGTTAGCTCAACCCTCCTGTTTGTGGAGTCCGTAGCTGCTACTACTAGGGCAGTAGTCCTAACGTTAGCAGAGCCGGTGTTTACCCTTACTGTGATCACTACCTCATCACCTGGTGAGATGCTCACGCTTTGGGGTGATGTTGTAGGTGATGTTATATAGGCATCCACAACATTACCGTTAGATAGCACAGCTCTAACTGAGGTTATGGTAAAGGTATCCCTAGCTTGGTTCCTGACGCCGAAGGTTATTACCTCAGTATTATCTCCGCTGTAGGTTCTTCTAACTAAGTATCCTACAAGTGGTTGAACTACGGTTACGCTCTCTAGGGCCCCCGCTCTACTTGAAAGCCAGCTCTGCAGTACCATGATTAGGGGTACTACTACAGCTATTAAGGCGAGTATGATCACCAGCTCGCTTACTCCCCTTGTAGTAGGTCTCCGCCTAGACCCCAAGGCTTTCCCCCGGATACTGTAGGCTTAAAAAGGGTTCCCGAACTTCGCTGATACTTCAGTAACCCACAGCTGTGACTTAGCTATCTACGGGTAGTACCGTCTTCAATTCCGGGGCGTCGGTAGCTACGGCGAGACGTGATGCAGGGGCTCTCCAAAACTTCTCTGGAACTCTAATAGCTCTTCAAGCTGCTGAAGCTACGTGCTCTCAACTGCCAAGGGACTGGAAGCAGGGGCTTCGGCTTCAGTTGTAACCTCGCTACCCCCGCCCTCAGCTACCTCTATAGAGAGCGATAGGCTGTGACCTGCTTCTAGGACCTTATACAGCTTCTCACCTAGCTTAGAGAGCCTGTAGACCCTGTAGTTACCTTTAGCTATAACTAGCTCTACCACCCCGAGCTCCTCTAGAACGTGGAGAGCTGCGAGAACCTCGTACCTAGGTAGACCTGCTGAGGCTACTACATCCCCGGGGGTGAAAAGCCTACCGTACATAGAGTCCAGCAGCCTCTTAATCCTGTTCATTCTAACACCGTAAGACTGCTGAGAGGGCACAGCTTAAAAGACTTCAGAGTAAACAGCTCCGTAGCTATAGGTCCGATGAAGCGCTAGGAGAGCTGAGGTAAGCAAGCTCAGTAACCTCTTTTTAAGGTCTCCGCTACCTCTACTGTAGGTGTAATAGGGTGAAGAAGGGGTTTAAGGAGGCTCTCGAAAGAGCTGGTATTAAGGTGCTGGACGTCTACAGAGGTAGGGAGGAGGATGTTCTTAGGGTTCAGTACGGGGGTAGGGTTCTTCTAGTAAACCTTAAGCGGTTCTACGACACCATGAAGCCCGAGGAGCTTGTAAAGGCCGTTATATCTCTAATAGAGGGTAAGAGCTAGCCGGAAAAGCTCTTCATTACATTGTCTGCATCTACGGCTTCCTAGATTAGAGTTAGAAACTTGATTTAGGAGCCCATTTCTTCGGTGTGGTGGGCCCGGGGGGACTTGAACCCCCGACCTACGGGTCTCTCCAGGTCATCCCCTTAAGGGTCCCCAGACCCGGACTGGAGCCTCGGCTACCTATCCGCCGCTCTACCTTGCTGAGCTACGGGCCCTCCAGAGTACAGATGTTGCTCGCAGGTTTTAAAGCTTATTTAGAGGCTTAACCTGAGTCCTACAGCTCCTCCGCACCTAGGTTGGGACTCCCCAAACGTGGGCTGGTCTACTTTGTGTACAGCTGCTTGAGCTTCCGCACTAGTACGGCTATGAGTATAGCACTCCTTACGTAGGCTAGCCACTGAACTGGGGAGTCCGGGGTCCACGGGCTGTACCTAACCTCTATCGGAAGTCCTAAGCTTGAGAGAACTGCCCTTATGGAGGCGTCAGAGAAGAATGACACCATGATGAGGGCGTTCAGTGCATCGGAGATTATGTAGAGCACTAAGTCGGTACCGCTGAGAGCTATTAGAGCCAGTGGGGTTACGAGTAGGAGCATTTGCGGTGTGGATACGTAGTTTAGTACGACAACCCCTCCTACAGCACATAGAGCCACTTCATAAACCCTTTCTGGAACCTCTTCAAAGCCCTTGCGGAGTGTTACTAGAGCTGTTGCTACAGTGAATGTTAGTATGGCACCAGTAGCTATAAACCTATGAAGAGGGCTAAAGATATCGTGGACTACTATGCTGTAGATGCAGTTCTCACAGTACCACGTAGAGTGGTAGGTTAGGAAGTCTACGAAAGCTCTAGGTGAAACTGCGAGTAGTACCAGGTAAGGAAGTCCTCCAGCGGTAAGGAGTCCGGCTAGGAAGTGTACGTAACCTCCACCGTAGCTACTACGCCTCAGCCCTAGCTTAACTAGGTAAACAAGAATAACTAAGGCTATGGAGGCCGTTAGGAGCTTCGTAGCTACTGATAGCCCGAGCAACGCACCTGCTACGAGGAACCTCCACCTACTCCCTCTCCTAGTAAGCACTACAAAAGCGGAGAGGGCTAGAAGTGAGCAGAGGGAGTCCCAGTTGTACGTAGTGTACAGAAGTACTGAGGGGAGGATCAAGTATAGTAGAGCCCTATCAAACCTTCTTAAACCCGGGGGGCCCTCTAGGGCCCTGTATATCAGGAGAGACGTTAAGGCCATTGAGGCTACCAGTACTACTGCGTTAACTAGGAAGTGGACCTCAGCTACAGCTGAGATAAACTCCACATACCCAGCCCCGCTACCTCGAGAGGTAAGAGTAAGGGCTACGCAGGTAGATACGTACCAGAGAGCACCGACTACCGGAGGGTACTCGAAGAAGTAGTCGACGTAGGGGGCTGGGCAGGGTCTCCCACTCCTTACTAGCTCATCTGGTGATATAGGGGAGTACCAGTACCTACCATCCGAGCTACCTACTTTAAGAAACCTAGGATAGAACACTCCGTATACTATATCGCTATACTTAAGACCCCAATTCCCTAAGGGTATGGGAGTTGAAGGTAGGTGGACGTAGGTAAAGAAAAAACCTGTAGCTAAGGCTGTAAGCACTAGAAGGACTACATACCTATTTAACCTCACTGGAGAGGGGCGCACCGCGGTTCTAACCCCTACTACCTAGTAAGAGCCATGTAGTCTCTACTGCAGCATCCATACCCTTTAGAACCCCCCTAGCTAGCACCCCAGAGCTGCCCCATAACTACTCACTAGAGAACTAATATGGGTGGTTGCCCGTGCTTTATCTTCTCGGATATTTTGGAAACTCTGCACGGGCTTCCCCCTCAGCCACCTCATCTGTATCAGCGGCTCATCGGGGGCTATATCCCCGCACACCATAGGGTGCGGGTTACGGAGAGTGCACCATCATCGGCAATGCCTGATGGCTTCACTATCTCTAATGTAGACGAATATCTATAAACATCGCGTTTCCAAAGTAACTCAAGTACTCAAACAAGCAAATAGTCTAAGCCTCCTGCTTAACTTTGAGGTATCGAAAGGCTACTCGGTAGCGAATTTAGCCTCGAAAGGATTGTCCCCCTCTGAGTTAGCAGTAGGTTCTATCCTTATATAGGGTAACCCGTTCAGAGAATCGTCTGGAACGTGAACAACTGTTATATCGTAATAACCTCTCAGCTTATCCAACATGAGGATGATCTTTCGTAAGCTACTTTGAGACCTAGCTCCAAAACCGATAAACACCACTATTCTATCCCTTCCCAAGTTCCCCGCCTAGGTAAGGCTTTTAAAGCTTCTTACTTAAAATCAGCGAGCCCTTACATTTACCCTCCCTTAATCTCGTAAGTCCTAGGGTAGTTGATCACGTGTAAGCTCCTTAAACTCTGGAACCGAAAGCTACCTCTTGTGTAGCAGATGATGTAGATCTGTTCTTAAAAGTTTAGGAGAGGTGAGGTTTAGATTTGAGATGTGGTACCGATGAGGGTCTCCCTAGTAGCTTACAGCTCACCTACGGGTCTAGATCCTAGGAGGCTGGTGGTACTAGCTGCTAAGGTTTCCCAGGGTAGGGTTAGGGAGAGGGGTGTCGAGCACTACCTAACCGAGTACCCGGAGGAGGACGTAGGTGGCTGGGTTAGGGCCGCGGCCGCCTTCCCCTCGGTCTTAGAGCACATAGTCTTCACCTTCTACATTGAGGGTATATCGAGGGTGGCTAGCCACCAGCTGGTCAGGCACAGGATAGCCTCCTACACGCAGGAGTCCCAGAGGTACGCTGAGGTTAGACCCGACTACGTAGTACCGGAGTCTGTAGCTAAAGCAGGGTACGAAGATAGGTTTAGGGAGGTGGTGGAGTACTGCTACAGGCTCTACAGGGAGATGGTGGAGGCCGGGGTACCATACGAGGACTCTAGGTACATCCTGCCCCAGGCGTTTACTACCTCAATACTGATGACCGTGAACCTCAGGGAGCTGGTGCACATAGCCTGCCTAAGGCTAAGCCCCCAAGCACAGTGGGAACTTAGGGATGTGGTTAGAGCCATGGTCGAGGAGGCGGCTAGGGTAGTACCCGAGATCTGGGAGCTAACCACGAAGATATGCTCCCAACAGGAGCTTAGGAGTACCTAGCGAGGGCATATACCGCTAAGTGAAGCCCTACCCCTTAGGATGGAAAGCTACCGGAACCAGCTTAGCGTAGTTTAGTTAGGCCTCTAGTGCTGAGCGTTTAATAGCTTCTAACCCCTCCGTTGAGGGGAGAGCGTAGCTGTGAGTAGTAGGAAGTCTCTGGAGGATCTTGGTGTATCCTCAACTATACTCACGAAGCTTAGGGAAGCTGGATACAAGACCTTAGAGTCCATTGCGGTAGCTAATGTAAGTGAGCTTGCAAGCGTTGTAGGGATCCCCCTACCTACGGCTCATAGAATAGTTACTAAAGCTAGGGAGCTCCTAGGGCTTACCCTGAAGACAGCTCTAGACCTTAAGAAGGAGAGAGGTGAACTACCTAAGATAACAACTGGATCTAAGAAGCTAGATGAGCTCCTTGGAGGGGGTGTGGAGGTTAAAACCGTAACTGAGTTCTTCGGGGAGTACGGTACCGGTAAGACCCAGTTATGCCTACAGCTATCGGTAAATGTACAGCTACCTAGGGAAAAGGGGGGCCTGAACTCTAAGGCTATATTCATAGACTCCGAGGGTACGTTCCGCTGGGAGAGGATAGAGTCTATGGCTAAGGCCGTCGGGCTCGACCCTGAGAAGGCTATGGCTAACATATACTGGATTAGGGCTATATCCAGCGACCACCAGATGGCTGTAGTTGAGGAGATAGCCGACCTCATACCTAAGGAGAACATAGGCCTAGTAGTAATAGACTCAGTGACAGGTCACTTCAGAGCTGAGTACCCGGGAAGGGAGAACCTAGCTCTAAGGCAGCAGAAGCTTAATAGGCATCTACACCAGCTTACTAGAATAGCTGACCTCTACGACGTAGCTATAGTAGTGACCAACCAGGTCATGGCACGACCCGACGTGTTCTACGGAGACCCAACGCAAGCTGTTGGCGGTCACGTCCTAGCACACGCTCCAGGTATCAGGATCCAGCTTAGGAAGTCTAGAGGTAATAGGAGGATAGCGAGGATAGTGGATGCTCCTCACCTACCTGAGGGGGAGGCCGTCTTCGCGATAACCGAGGACGGAATTAAAGACGTAGAGGAGTGACTCTAGCTCACCGCTAATCTAAAGGTGTTACCGTAGCCTAAAGCAAAGTGTGGAAGTCCCGAACACTAGAAGATCGCCCCTAGGTCGGGGAGTCTTGGAGGCTAAAACTACGACTCCACCACTCAACAGCTTATTAAGCTTCTATGGACTTCAAGGACGCGGAGCTGGGGATAAATTACCTTAAACCTACACCGTTAAGTGGACAGCGGGTTTAGGGAATGCACTACGTAGTTCCCATTATAGCTGTAGTAGTAACCCTAGCTTACGCATCCTACAAGGACCTAGTCAGTCGTGAAATACCTGAAGTGGTGTGGGTACCTGCGTACGTAGTAGCTATAGGGAGCCTACTACTAGGTGGTCTCTCCAGCACCTCTCCCGTTAGGGTAGCACTAGCCCTAGTACCTCCACTTACGTACTTACTGCTGTTCTTACTGAACGCTATAGGTGGCGCTGACCTACTAGCTACACTCCTCATATCATTAACTCACCTAGATAAACCCCTGATACCCCTAGCTACGTATGTACTATCGTCCTTAGCCCCCCTACCACTGATAGTATCTAACGTAGTTCTAAACCTAGCTAGGTACTCTAAGGTATTCGAAGAGCTTAAGTGCATTCAAGGTAGTAAGAGCTTTCTATACGTAGTCGGCAGGCCTACAAGAGTAGCTAACTTCGTAAAGAAGAACTTCGTGTTCCTCCATACTATCCCAACCGGTGACGGCTTTATCTGCTCCGCTAAGGCTGAAGCCGATGTAGACTTCGAGGAGCAGAGAAGGAGGGTATTGGAGATGATTGAGAGCGGGTCCTTAAAGGAGTACGACTACGTAATCTACTCACCGGCAATACCTCACGTAGTACTAATAGCCCTATCCTACGTAATTACTCTAGCTGTTTACCCACTCGTAGAGCACCTCATACCGCCACTACCTTGAGGGGGTCTGGGCTTAGAGGGCTTCAGAGCTCTATGAGCGCTCCTGACCCAACCTCCTGTAGAAGTCTACGAGTACACGTAGACCTGCCTCTAAACTAGTAGATGGTCTGAAACCTAGCTCGCGGTTAGCCTTCGAGATATCTGCTACCGAGTGCTTTACATCACCCGGCCTTGTCTCCCTAAACTCAGGTCTTAGGTTCTCTGCACCGGTAATTCTCAATACGGTGTATGCTAGGTCTAAGATCTTTGTGGGTGTACCGCTACCTACATTGTACACTCCGGAAACCTTAGACCTGAGGGAGGAGACTATAGCCTTAACTACGTCTGAAACGTATATGAAGTCCCTGGTCTGCTCACCATCTCCGTAGATAACAGGGGGCTCCCCCCTTAAAGCCCTTCTTATGAACTCAGCTACTACTCCGGAGTACCCTCTAGACTGCCTAGGCCCGTAGACGTTGAATAACCTTAGTATAACATACCTAAACCCGTAGATATTTGAGTAGGTCTTAATGTAGAGCTCTGCCGCAGCTTTAGAAGCCGCGTAGGGGGATTTAGGTGATAGGGGGTGCGTTTCCGGTATGGGTACCCTTACCGGGTCTCCGTAGACAGAAGCGCTTGAGCTAAACACGAAGGAGTCAACCCTCCTAGAGGCTTTAACTAGGTTTAAGGTACCCACTAGGTTGACCTCGGTGTATAGCTCCGGGAAACGTATAGACTCCTCTACATCCACTAGAGCTGCTAGGTGTAGTACCGCATCAACTCCAGAGACAGCTCTAGCAGTAACCTCAGGGTCCCTCACATCGCCGAGAACCAGCTCTACCTCACTGAGAGCTTCCCCTAGGTTCTCTAAGCTCCCCCGCGATAGGTTATCCAGCACCCTCACCTCGTACCTTAGGGAAACCAGCTCGCGGACTAAGTGACTACCTATGAAGCCAGCACCTCCTGTTACAAGCACTCTTAGAGTATCCATAATAGTGTACCACGATACAGTGCAGGCTTAGCATAAATACGCCTGAGAAAGCACTCCGAGAACCATCTCTTGAAGAGTTTTAAGCACTAGCTGGGAGAGTGTTTAGGTGTGCAAACAGTGTTAAAGCCCTACGTTAAACCACCTAGGCTGATAAGGGAGCAGGGGCTTTCCAGGAACTTGAGGCGAGGTAAAGGCTTCAGCCCCTGCGAGCTCTCTAAGGCTGGGCTATCTCTAGGTGACGCTAAAAGGCTTAAGATACCCGTTGACCCTAGGAGAAGGAGCTGCCGCGAGTGGAACGTAAAGCTTTTAGTAAGCTTTTTAGAAAGCTCTAAATACGGTCAGCAGATAGAGAGCTCGGGTAGCCCCTCTTCCTAATCTTAAACCCCTCATTAGAGGGCTTTAGTCGAGGTTTTAATTGTGTAGAGAGCTCCTGCTATAGATATTAACATGCCTATTACTACGTTTAGGTCTACCCTCTGTGAGAGTAGTAAGGATGCTAGTATCGTAGCTCCTGGAGCCTCCCCAAAGCCTATAGCGCTTACTACATACGACTTGAGCTTCTTCATTAGGTAGTTCATGACCGTGTGACCACCTAACATAGGTACTAAGGCTAGTAGTACTAGGTACAGCCACGAGCTACTACTGGTAGGTAGTAGTGGTTCTGCTACCGCAGTGGAGTAGCATAGTAGGGCTACCGCAGCTGAGCTGTAGCAGAGTATTGTGTAGCTAGCTAGAGCTACCCCGGACCTCCTTAGAAGCCTACCTAAGGTAAAGTATGCCGCCCCAGTTAAGGCTCCTACAACTGCTAGGAGTACCCCAAGGGCTGATCCGCCAGCTACGTAGGGTCTCACAGCTACGAGGGTTCCTAGGAACGCTACCAGCATACCAGACAGCTCTCTTCGAGTAGGTTTAGACATACCTAGAGCTATTTCGTATACTAACGCTACGATAGGGTAGAGTACTATTATGGTCGTAGATAGGGATACCGGTATGTGGAAAAGGGACTCCATCCAGGTCAGGAAATGCGTTGCTAGAAGTAATCCCGCGATGATACTTAGAGCTGTAGCCGTCTTGGTGTACGCAAGTATGAGCTGCCTTGAGAAGGTAGAGTACACGGAGATGGCAGCAACCGCTATGACGAGCCTCCAGAAAGCACACACCAAAGCACTACTACCGGAGAGTAGTACCAGTACTGATGCCGACGATACGCTAAGCCAAGCGGTAACAGCTAGTACGTAGTCCACAAAGCTGAGGCCCGAACTCCTCGAAGAGCTCTTCAAGTAGCCGTTTGCCCCTAGATGCTCGCCCTCACTAGCTTATATTCG
>CAYTXX010000013.1:0-23587 GCA_964442165.1 uncultured Desulfurococcaceae archaeon | reverse complement strand
TAGCCCCTTACTACAGCTAAGCGTATCTTAGTTTAGAGGGTACGATCCGGAACTCACTAGCACCATTTAAAGGTGTAGTAAGAGAGTTCTAGGGGGTGTAGTTGGTCTCCGAGGAAGTTGCAGATAAGTACGAGAGGATCGTGGACTTAGCTAAGAGAAGAGGCTTCTTCTGGCCCTCCTACGAGGTATACGGCGGTGTAGCTGGTTTCTACGACCTAGGCCCTCTAGGTGCTATGCTTAAGAATAACATAGTCAACCTCTGGCGAAAGTACTTCGTACTTAAGCACCAGGACATAGTAGTAGAAATTGAGACCCCGGTTATAGTTCCCGAGATCGTTCTAAGAGCTAGCGGACACCTAGAGCACTTTACAGACCCTATAGTTGAGTGCCTAAAGTGCGGTCGGAAGTTCAGGGCTGATCACTTTATCGAGGAGCAGCTTAGGGTTAAGGTTGAGGGATTAAGGATCGATGAGCTAACTAAGCTAATAAAGGAAGGGGGCTTGAGGTGTCCGTCCTGCGGTGGGGACCTTAGCGAGGTCAGGGAGTTTAACCTTCTCTTTAAGACCACCATAGGACCCTACTCATCTGACGTAGGCTACCTAAGGCCTGAAGCCGCTCAGGGGATGTTTACAGCGTTTAAGAGGGTTTACATAGCTCTAAGGGAGAGGCTACCGCTTGGGATAGCCCAGATAGGGAGGGTAGCTAGGAACGAGATATCACCTAGGCAGGGTATGGTTAGGCTTAGGGAGTTTACGATCATGGAGGTAGAGTTCTTCCACGACCCCGAAGGTGATGAGCCACCCTGGGATAGGTTCTCCGGAAAGCTTAGGATCCTACCAGTAGAGCTCAGAGCTAGGGGTGAGGAGAAGCCTATAGAGATAGACGTAGTCGAGGCAGTTACCGAAGGGGTAATAAGGAGTAGGTGGTTAGGCTACTGGATGTGCGTTGCTAGGGACTTCGTACACGAGCTTGGGGTAGACTACAGCGAGATGTACTTTGAAGAGAAAATGCCCTACGAGAGAGCGCACTACTCCGTACAGACATTCGACCAGCTAGTTAGGGTGAGTAGGTGGGGGTGGATCGAGGTTTCCGGACACGCCTACAGGACCGACTACGACCTAAGAAAGCACATGGAGTTCTCAGGGCAGGACATGACTGTCTTCAAGCCCTACCCGGAGCCTAAGCTAGTTGAGGTAAAGAAGGTCTCGATCGATAGAGCTCTACTCGGTAAAATCCTGGGAGGCTCCCTCAAGGAGTTTGAGGAGGTGTTGGGGAGGATAAGCGTCGAGGAGGTAGAGAAGCTACTCTCCACTGGTGGTGAGGAGGTGGAGGTAGCTGGGTTTAGGGTACCTAGGGAGGCCATTAAGGTAGTAAGGGAGGTGGAAAAGGTCTCCGGAGTTAGGATAGTACCACACGTAGCTGAGCCCTCCTTCGGTGCTGAGAGGCTGGTCCTAGTAGTACTAGATAGAGCTTACTCTGAGGAGGGAGGTAGGGTAGTACTTAGGATACCTAGGAGCATAGCTCCCATTAAGGTAGCAGTCTTCCCTCTAGTAGATAGGGAGGAGCTGGTAACTCTAGCTAAGAAGATATACTGGGAGCTGGTAAACTACGGCTTTACAGCTCTCTACGACGAGTCCGGGAGTATAGGTAGAAGGTATGCTAGGGCTGATGAGATAGGAGTGCCCTACGCTATAACCGTAGACTACCAGAGCTTGGAGGACGGTACGATAACTATTAGGGATAGGGATACTAGGGGGCAGATACGTGTGAGTGTAGAGGAAGTACTTACAAGATTACGTGAACTCGTTGGGGGTTAGGGACCTACTCTCTCTATCTCTATCTCTATGTAGGGTACGTGCTTAAAGCCTCTCTTCTCGCTCCCGATTCTAACGTTAAGTAGCCTTATCCCATCACCCAACCTAGACTTGAGGATGTTGTAGAGATTAACTGCTCTATAAATGTTCTCACCGTTCCCCCTAATAATCACGACCTTAGCTCCCTGGTTGAAGATTATAGCTATAGAAGCTAGGTACTCGCTGAGAGCTCTCCTCCCAACGCTTACCTTAAATGACCTCGCCTCGCTCACCAACACCACCTAGCCTAGTTTGCCTCAAGTTAAATAAGCTTACACCTCCAAACAAGAAGCTTAAAAGGCTTAGCCTAGGGTAAACCGCTTAGCTACAAAGCTACAGGACAGCGACTCCACGGTTCTGCAGTTCCTTAGAGTTCTACTTCCACAACCTCTTTAGCCCTGCTACAGGCTCCGGCTAGTAGCATGTGCTAGTGCTAAGTAGAATCGGTAAGTAGAGCCCCCTCTATGCTCTAGGACTTCCTAGAGCGCAGAGAATCACTTACGTTAGCACTACCCTCTAGTAGAGCTGGTTAAAGCCCTCTAGCTGGAGTCCCATAAGTCCGCTTTTCTCAGGGTTTTGGCGGGCTCTCTATCAAGTCTATCCAGACTCTCGGAAGCTCTGAATATTTATACCTTACCTCAAGCTATTCTCTGGTGTTCCAGTATTGTGGAGGAATCCCGCGTAACACCCTGGGAAGCTGAAGCGTTCGTAGACTACGATAGACTTATAAAAGTATTCGGAGCGAAACCCTTAACTGAGAGAGAGATAAGCGCCTTAAAGTCCCTTACTGGAGAGCTACACCCTATGGTTAGAAGGATGGTGTTCTACTCCCACAGGGATTTCGATGTATACCTCGAGAGGCTTAGAGATGGTGCTAGGTGTGCTCTCTATACCGGTAGGGGACCCTCCGGCTACACCCACTTAGGGCATATTCTACCGTGGGTATTCACTAGGTGGCTTCAGGAGAAGTTAGGGCTAGAGCTATTCTTCCAGATGACTGACGACGAGAAGTTCTGGCATGAGGAGAGGTTAGAGCTGTCTGAGAGTAACGCGTTTGCCTACGAGAACTCTCTGGACCTTATAGCCCTAGGCTTCGACTACAGGAGAACCCACATAATAGTAGACAGCGAGGACATAGGCTACCTCTACCCCATAGCTGTTAGGATAGCTAAGAAGATTACGTACTCCGTACAGAGAGCTACCTTCGGCTTCACCGACTCCACTAACATCGGACTAGTATTCTACCCCGTACTACAGATAGCTGTAGCTTACCTACCGACCGAGCTCTACGGTGAGAGTACGGAGGTGCTCATACCAGCGGGGATAGACCAAGACCCCTACTGGCGTATAGCTCGCGATATAGCGTCGAGCCTAGGGTACCCAAAACCAGCTCAAATACATAACAAGCTACTTCCAGGTCTAGGACCTGAGGGTAAGATGTCCTCCTCCAAGCCCGAGACAGCTATATACACCACAGACCCACCTGAAGTAGCCTTCCAGAAGGTTATGAGAGCCTTCACTGGAGGGCAACCTACGGTAGAGCTCCAGAGGAGACTAGGCGGTAACCCAGACCGTTGCTCAGTCTATAAGATGTATGAGATGCTGTTCGAGGAAGATGACGAGAAGCTAAGCAAGCGTTACTGGAGCTGTAAAACCGGTGCATTGCTCTGTGGAGAGTGTAAGGCCCAGCTAGCCCCTAGAGTAGCCGCGTTCCTCCAGGATTTCCAGAAGAAGAGGGAGAGAGCTAGGGACCTCGTACACCTATACCTACTTAGAAGTAAGTTCGATAAACTGAAAGTGAGGAAAGTTTAGTGCTGGGAAGCCTTAGGTAGCCTCGAAGGTACCTACCTACTAGACCCCTTAAGGCTTCTTTCAAAGTCCTCTAGAGCTAGTTTCGATAACTCAGCTAACTCCCTAACTACCTGCCTACTCATATCTCCTAGGTCCTCCACAACCACGTAGAACCTCCTATCTATTACCTCATCATCCCTCCAGATAATATCATAGCTTACTACGTAGAACTCCGGCTCAGTACCCGTAGAGCGTTCCACAAGCTCAGGCTCTAACTCCGAAAGCCTCTCCCTAGTTACTACGAGGTCCGACTCCCTGGGGTTCCAGAGCTCTAGGACCTCAACTAGGATATCGCGTAGAACCTTCTCAACAGGCTCCTCAATTGTTCTTATCTCAGCTACCTCTCCAAGTACTACGTGTGCTACTAGGGTGGCCACGCTCAGCACCTAAGGTCTCTTACCTTACCCCCTATATTAGTAGCTTTTAGGACCAGCTCCTCGCAGACCTCCTTTAGGAGCCTGGAAGCCTCCTCCTGGGTGGGTGCGCTTACTGCGATGTATATCTCGAGTACTGGAGCGTCAAGCTCAAAGCCCTTAGGGTGGGACTTGACGTAGACCTTTGGGTACATCGGGGTATATTTTTTCAGTATAGGGGCTAGAGAGGCTTCGGGAACTCCAACTAAGGTAAAGGAGCCTTCAGCGACCTTAGCGGGTGCTAACCCTCTAATAAGGGGCTCTACGTAGTTAACCCACATCTCCTCCATCTCCCTAGGAACTCCGGGAAGGCATACCACTACCGTACGGCCGACCCTTAGGAAGGCCCCAGGAGCTGTACCCACCGGGTTAGGTATGGGTCTAGCCCCCTCGGGGAGGTAGGCCATCTTAAGCCTTTCCTGAGTGAGCTCGTAACCTCTTGCTAGGTACTTCTCCCGGACCATCGCGTAGGCCTCCTCATTTAGTACTAGAGATTTCTCCAGAGCCTTAGCTACAGCTTCAAGGGTAATGTCGTCGTAGGTAGGGCCTAGACCTCCCGTTGTGACTACTAAGTCAGGCTCGTACCTCTCCAGTACGTAGCTTAGGAAGCTAGATATAGCCTCCACATCGTCGGGTAGGGAAACTACCCCGGAGACTGTAAAACCCATTAGCACTAACCTCCGACCTAGGAAAGCTGCATTAGTATTTACTACTAACCCGCTGACTACCTCCGTCCCCAGGGTGAATACCCAAGCCCTAGGTCTATCCAAGCTCAGCACCACCTTACTACTAGAGCTTACAGCTAAGTGCTCTGGCTATAAAGACCGACCTCTGGAGTACGGTTAGCGCTAGCCCTACAGCAAGCGCCACGAGAGCTATATTAGCAGCTTGAGCCCCGAGTACGTAGATCACTGCGAAGACCGCGGTTATGTAGATGCACCTAAACTCCCTGGTCATGATGCCTACATCAGATAGCCCGGAGACCCCTAGAGACTCGGCTCTAGCCCTCGAGTAGCTGACCGTTAGGGAGAGTACTGCAACAACGTAGGTGAGTAGGGCATTGCAACCCAGTAGGTAGAGTGCTAGTACTACTGAGGCATCGCTAACTCTATCCGCTAGGGAGTCTAGGAAAGCTCCGCAACTACTTACAGCACCCCTTAACCTAGCTACAGAACCGTCTAGGGAGTCTAAGAGGAACGCTACTACAGCTACAGCCATAGCTACCAGAGGGTTTCCAGTTAGCAGAGCTACTACCGGAACTAGTAGGGATAGCACCAACCCACCTAGGGTCAGGTGGTTTGGGTTAAAGGAGGTTAGGTATCGAGCTACCGAGTCAGCTACCCTCCTAAGCTTCCTCCTAGCTAGCTCCAAGCTTATACCCCGGGGTGTAGGCTGTTCAGATAAGTTAAGCTACATCACTCCTCAGATCCCGGATTCTTCAACATCTACACTTACAAGTGGTTTCAGGAGTTAAAAAAAGAGGTAACTCCCTCCTTTAGGTACTGTTTTTATAAGAAGCAGAGCCCCTAGAAGAGATCCGAAATAGTATGGTGAAGTATGAGCTACCCCCACCTAGCTGTACCAGTAGGTGTGAGCTAGAGCTACTCGTAGAGGAGTTTCTACTATCTCTTGAAGCTGCTGGGGCCTCTCCAAGTACATTAAAGTCCTACCGGTCTGCGATCAGGGACTTCCTAGAGTTCGTAGGTAAGAAGTACTCGGATGAGCTAAACCAGCAGGACTTCCTTGCGTGGCGTATTAAGAGGTTGAAGGAGGGGTTTAAATCCAGCCGTGGGGGTAGGGAAGCTAACGCTAGAACCCTATACTACTACTCACTCTTCGTTAGATCTTTCCTAACCTGGTTAGGGGTGTTCAAGGGGAGGTCCCCCTCAGTAGCTAAGCCTAAGCAGGTAAAGCTCCGCACCGTGCTCTCTAGGGATGAGGTACGCAAGCTCTTCAACGCGTCGAGGGACTTTCTAGACCTGCTGATCCTCGCTCTACTACTGGAGACCGGTCTAAGAGCTAAAGAGGCTCTCTCATTGAGAAAGGTCGATGTAGACCTAGAGAAGAGGGAGATCAGAGTTCTGAAAGCTAAGTACGGTGAGAGTAGGATAGTCTTCATGGGGCCGCTAACCTATAACGTGCTCTCCAAGTACCTACCGCTACTAAGCGATGAGGATAGACTAGTACCCCTAACCTACTCAGGTCTCTACAAGAGACTTAAGAGCCTAGCAGTTAGAGCGGGCATCGACCCGAGGAAGGTTAGACCCCACATCTTTAGGCATACCTTCGCAACGGAGTCCCTGAGGAGAGGGCTAGCTCTACCAGCACTCCAAGCAATACTAGGCCACAGAGACATAAAGACGACCCAGGTATACCTACACCTAGCTGTTGAGGACATCAAGGAGCTCTACATGAGGACCTTCTACGGATCAGGCCAGACTGTGGAGACCGGTTAGCGGGAGCTCCACACCTAAAAGCCTGTTCTTTAGTTCGGAGGAGGTTTAACTAACTAAATTAGGAAGGATGCTATTAGAGCTACCGCTGAGAGGGTGAGGGAGTACCTACCTAGGGTTTTAAGGGCTTGGTCTACCCTAACCCTACCCATAGAGTATGCTACTACCACTAGTAAGGTTAGCACAGCGAAGTACTTTACAAGTGCTACTACAACTAACGGAGCTTCGGATGCTAGCGGGGGTACCGGTACTACTAGGTTAGCTAGTACTAGGAGGTAGAGAGCTAGCTCTACTTCGTGTAGTAGTATACTAAGACCTAGAGCCGGTCCGCTTAGCTCAGCTAGGTACCCACCAGCGACCTCAGTCTCAGCTTCAGGTATATCGAAGGGCTTCATCATGGCCTTAGCTAGGAGTGCTAGGGAGTACGCAACTGCAGCTACAGCTATGACAGCTACTGCTACTAGACCTCGCAACGGGTTGTTTAGGAGTAGCTTAGGGCTACTCAGGGCTTCAGCTAGGGAAAGACTACCTGGAGCTAAAACCCTAACTAGGGCTACTAGAGACATAGCTATAGCTGGCTCAAAGACTAGCATTAGTGCCGTGTACCTAGCCCCACCAAAGCTTGGGTACGGGGAGGTACTACCTAGACCGAGTATAGCTATAGCTATGGACGCGTAGAGGGTTAGGTATATGAATACGAAGATATCTAACGGAGCCTTCAGGTAGTAGTGACCCATCGGTAGTAGGGCTGCTGCTGAGGATATAGCTGCGATACCTAAGGCCGTTAGGAACATCAGCAGCCTAACCGGAGTGAAGACCCCGGTTACTACCTCCTTAACGAAGAGGAGCTTGTAGACGTCTGCAAATGGTTGGAGCACTCCGAAAGGCCCTACGTACTTAGGGCCTACCCTGTTCTGTAACCTAGCTACTAGCTTACGCCTATACCACTGCGATAGTAGACCTAGGACTACTAGGAACAGTAGACCGGGGTAGATAGCTACCGATAGTAGAAGCCCTACGATGTCTACTAGGAGCTCCATGCTAACCACCTAAGGCCATATAGAGTAGTACTACGAGTAGGAGTAAGTAGGGTAGTGAGAACGCGAACCAGTCGTTAAACAGCCCTGACTGTACCTGCTCTACTAGAGTCTTGTAGAGCCTCTGCATAACGTACCTAATAGCCCAGGCTACCTCCACGAGGCTCAGCTTAAAGTGTGCCTGAGGCTCACCGGAGAGGTAAACCTCGGTTCTCCTTATCCTTGAGGTCCTAGCTGTAGGTAGCCAGAGAGCTACTGCGAGTAGGAATGATGTTGCCGTTAAGGTTAGCATTAGGGTTGGTAGGTCCAACCTCAACCACCTGGAGCTGGGTGTAGCCTACTTACGTAGTCTACAAAAGCGTTGAGAGCCTCATCGATGTACATACTTGCATCGGTAGCGGCTCTAGAAGCCTGCTCTAGGATTCCCCCGACCACCGGTGGGTTAAGTACTAGTAGGAGAGCTACTAGGAGAGCTAAAGCTACAGCTAGCTCGGGACCTCTTAACCTAGATACTCCACTACTTACTGGGGGTTCCCCGAAGACCGTTGGGTACACCACCTTAAGGTAGCCTAGTAGGGCTATAGCTGATGAGACTAGGAGTACTGCAACCATCTCGAAGTGGCCTGACTCTACGTACGCTTGGTAGAGGGCTAGCTTACTGAAGAAACCTGCTAGAGGTGGTAGACCGACCAGGGATAGAGAGGAGAGTACTGTGGATAGCCCTGCTAGCTTGTAGACCCTACCTACAGCCCTTAGCTCGGGGATCCTCCTAGTTCTCGATACCTCGATAGCTACTCCAGCGCTCATGAAGAGTAGGGCCTTACCTGCGGTATGAGTTAGTATGTGGTATACCGATGCTCTAACGCCCTCTAGAGTCCCAAGAGAGAACCCGGTGAAGACTAGCCCTAGGTGCATTATGGTGCTGTAGGCTATTAACCTCTTAACGTCTGATTGAATGACCATCATAACCGACGCGAAGAGAGCTGAGATAGCACCTACTGAGAGTAGCACTACCTTAACGTAGTTAGATAGCTCATAGAACTCGCTCAGCGGGTCGTAGACGCCGAAGACAGTGTAGAGGAACCTGATGGACGTGTAGGCCCCGGCGTTAACTACGAGTCCGGAGAGTACTGCGGATATAGGTGTTGGGGCAGCTGGGTGCGCGTCGGGTAGCCAGAAGTGATTAGGGAAGACTCCGGCCTTAAACGTGAAGGTCCAGAGGGATAGCGCTAGTACCACACCAACAGCTGCAGTTATGTTACCCCAGATCAGTACTGCAGCTAGGTTTCCGTAGATAAGCCTGTACACTGGTCTGGAAAAGGCTGCGACAAAGCCCATGGTGAGGCTTCCGAAGCTTGCGTAGACTAGTACTGCAGCTAGGAAGTAGAGTAGCCCAGCTATAGCACCGAAGAACGCGTACTTAAAGGATGATTCAACGGCCTCCTTAGTACTCCTGTAGTAGGCTACTAGACCGTAGCACGTTATCCCCAGGACCTCGATCATTACGAATAGGTTGAAGACGTCGCCGGTGTAGTATATTCCGAGTAGACCTGACTCAAGCCCTAGTAGCAGGGCGTAGTAGTAGGGTAACCCGCTATCCTCACCGAGGTACCAGCTACTGTAGGCTACTATCGCGACTAGCACTAGAGCGGTATACGTGGCTAGGAGAGCTGATAGGGGGTCAACCTCGTAGACTATACCTAGGGGCGGTGGCCATCCACCCATCCTGTACACTAGCGGCTTCCCAGAGCTCGATACGTAGGTATAGCCGTAGAGGGTAAGTAGTAGAGCTACGGAGGTAGCTACTAGAGCTACCCCGTGGAAGAAGCTAGCTCTTCTAATCCTTAAGGAGGCTAGGGGTAGGGCAAACGCGATCGCTACGAGCAGTGCCGGAGCTGCAGCTACAGCGTGCACGGGGGCCACCTCACTCAAAGACCTTAGACAACCTCTCCTCAAAGACCTTCAGGATCTCCCTGTAGGTGGTCTCCGGGTCTAAAGCTACCACGTAGATCCAGTGAACGTAGAACAGGGATCTCTCGGTATCTAGGTCTACTACTACAGTACCAGGGGTGTTCGTTATGGAGTTAGCACTACCCACTATAGTGTAAGAGTTCCTAGCCCTATAGGGTACTCTAACTATAGCTGGTCTAACGGGCATGTCCTTACTTAGGATTATCCTAATCACCTTGCTGTGAGCCTTAAATTCAGCTATAGTTAAGTAGTAGAAAGCGTACCTAACTAGGTTAGCGAACCTCCTAAAGCTTAGGGCTTTACTCTCATCCGATACTAAGTACCTTGTAGCTAGAGCGCTTACAGCTATAGCTAGGGCTACCCCTATAACTATATCGTACGGGGCTACGCTACCGCTGAAAACTATGTAGATAACAAACACCAGTACTGCTATAGGTACGTACCTCCTCACCCCCCTCACCCCCTTAACTCCCTTATCCTCCTAGTATCTAGGGTCCCGTAGAGTCTGTACACCTGTAGAGCTAGGAATATCAGGAAGAGGTTTACAGCTAAGCCTATCACTATAGCTGTTAGTACTAGAGCCTGCGGGAGCGGGTCTACAGCTAAGCCTACGAAGCGGCTGAGCTCTACCTCAGCAGTGAGTACTGGAGGTATGGAGAATACCCTGAACCCTATGAATATAGCTAGAACGTTTAGAGCATCTCCAAGTATTGTTAGTGCTATGATCTTCTTAGCTAGGCTAGGTCTAGCCACTATGCCGTATATCGATATAGCTGCTGTTACTAGTAAGTTGTATAGCGTTAGCGTTAGTAGGAACCTCTCAAGAGTGCTGAGAGCCATGCTCCTCACCTACTAGAGCTGGTCTTACTACATCCTCACGAAGGGATAGGAGCATGAAGATTATGAAGAAGCCGAAGCTAACCGCTAGGAACTCCGCTACGTTAAGCCATATTAAGGTACCCGAGATTAGCTGACCGAATACCTCGACCGGGAAGGCGAACCCTGAGTCTACCTTAACGTAGCTCTGCATTAAGTACGCTTGAGCCCCGGTTACCGAGCTGTAGATTAGTGGTGTGAAGACTACTACCGCTATAGCTACTAGACCGGCCGACCTTAGAGCTACAGCCTTAGATACATCAACACCTACCTTACTGAAGGAGCTAGCTGAGAAGACTACTGCTAGTAGCACTGAAACTACTGCTAGAGCCGCACCTGCTTGGAAGCCCCCACCTGGAGTTAGATGACCGTGAACAGCTATGGAGACAGCCACGGCTATGTTCATGGGTATCAGGAGCTTCGTAACGACCTTAGCTATTAGCGAGAGCCCTATACCCCCTCCTCCACCTACCTTAGGGGCTCCCCTGTAGATAGCTAGGGCAGCTATTATCGCCATGTAGAATACGACGGTTTCGTAGAGGGTGTCCACCCCCCTAAAGTCCCAGACTATAGCTGTTACAGCCTCGGGGGACATGGCCGTCAGCTCCCTAAGGCCTGGGTTATAAGCGAGGGCGAGGAGCATCCTAGCTAGAGCCCTCGTCTCCAGCCCTAGGTAGCCTAAGGCCCCGGCTACGTTTGATGCATAGGCTAGTAGAGCTACGGATACCGCTATGGAGACTAGCACTACGACCCTCCTCATCCCCCATCTACCCTCTCGGTCTTCCCCACTAGGAAGAGTAGAGCTGCTGGGTAGAGACCGACAGCTACCGGTAGGTAGACTAGCACTATGTCCGGAGCTCTAAGTAGGTATAGTAGTACAGCGTAGGCTGAGCTCTGCACAGCGGAGTATATTACTGCCCTTACGAGGTCCCTCTCCGAGATAGCTAGGTAGGTGAAGACCAGCCCTACGGTACTAAAGAGAGCTAGTAGTACTAGCGTTACATCCATCCTAACCACCTCTATCCTCCTTAAGGTGGTCAGCTATAGCTGGCTCAGGCCTTGCTATACCAGCTCTATGAGTAGCTCTAGCTAGAGCGTGGGAACCTGCTGGAGCCAGTATTAATAGTAGGAAGGCTGCTACTAGTAGCACACCCCCCATGAAGAACCTCGCACTACCTAAGCCACTACTCGAGAAGGCTATCAGTGCGAGCCCTATGAGGGGGTAAAACGTGCCCCCTATAGTGCCGACCGTCGCTGCGTGTAGCCTGAGGTAGAAGTTCCTAAACCTATTCAACCCTATAGCTCCGACTAGGTTTACGAAGCACCCGATAACCAGGATAACTAACCCTATGTACCTAACTACCTCCTCAATCACCTAGCTCACCCCTTTCGAGGTACTTAGCTACGTATATGTCTAGGGCATACGCCCAGAGTACGAGAACCACCGTGCACGCAACCATTATGGGTGAGCCTATCAGAAGCCCTACTATACCGAAGAAAAGGGAGGAGGTGTAGAAGAAGACATCAGCAGAGAGAACCCTATCCGAAATCGTAGGGCCTCTGCAGACTACTAGTAGGTAGAGTATGGATGAGAGCGAGAGTAGAGGTAGGACTAAATACACCATAACGAGCTCAGCAGGGCTCACTCTAATCACCCACGTTTATCGACGAAAGGCTTAACTCCCTCGATGTGGTTGTTACGTGATCAGCCATCTCGAAGTATTCCGAGGTTATGTAGGCCTTAACGGGACATACAAAGACGCACTGATAGCAGAACACGCACTTACCGTAGTCTACCACTGGGTAGACCCCCCTAGGGTTGTGCTTAAGCTGCTGCGGTAGCTTCTCCATGGTGATAGCGTTAGCAGGGCAGTCTATAGCGCAGAGAGAACACCCTATGCACTTCATTAGGTCAGCGTAGTGTCTACCCCTATGCCCGGGAGCTACTGTTGTTTCCCTCTTCACGGGGTACGCTAGCGTTGAAGGTCTTCTAGCTAGGTTCCTCAGTACCTCCCTAACTATGCTTAACCTCACGTAGCACCCCACCTAGCGAGTTCCCTTAAGCTTAGGTACCTCCTAAGCCCCCTCCTCTCGTCTATGACTAGGACCCTCTCCGTACAGGAGATGCAGGGGTCGTACGAGGCGAAGATCACCGGTACGTCGGCTAGCCTATGACCTAGGTACGTGAACTCCGTGTTAACTATGTTGAGAAAGCTTGGGGTCCTTATCTTCACCCTATAGGGGTTACCCCCGCCTGTACTGACTATGTGGTAGATTAGCTCCCCCCTAGGTGCTTCAACTCTCGAGACGACCTCACCTACCTTAGCTACTCTCGGGAAGGCCTTGGGTACTGCCGGCCCCTGGGGTAGGTGCTCTAGCGCATACCTGATTATGTCTACTGAGACGAGGGCCTCCTCAAGCCTAACCATCATCCTAGCCCAGGAGTCCCCCTCATCCCTTACTACTACATTAAACGGAACTTCGGAGTACGCTGCATAGGGGTCGTCGAACCTTACGTCGGATCTTACTCCGGAAGCTCTTAGCGTTGGACCTACAACGCAGTGACTCAGCGCATCCGCTTTCTTAATCCTACCGACCTCGGTAAGTCTCTTAGCTAGAGTGTAGTCCTCCTCGAAAACCCTACTATAGTACTTAAGCCTCTCCTCAATTACCTTCAGCTCGTTGAGTATCTTATCCCTTCGAACCTCGTCTATATCTCTCTTAACCCCGCCTACTATGTGTATATCCGCGTGTACCCGGCTACCCGTTACGAGCTCCTTTAGGTACATAACCCTCTCCCTATCCCTCATGATCAGCATGAACAGAGTATCAAAGCCTACTATCTCAGCTACTACAGCTGAGATCAGCATGTGGGAATGAATCCTCTCAAGTTCCATAACTACAGTCCTAATGTAGTTAGCTCTAGGCGGTGGCTCAACCCCCATTAGCTTCTCTACCCCCTGTACGTAGGTCTGGGTGTGGACAGCATTACATATCCCGCATACCCTACCAGCTAGGTACATCCCCCTAATCCAGCTGTTCTTCTCCATAAGCTTCTCTACTCCTCTATGGTTGTACCCTGTGTTAACGGATACCTCAACAACCTCCTCACCCTCAGCTTTTACCCTCAGCATTATGGGCTCGTGGAGAGCTGGGTGCTGCGGGCCTATGGGTATTTCCACCACCGCCATCTTAAACACCAGCGTCCTTCCTCATGGGGTACACCCCCTTGGAAGTTAAATCCTCCGGTACTAGGAAGCCCCTCCTAAGCCTTGCGTTACCCTCAAAGACTACGCCGAAGAGGTCGTAGGCCTCAAGCTCCCCTCCTAGAGCTCCTGGAACTATGTCGACTATAGTAGGAACAACAGGCCTCTCCCTACTAACCCGGGTCTTAACTATGAGCGCCGCTCTATGCTTAATGCTCCAGAAGACGTAGTTTAGCTCTATAGCACCTTCCTTAGGTAGGTCTACAGCTGATATCGTGGATAGGTAGGAATCCTCCCTAACTAGGAGCTCCACAACCTCCCTAAGCCTCTCTGGGTCTACGGGCGCTACGTACCTCCTAGGCCCCGCCTCCCTGAAGGAGTAGCTACCTACGCTGAGCTCAGCCACCTTCAGCCACCTTATCCAGGAGCTTCTTAATCCCGTAGAGTATGGCCTCCGGTCTAGGGGGGCACCCCGGTACGTAGACGTTTACTGGTACTACCCTATCAGCTCTTGAGAATACTGGGTAGGAGTCTGTGAAGACCCCTCCACTAATAGCGCAAGCACCGCATGCTATTACGTACTTAGGTGATGGGGTCTGCTCGTAGAGTCTACGCAACCTCTCAGCGGCTTTCTTATTTAGAGCTCCGGTAACTATTATTATATCCGCGTGCCTAGGGTTGGGGGCTAGCTTAACCCCTAACCTCTCGGGGTCGAAGAAAGGGGTTAGAGCGGCTAGCACCTCTATATCACACCCGTTACAGGCTCCAGCGTTAAAGTGCATTATCCACGGTGAGTAGCGTATTATCGAGACCCCCATCTCCGCACCGCTTACACTAACGGGAGTAGTAATTTAAGCTAGGAGGTCTAAGCTACCTTAAACAGATTTAATGCATTGGAGTTTTTTAAGGGCTTCTAGAAAGGCTTTGAGTACCTCCTTAATCGCCCTTGCCACGGGCTCTGTAACACCTAGGCCTAGCTCAAGGCACTGGGGTCTGGTACCCACTAGGTAGACCTCACCTTCAATTAGGTCTAGGAGTAGCTTAAGGTCTAGGGAGTGCGTTGAGAGGCTAGTACCTTGGGATGGTATCTCATCCCTCCTTAGAACTACTAGAGAAGGGGGGTTAGGTTGAGCTAGGACTGCGTCCACCAGTATTATAACCCTCCTACTACTTAAGATACCTAAGTAGGCCTCGGGAGCTGTACCAGCGTTTACCACCTCTACACACTCCCTCTGGGAGTATCTGGAGACTATGTTAGAGAGAGCTGATGCTACGTAGCTTCCGAACCCATCGTCACACCTAAGCTCGCTCCCAAGTCCAACTACTACGGTCTCCCCCGGGGCTATAACAGACTCTAAGAACTTAGAGAGTCCTCTACCGTCTTGGAATACCATCAATGAAAATCACCAAACTGCTCTCTAAGGGCTACCCAGTATACCTGCCCAAGTGCTATACCACCATCGTTCGGAGGTGCCTCCCGCGGTAGTATCACCTCTAGACCCTCTGAGCTCAGCTCGTCCATAACCCCTCTAATTACTATGTCGTTTACTGCAGCCCCCCCACCGGCTGGGATTAGCCTACTAACTCGCCTACCTCTAGCTGAGTAAGCTATTGCTCTACCTAGTACCCTACCGATGTAGTACTGCGCGCTGTACGCTAGGTCCTTCGTCGGTAGCATATCCAGGAGCTCCACAAGGCTGTAGAGTAGGGGTGTAGGGTCTACCTCAACTACCTCCCCAACTCTAATTAGTGGTTGCTCTACCTTTGCCAGTAGCCTCCCACCGAACGCTGCCTCCTCTAGGGCTATCGCTGGGCTGCCTTCGAACTCCCTCCATAGGGTAACCCCTAAGAGTACCGATATGGAGTCTAAAAGCCTGCCTAAACTCGAGGTCTTTGTACCTCCTTTTCTAAGCCTACTTAGGACTACCTCTAGCTCTAGCTCCCCTCCAGGAAGGGCTTTCACTAGCCCCCGCTTTCTGAAGAACTCCCTTACACCCTCCTCACCTATAAGCCTAAGTAAGTATGAGGCTAGAACTCTAGCTGGGTACTCTACATCTCTATCGCTCCCAGTGATGGTCACATAAGATAGCCTACCAACTCTCTCGTACTTAGCTCCATCTACGTAGAGGATCTCGCAACCCCATATAGCTCCATCGTCTCCGTAGCCTACTCCATCTACCGCTATCCCGACGTACCTCTCCTCGGTAAGCCCTCGGTCAGCTACTGTGCTCAGTACGTGGGCTACGTGGTGCTGTACCTCCTCTACCCTACCCGAGGCCCTACCTAGCTCTATCCCTATACTGCGGGACACGTACCTAGGGTGCTTATCGACTACGTAGACGGCTTCCTCAGACCTTACACTGTAGGTCTTCATGAGTAAGTTGAGATACTTCAGGAGCTCCGATACAGTGTCACCGTTAACTAGCTCACCTATGTACTGCGTTAAGACGACCTTATCCTCGAATGCAACTGCGGGGGCGCTATGCATATCCGCACCTAGTGCAACTACCTCACGCTCTAGCTTAGCCGGTATCCTGATCCACCTCGGGGCATAGCCCCTACCGCGCCTTAGTAGGACGGGTCTACCCGCGGTAAACCTTAAGACGCTGTCATCGACTCTATTAACTATAACCCTTTCGTGGACTAAGAAGAAGTCTGCTATCCTACTTAGCTTACCCCTAGCACAGCTCTCGTCGTAGCACATAGGCTCGTCGCTGACGTTACCACTAGTCATAATCGCGAATCCGTCTCTAAGCCTACTTAGAAGTAGGTAGTGCAGAGCTGTGTAGGGTAGGAACACCCCCTCGTGCGACATCCCCGGGGAGACGTACTTAGATACAGGACTACCCTCGCGCTTAGGTAGTAGTACTATAGGTCTCTGGGGGGATTTCAGTAGGCGCGCTCCCTCACTGCTTAGCTCTACTAGCCTTCCTGCAACCTCGACGTCGAGTACCATCACGGCGAAGGGCTTTGTAGACCTCCTCTTCCTCTTCCTTAGCTCAACTACAACCCCATCATCTGAGGCTAGGCACGCTATGTGGTACCCACCAACTCCCTTAACTCCGACTATGTAGCCCTCATCAATTAGCTTCGCCGCCTCAGCTACCGGGTCAGCCGCCTCTACCTCCTCCCAGTCCTTAGTGTATAGGCGGATCTTAGGGCCGCATCTAGGGCACGATATACCCTGCGCGTGGTACCTCCTCCTGTCACCTATATCTCTATACTCAGCTAAGCACTCACTACATAGTGGGAAGTCCCTCATAGCTGTACGCTCCCTATCGTAGGGTACCCCATGCATCATTGAGTACCTAGGGCCGCACCATACGCAGGAGTTAAGGGGGTAGAGATACCTCCTATCACCTGGGTCAAGGACCTCTCTCAAGCACTCATCGCATATCCCTAAGTCCGGGGGTATCATGGACCTGAGGTGGACCCTTCCAGAGGACTTCTCTATGGTGAAGTCCCGGTAGCCCGCTGGTTTAACTACCTCTACGTATACGGACTCAACCTCAGCTGGCTCAGGTACACCCAAGGCTATCCTCATCAGGAACTCTAGTACCTTCCTCTCATCCCCCTCAACCCATATCTCCACTTCAGAGCCTCCTGAATTCCTAACGAAGCCTGCGAGCCCTAGGGACCTTGCAGTGAGGTGTACGTACGGTCTGAAACCCACACCCTGTACTAACCCGCTTACGAGTGTACGTAAGGCTATCAGGTTCGGCACCCTACTATCCTCACTGCCTAGCTCCTCTCCAAACTAGGAACTTGCTTAGGAGGTAGTTAAGCAGGAAGCCTATAGCTATACCTACTAGTTGCGCAACTAGCCTACCTACTCCGTAGGCGTAGTAGAGTAGGTTGGAGAATAGTATCTGCGAAAGGAACTGAACTACCACCGCACTGTGGAACTTCAGCAACCTACTCAGGAACACCCCACGGAATGCCGTCTTAAACGTCCAAACCTCGTGGAGGGAGAAGTTAAATATCGTAGAGACCTCAAAGGCTGTCAACACCGATATCCAGTGCTCAATACCTAGGTAGTAACCGGTAAGTGCTACCGTAGCTAAGTTTACCAGAGTTCCTAAGCCTCCAACTATGGCGAACCTTATGCTATCGTGAGCTAGGTCTAGTACGTGTAGAACGTAGTTCACTACCTCACCCACTCCGAGCTTCGACTCACCCCAGACCCTAGGTCTGAAGACTATGGGGTACTCACAGACCCTATTAAACCTACCCTTAACTAGGAGCTCTAGAAGGAACTTAAATCCCCTTGGGTTAAGCTCAACCCCCTCGACCACCTCTCTCCTGAATACGAAGTACCCCGACATAGCGTCCCTAACTCCCCTAACTCTTGGAAGTAGTAACCTAGCTAAAGTGTTAGCACCCCACGACACCAGCCTCCTGAAGAAGGACCAGCCGGGGGTTGCACCACCCTTAACATACCTAGAGCCAATCACGACATCGCACCCCCCTCGGACCTTCTCGACTAGCCTAGGTAGAGCCTCCGGTGGGTGCTGTAGGTCTGCGTCCATAACAGCTACGTATCTACCCCTCGAAGCCCTAACCCCGTCGAGGATCGCTGAAGCAAGACCTAGCTTACCGGGCCTCACCACTACACGAACGCTGTACCTAGAGCTAAGGGACCTAGCTACCTCAGCGGTGCCGTCTGGTGAGTTATCGTCTACCACTACTACCTCATAGCTAATACCAGCCTCCGAGAGGTATTCGTGAATAGCTTGGATTAGCTTAGCTACATTATCGCGCTCGTTGTATGTTGGGACTACAACACTTACTTCAGGCTCTGAATTCACTCAGTAGCACCATGCTAGATACGTAGAAGCTCACTTAACTCCACACCCCTAAGTAGAGGTCCCCGCTCCCAGGGTTGTGGAGCCGCTAGTGGAGTCTGGAGACACGTACCTTAATGCTTAGTAGGTCTAGCTCTTGTCTAGTGAACCAAGGGTGACGGTCCCGTAACTTTAGAGCTGCAGCAACTGATGCTACTGCAGCAGCTTTAGGAAGGCTTAAGCCCTCCTCAAGCACGTAGCACGAAAGTACTGCGGTAAACACGTCTCCAAGCCCTATAGGTCTACCGCTAACCCCCTCCAATGGCTTAACTACGTACGCCCTCCCCTCCTCACGGGAGGCTACTACGAAAGGCTTCTCCCCATCTGTTATCACGATATCCGCCCCAAGGCTACTAGAGCAATCTACGGGGTCCTTCCAGCACTCCTCCGGGAACTCCACCCTCTCCCCCCTTAGAATAGCGTACCTAGCTCCACGCAGTAGTTTAGCTATGGAGTAAACCACAGTAGGTCTCAGTACAACCCTTCCCGAAGGTTCAACAACCCTAACGAACCCCTGAACGTCGACTACCACATCCCTACCTACTGTCACCTTAGGTAGGTAGTCTGGGTCCAGCTCCTGCATAGTCTCCGAGATTACCACCTTATCGAACCCCTCTAGAGCTCTCGTAACAGTACCTGGGTCAAGCTTAGAGGTAGATACGAGTACGAGCTCCCTACCTCCACTGACTAGTTCTATCTTGAAGACCGTATCCCCCGCCCCTACCTCAACTACGTCAAGCCATCGCAGCCTTTTAAGGTATCTCGATGTAGGGCTAGCCGATGTTACTACCCTAGCTCCTACCTCCATATAATGTAGGGCTGTACCTATGTAGTAAGCAGGTCCGCCAAGTACCACCCGACCTTCTACAATATCCCTAGTAGATGCGGCTACTACAGCTAGGATAGTACCACCTCACGTAGAGGTACCGTACCCCTCTCCTCTCTCTGCTATCCTCCTCATAACCTCCTCGTAGAGCTTTAGTAGGAGCCTCTTCCTATCCTCCATCAGTATCACATCGCTGTACCCGTGAGCTACAATACCGTGGGCGAAGGGTGATGGAGGTCCGTAAACCCTAACTACCCTAACGCTAATAGCTCCCCTCTCTACTAATCTGAGTACCTCCTCAGCGTTCTCAACATCCATTACGTCCTCCATAACCTCCCTGTAAGCCTCCTCCAGTATAGGGAACTTCGATATGGACTCCGCTACCTTCATCATGACCTCCGCGTTAGCCTGCCTACGGCTGATGCTAGTCTCCTCACCTCTGTAGTTCCTAAGTAGAGCTAGAGCTCTCTCAGCACAGTGCCGGAACCTTCTCTTAAGGACCTCGGACCTCTTTAGAGCTCTCCTTAAGACCTTCCTAAGTCCCTCAGCTTTAAGAGCTTCCAGAATCTCCTGTACTACCTCCTCACTAACTTCAGGCTTTCTAGCTGGTATGGTGAGCATGAAGCCATTATCGGTTACCGTTACCCTAACGCTTACCCCTAAGGCATCGCTTAGGAGTAGCGCTATAGCCCTTGAGAGAGCGTCGTTAACCTTCCTACCGTAGAGGGTGTGGAAGATTACGTTATCTGCCTCGCTAACCTCATCGTACCAAAGCTCAACAAGTACCACCCGATCGTCCGGTACTACCCCTAAGTACCTATTCTGCTCGTTTACGTACTCAACGATGTACTTAGCTACCCTACGGTCTACTCTAAACTCCTTAGAGACCTGCTTAATAGCTCCCCCAACCCCGAGGGTAGCTATCAACCTAGAGACATACCCCCTGAAGCTAGATACCTCCACAGCCGAGTCGTAGGCTAGGGGCAGCATTTCGGAGAACCAGCTAGGTACCGTAGGCCTCTGATGCTCTACCCTCCTAACGATGGCCCTCATACCTCCGGATCGGATGAACTGGTAGGTCCTACCCCCCAGGACGAAGACGTCCCCGGGCTCTAGGTACTCTACGAACTCCTCCTCTAGGTCCCCGACGTACCTCCCATCCTCCGTAAACACCTTCACCTTAGCTTCGTCGGGTATGGCCCCGGAGTTTAGGTAGTAGATCATCCTAGCCCCCCTCTTCCTTCCGAAGGTACCCTCGTCCTCGTATAGCCTTATCTTCGAGTATGTCCTAGTTACAGAGAGCTCCTCCTCGTACTTACCGGCTAGGTAGTGCACTACGCTCATGAACTCATCCCAGCTTAGGTCGTAGTAGTTGTATGCTCTCTTAACTACCCTGTAAGCCTCCTCGAGCTTCCACTTCCTCTCCAGGGACATCCCGACTATGTGCTGTGCGAGTATGTCGAGGGGCTTCCTAGGGATCTTAACTCTATCAAGCTTCCTCTCCCTAGCTAGCTTAGCCAGAACCGTAACCTCAACTAGGTCGTCCCTATCGACAGCTACTACGTACCCTCTACTTACATCGTCTACCCCGTGCCCGGACCTACCGACCCTCTGGATAAGCCTAGTAACGCTCTTCGGGGAGCTTAGGAGTACTACAGCATCTATGTAGCCTACATCTATACCTAGCTCTAGTGACGTGGAGGATACTATGGCTCTGAGCTCCCCGTTCTTCAGCCTGTTCTCCACCTCAAGCCTTATGTCCCTACTTAGGGAGCTATGGTGCGCCTCCACCTCATCAACATCTACCACACCGTCCTTCTCGAAGATCTTCCTAAGCTTGAAGACTACCTTCTCGGTGGAGCTCCTAGTGTTAGTGAAGACTAGGGTGGTCCTATACCTCAGTACTATATCCCGGATCTCCCGGTAGATAGCCTCGTTAATTACCTCGGCAGACTCCCTAAGTATATCTACCCTAGGGCAGAGGACATCTATCTCCATGGGCTTCAGGAACCTTGCGTCGATTACAACGCACTCCCTGGGTTCGACGTCAGACCTAAACCCGACTAGGAACTGAGCTACCTTATCTAGTGGAGCTATCGTAGCGCTTAGCCCTACCCTCTGGAGCTCTCCAGAGATGAGCTCCTCCAGCCTCTCGAGGCTGAGAGCTAGGTGAGCCCCCCTCTTACTGGACGCTAGCTCATGTACTTCATCTACTACTACCCACCTAGCACCCGAGAGCTTCTCTCTGAACTTAGGGGCTACTAGGGATATGGCTAGGGACTCTGGTGTGGTTATAAGTATGTGGGGTGGCTCCTTAAGCATCCTCTGCTTCTCACTTGGTAGAGTATCGCTTGTCCTTACCTTAACCCTAATCTCCGGTAGCTCCACACCGAGCTCCCTAGCTACCTCCCTTATCCCTTCAATCGGTACCCGCAGGTTCTTAACTATGTCGTTGTTAAGGGCTCTAAGGGGTGATACGTAGACTACGTATATCCTATCCTCAAGGTCCCCCAGCTCCCCGTACTTAAGTAGCTCATCTATTATGGGTAGGAACGCGGCTAGGGTCTTACCCGTCCCGGTAGGGCTTGATATGAGGACGTTGTAGCCCTGCTTTATGTAGGGTATAGCCATGAGCTGAGCTGGGGTAAACTTAGAGTAGGTCCTCCTAAACCAAGCTACGGTATACTCCCTTAGGTACCTGACGACCTCAGCCTCATCGGGAACTCTATCCACTAGCTTAACTATACTCTATCTCCATGCAGTAGCTCTACGGCGTAGCTCTATTAAGCCCTCAAGCTCTCTGAGTATAATTGCTCTAAGCAGTATAGAGCTTGGGTGGCTACCGCGGGGGTTAAGGAAACCGCAGCACTGCTGTGCTCTGCCACAGTCTTCCTACTCTCACTAGCTATCGGCCTAGCCTACCCGATACCCCTTGAGGAGGTTGAGAAGCAGGTATCCACGGTTATTGAGCCAGCTACCTACGCTAGGGACCCTCTAAGCTCTACCCTAGGGCTACTATCTGCTATACTGTACAACAACGTAGGGGTTGCTGTTAGGTGCGTAGTCCTAGGCCCTACACTCGTGTACCCCTTCTACGTACTCTACGCTAACGGATACACGATAGGGTCTGTAGTTAGCCACGTCGGGGTACGCTCCCTAGCGCTAGTACCTCACGGAGTTCTTGAGCTACCGGCTATAGTATACTCCGGCTATGTAGGTAGTAGGTTAGGGCTTGCGGTAGCCGTATCCGTAGCTAGGAGAGCTCTAGGTAGGGGAGCAGATTCCGCACTACTGAGGGAGTTCTCAAGATCCCTCAGAGACCTTAGACTAGCCATACTCTTCCTAGCTGCCGCAGCTGTAGTTGAGGTATTCGTATCGCTACCTCTAAGCCACATACTCAGCTAACTCCTCTTGATTGCTCTTCCAAGTACCTCCAAGTAGGTGCGGATCTAAGAAAGCGTTGGAGTACGGTAAAACTCGACGTAGACCTATACGAGAGCTGAGCTCCGTCTAGGTATATTAGCTACATACCAACCGATCTCCTGGATGAAGATAGTCATGCCCACTGAGCTGTGATGTTGTTTGGGGTAGCTGATAGGCTTGGAGATGTATTTATACCCCTACCCATCCCCTATTCTAGGGGCTTTCATGAAGGCTGCTATAATTGCTGGAGGGCTTGGTAAGAGGTTGAGGCCTCTTACAGAGGATAGGCCTAAGCCCTTAATTGAGGTAGGTGGGAGGCCTATAGTTGAGTGGCAGATTAAGTGGCTTAGTAGAAGTGGTGTAGATACTGTAGTAGTACTAGCTGGGTACCATAAGGAGAAGCTAATAGAGTTCCTAGGCTCTGGGTCTAGGTTCGGTGTTTCCGTTGTTTACGTAGTTGAGGAGGAGCCTCTAGGTACTGGTGGAGCTATAAAGAACGCTGAGAGGGTCCTTGGAGACGAGGTCTTCCTAGCCGTTAACGGGGACGTAATAACTGATATACCTGTGACCGAGTTGGTGAGGTCCTTGGAGAGTTACCCGGATGCTGTAGTAGCCATAGCTCTAGTACCGCTAAGGTCTCCATACGGGATCGTTGAGGTAGACGACACTGGTAGGGTTAAGTCCTTCAGGGAGAAGCCGGTACTAGAGGATTACCTAATAAACGCAGGGGTCTACGCTATGAGACCTGAGGTCTTTAGGTACCTACCGGTTAAGGGAGATATAGAGAGGGAGACCTTCCCAAGGCTAGCCAACGAGGGTAGGTTAGTGGGTAGG
>CAYTXX010000012.1:0-23664 GCA_964442165.1 uncultured Desulfurococcaceae archaeon | reverse complement strand
TCTGAGCTTGCTGAACCGCTACAGAGCAGGTCGCCTGCAGGTAAGAAGGATCTCTAGGTCTAGGTTAAGTAACCGCAGGTTTAAACTTCTCGTTAGAGCTACACAGGAGGTCTATAGGGCTTAGCTCCGCTAACGGTACCTATTACCCGTTAGCGAAGAACGCTTTTCTAGCCTAGGTCTATAGGGGTTTGGTGGGCTAGTGTACGACTTCATAGGTAAGACCATCCCTAGACACGACGGTATAGCTAAGGCTACCGGACTCATCGAGTACACGTTCGATGTGGAGGTTCCGGGTATGCTCTATGGCCGTATCTTTAAGAGCCCCTACGCCTTCGCTAAGGTTAGGAGGGTAGATACCTCGCTAGCCGAGTCTATGGGTGCCGTTGTACTGACCCCAGACGACGTACCCGATAAGCTCTTTAACCCGAGGCTAGTTAGTGTAGAGGAAGATACCTTTAAGGATTGGAGGGTGCTGACCTACACCCCTAGGTACCTGGGGGAGCCCGTAGCCGCGGTGGCGGCCCCTTCGGAGGACCTAGCTCAGAGGGCTTTGGAGGCTCTTAGGGTGGAGTTCGAGGAGGTCTACGAGCCGATCCTAGACCCGTTTAAGGCCATGGCGCCCGGCGCGAGGCCTATACACGAGAGGATCCTAAGGGGTAGAACCTGGGTTGAGGTTAGGAATAACGTTGCGGCCGAGCTAAGGTACTCGGAGGGGGATGTAGAGCTAGAGGAGGGGAGGTCCGACGTAGTAATCGAGAGGAGGTTCCACGTACCACGTAGGTACCACATGCAGCTAGAGCCTAAGGGAGCCGCATGCAAGCCCGAGCCCGACGGCTCTATAACTGTGTGGACCACGACTCAGACAATACATAACACTAAGATACTGGTATCGCAGGTCTACGGTATACCGATGAGCAGGGTGAACGTTAAGAAGGTACCTATAGGCGGTGGCTTCGGGTCCAGCATACACACTAACCTAGTGGCCCTAATAGCTGTAGGTCTCTGCCTGAAGTCCGGTAAGCCGGTTAAGCTCGTACTAACACGGGAGGACGACATGGTCCACGACCACGTAAGCTTCGAGTTCTACATGAAGGTTAGAGCTGGTGCTACTAAGGAAGGTAGGGTCACCTTCGGGGAGTTCGAGAACATCCTCGACATCGGGGCCCACCAGGTCCAGGCGTACCCCCTCCTGGGAACAGCCCTAGGGTGGTTCGTATCCCTGTACAAGTGGAGGGCCGTTAGGTATTACGGTAGAGCTGTCTACACGAATAAGGTGCCCTCCTGCGCTATTAGGGGCTACGGAGCGCCCGAGGTAACCTGGGCCGTCGAGACGGTCGTGGACGAGATAGCTGAGGAGCTCGGGATAGACCCCCTCGAGTTTAGGCTGAGGAACTACAGAGGGAGGGGGGAGATCTTCTGGGGGCAGGGGCCTACCGTTAAGTCGGTTATAAGGAGCGACGGAGTCCCGGAGCTCATGGTTAAGGGTGCAGAGCTCATAGGCTGGAGGAATAGGGGGGACCCGAGGAGTAAGACCGGTAGGTATAGGAGGGGGATCGGCGTCGGGAGGGGCTTCCACACCTCCGGAGCTGGAGGACCTCTCTCGGGGGCTATAATAGACTACAGCGGCGCTATAGTGAAGGTTAATGAGGACGGTACCGTAGACTACATCACGGCCCTGCAGGACCACGGTGGCGGTACCCTAGACGCCCACGCTAAGATAATAGCCGAGGAGCTGAAGATCCCGCCGAGTAAGGTGAGGATCGTCTGGTCGGATACCGCTACAACAGTCTACGACGTCTGCACCCACGCTTCGAGGGGTGTCTACGTGGGTGGTGAGGCGGCTAGGAGAGCTGCCGCGGAGGTTAGGAGGAAGGTTCTCGAGTACGCTACCCGAATCCTAGACGTAGTAAACCCAGAGGCTTTGAGGATGGAGTACGATAAGGAGCTCAACGACGCCGTTATCTACGTGGAGGGAGCGCCTGATAAGAGGATAACGCTCAGCGAGGTAGCTAGGATAGCCTGGCAGAGGAACTGGGGCTCCATATCGGCTTCGGTGAGCTACAGAGCAACAGCAGCCCCACCTAGCTTCACCGTCTACTTCGTCGAGGTTGAGGTAGATACTGAGACGGGTATCGTAAGGCCGGTTAGGGTGGTGGCTGGAGCTGACGTAGGTACCGTTATAAACCCGGAGCTAGCTGCAGGTCAGCTACACGGAGGCTTCGCCATAGGCTGGAGCTGGGCTGTAGGTGACGAGGTTAGCTATACCGAGGACGGTGTTCCAGCGCATAGGCTTAGCGTAGCAGACTACAAGATCCCGACAGCTAGGGACCTACCTAGGCCTGAGGACTTCGTAGTAGTGTTCGCATCCACCTACGAACCCACGGGACCTTTCGGAGCTAAAGGCCTTGGGGAGGCAGCCTCAAACCCTGTTTTAGCTGCTGTTGCTAACGCCATATACAACGCTATAGGGGTTAGATTCTACGAGGTACCTATAACCCCGGAGAAGGTCCTTAAGGCCCTCAGGGGCCGTGCGTAGGTGGTGTACGTGCTGTCCATAAACCGCGTCAACACCTACAGGATACCGTTTACCTTCGAGTACTACAGGCCTAGAACCCTAAGGGAGGCTCTAGAGCTACTAAGGTCCGTTGAGGGGGCTAGGGTTATTGCTGGTGGTACGGACCTGCTAGTCGATATGAAGTTTAGGCGTGCTGAGCCTAAGGCCTTGGTGGACGTATCGAAGCTGGAGGAGCTCAGGTTCGTGAGGCTTGCTGGTAGCTACGTAGAGATAGGTAGCGCGGTTACTCTTCAAGAGCTAGTGGAGAGCGAGTTGGTGAGAGCTAGGTTACCGCTACTATGGGAAGCCGTAAACTCCATGGCGTCCTGGCAGGTAAGGAACATCGCTACCATAGGGGGTAACATCTGCAACGCATCCCCCGCTGCGGATACGGCTCCTCCACTACTAGCTTACGAAGCCAGGTTACTGCTGACCTCCCTAGATGGGGTTAGGGAAGTAGGTGTAGGCGAGTTCTTCGTAGGTCCGAAGAGAAGCACCATTAGGTCGGACGAGATCCTACAGCTCATTAGGGTACCTCTACACCCAACCGGCTACGGCTGGTCCTTCAAGAAGATCTCCAGGACGTCGTTCGACATAGCTAAGGTAAGCGTAGCCGTACTGCTGAAGACCGTTGAGGGTAAGATTAAGGATCCGCGAGTAGCCTTCGGTGCGGTAGCTCCAACACCCGTTAGAGCTAGGAGTACCGAGAGAGCTATTGAAGGGGTTAGCCTCGAGGAGGCCTTAGAGATCGGACCTAGGTTCGTTGAGAGCGATATAGCTCCAATAGATGATGTGAGGTCTACAGCATGGTATAGGAGGGAGGTAGCTAGGGTAATACTCCGCGATTCCCTCCGAGTAGCCTACGAGAGGTCTCTAAGTTCAGGGTGGGGCTATGAGGGTTAAGCTTAAGGTAAACGGGTGCTGGGTCGACGTTGATGTAGAGCCTCACGAAACCCTACTCAACGTATTGAGAGATAAGCTTAAGATTAGGAGCGTGAAGTACGGCTGCGGTATAGGTGAGTGCGGCTCCTGCACGGTCCTACTAGACGGTAGACCCGTAACCTCCTGCCTAGTCCTAGTAGCCGGGCTAGATGGAGCCTCCGTTGAGACGGCTGACTACATAGCTAAGACGGAGCTCGGTACTAGGATAGTTGATGCCCTACTCCTAGAGGGAGCTATACAGTGCGGCTACTGCGCACCTGGCTTCCTGGTAACTATCTACGCAGCTCTGAAGTCCGGGATGATTAAGCGGGGGGATAGCGAGGAGATAGCTAGGGCTATCTCCGGGAACATCTGCAGGTGCACAGGCTACGTAAACATAACCAAGGCCGTTAGGAGGGTTGTAGAGGAGCTAGCCTCCAGCACCAGCTAAGTATAGCTCCTCAATACTAAGGCTTTTATGCTACTACCGTACCTCCCTCTACTTGAAAAGTTCGTCCCGGCTAGTACGCGTCCTACCGTAAGCTAACCTTAGAAGGGCGCTGTTAGACCTAGAGCGCTGATAACGCTTCTTATACCCATCTTTAGGGCCTTTACGTCGAGGTCTAGGTTCATGAAGTAGTACCTCTGCTCTAGTACTTCCTTACCGTCTACGTATACAACTACGACAGCCTCCCTACTATCCCCGCCGACTCTGTAGGTGCCGTAGGCTATAGCGCTCTTTGATACGCTCTCAACAGACTTAACTACCCTAGTTACGTAGCTGTTAAGATCCTCGTCTGAGCCTAGGTAGACTACTACAGCTATCTTGTTGTGGTAAACGAGCTTCCTTACATCCTCTAAGCTACTCAGTTGTTGCATGCCTACACCTCTCCTCGTAAACCCTTCTAAGGAGGTTCTTCTCCTCCCTACCTAGGTAGATCTCCACATCCACTGCTAGACGGTTAGCTGAGGGGGGCTTAACCTCCAGGTCGTTGACGAGTACGTAGTCGTACCTAAGGAGACCCTCCAGCTCTGAGCAGGTTGTACTCCTAGCTAGCTCCTCAAGCCTTCTGGAGAGGTCTACGGAGCTCTTAAGCTCCTTCTCGCTTACAAGAGCTTCACATACAGCGCAGCTTAGATCCGGCATGACTGAGTTAAAACTGCACCTAGGGCACCTAACGGGTAGTATAGGTGTTCTAAGCTTGGACCAAGTACTCGCCCACTTATACCTAAGGGTTCCGAGTAGATCCTCCCTACCGACCTCCACAGCCCAGCGGTAGAGCTTAGGAGCTAGGTCTAGCACCGCATCACCTACGTTGGAGACTATGAACTCCAGCTGGTCGACCGTAGGCTTCTCGATTACGTAGGCAAGCCTAGAGGCTACTACTGGGAACACTCTATCCGAGTTCCTAACTAACCTCTTAGCTACGTCCTCAGCGGACTTATAGCTAGTAGTCGAGCCGTAGAGCTCCTCGAGGATATCCCTAAGTACCTCTAACCACCTATCCCTACTTAAGCCTAGGTAGTCTAGACCTGACCTGAGGACTACCTCATCTATGTTCCTCTCCACCCAGGACTCTAGGTCAACCCCCCTCCTAGAGGTCTTCCTCCTACTAGCGGTACGCCCCCCACCCTCACTAGGCTCTGCAGCTACCTTAGCGAGGGCCTTACCCTCACCACCCTCGGAGGGCTTCTGCTTACTACTCTTTCGAGGCACCTAACCCCCGTAGAACTACGTAGGGAGGGTATTAACCGCTCTCAACCGGATTTCGAGCTCCGCGGCTACTTACTTAAGTACTCGGCTACCCTGTAGTACATCCTAGCTATTCGAGTTCGCGGGTAAAGCTCTTAAAAGCTCCTAAAGGAGTTTTTCTCGGTATGTGAAGCGGCAGATGATGAGCGTTGCCGAAGATGAGCGGTGAATTAATGAACCTCCTCTGAGCTATCCACAGTGTTTCCATACTGCTTGACTAGCTTAAGTAGGGCCTCCAGTACCTCCTCTCTTCGACCAACTCTACGTAGGGCCTTAGCAAGTGTATTAGGGTTTTGGAGAGCCCAGAGTAGGACGTCTATGTGTATAGGTGGGACGCCACTAGACCTCCCGATATCCCTCCAACTCTCTAAAACTACGTCCCTACACCTCATTACATCCTCAGGGCTACCGACTATAAGGAGTCCTAGGTTAAGTGTTGCTCTAGCTACCCTCCTATCTAGTGGTATCGGGATCTCGCTTGGAAGGGGCCCTCTGCAGATGTTAAGGGCTTTAGCACCGTAGTAACCCATCTTAACCGCGAAGACTACGGTCTTACTGTTCGCGTCCGCGTTTAGAGCTCTGTAGGTTAGCTTCCAGAGCTCTAGGAAGTTACAGCTCGAGATAAGATACCTCACATCACCTATGTACCTCGATAGCTTAAGTACCCTACCTACCTTAACCTGCCTCTGGATGGAGCTACACTCATCGTCTAGGATGAAGCCTACGACCCCTTCAACAACCTTATCGGGAACTACCCTACGCATGTACTCCGAGAACCTTGACCAGAATACCTCACCAGAACACTTAAGCTGGTACGTAGCTACAGCAACTAGGTAGGTAGCTACAGCCCCGTCAAGTCCAAGAACCCGACAAAGGCTAGCAACAGCCTCAAACTGGGGGTCTACCTCCTCTAGCTCTAGGACAACCTCAACTCCCAGCTCCCTAAGTAACCTAGCTACATACTCCTCCCTACCGCGGTCGCGGAGGCAGGTAGTCATCTCAGCTAGACCCCTTATGAATTAGCTAGACCTACTGAAGAGCATTTAGTTAAAACCGTGGAGTCGCTTTTAAGCTACTAGGCTAGAGCTCTGCTGAAGAGGTTAACGTGGTGGAGGAGGTGAGCGAGGACATCCTTAAAAGCTTAGCAGAGATACGCGATCTATGGGTGCTACTGGGAGTGGTGTACTCTCATCCTCTAGCGCAGGCCCCATGGGTTCCTACTAGGGAGGAGCTTCTCCCATACGTCATGATGCTAGCTAAGCCTACTAAACATGACGTCTTCTACGACCTCGGCTGTGGCGATGGGAGGGTCGTTATCGAGGCAGCACTACGCGGTGCTAGAGGGGTCTGCGTTGAGATAAACCCGGACCTCATTAGGAAAGCTATGGAGACTGCGGAGAGGCTTAACATAGCTTCTAGGATAACCTTCCTCAACGAGGACTTCTTCAACGTAGACCTAAGGGATGCTACCATAGTCTACATGTACTTGCTGACCTCTGTTAACAGAGCCCTTAGACCTAAGCTAGAGAGAGAGCTGAGGCTAGGTACCCGAGTGATATCTCTAGACTTCGAGATCCCCAACTGGAGGCCGGTGCACATAACTAGGGTCTCCTTAGGGTATAGGGACGCAACTCTCTACCTCTACATTAAGGGGATCTCCGATACCTAATTACTAAGGACGGAGAACCGGGTCCGGTAGTACGGGGTCCTCCAAGTAGGACTTGCACCCTAATTACTTCCGGGCTAAGTACAGTACTAATACAACTTAGAGGAGAGTATCTACGGGTTGAGTATGATTCTTCAAGCTCGTAATATATTGCTCTAGGGTACTTCCTACGGGGTCGGGTATGGGGTTGCTCATTAGGGGTGGTACCCTAGTTCTCAAGGATGTTGTTACAGTAGGCGAGGTACTTGTTGACGAAGGTAGGGTAGTTAGAATAGGTAAGAGCATTGAGTCTGGGTACACTAAGGTTGTAAATGCTTCGGGTAAGCTAGTCCTACCCGGAGCTGTAGACCCTCACGTACACGGACGCGAGCCCGGTCTTCTCTATAAAGATAACTTCGCTAGCACCACTAAAGCGGCCGCCCTAGGTGGGGTTACAACAGTCCTAGAAATGCCGAACACCTTGCCACCGGTAGATAGCCCGGGGAGGTTGGCTGAGAAGCGAGAGCTGCTCTCAGGTAAGTCCTTCGTGGACTTCGGGCTCTACGCAGTTCTCTACGACTATCCTGGCGATGCTGAGAGCAGGATCCGCGAGCTAATCGAGTCTGGAGCGATAGGCTTTAAGGCCTTCATGGCTCAGACAACCGGTAACCTACCCCCACCGAGCTTCAGAGCACTGTACGTAGCTCTAAAGCTCTCGAGGGAGCTAAGCTACCCAGTGGTGTTCCACGCTGAGGATCGGGGCTGCGTAGAGTACTTCACGGAGCTAACCCAGGGTAGGGGGCTAGAGGGATTAGTGGCTTACAGCGAGGCGAGGCCACCCCTCTGCGAGGAGCTAAGCATAGAGTATATAGCCTCAATAGCTGGAGCTACTGGTGGTAGGGCCTACATAGCCCACCTAAGCACTTCCACGGCTCTAGCCATCGTTAAGAGGTATAGGGGATCCTCAGCTAGGATCTACGTAGAGACCACCCCAACGTATCTCTTCTTCGATTACGAGGAGCACTCACACCTCGGATCCTTACTCAAGGTTAACCCACCGGTACGTAGCTCTAGTAACAGAAGGGAGCTTTGGGTAGCCCTAAGGTCCGGTCTAATAGACGTAGTAGGCTCGGACCACGCTCCACACGCACCATACGAGAAGCAGGGAAGTATCTGGGAGGCAGCCGCTGGAATCCCGGGAGTTCAGCACGTACTTAGTTTAATGTTACACGTAGCCCTAGAGGGGCTCATAGACATAGGTAAGGTTGTGGAGCTATGCTCGGAGAACCCGGCTAAGGTCTTCGGGCTGTACCCCAGGAAGGGGGTCCTATTCCCCGGAGCAGATGCAGATATAGTTATCGTAGACCCATCTAGGGAGTACGTAGTGAGGGAGAAGGACCTAGCCTACACACATAAGCTAACCCCAGTCCTAGGTATGAAGCTAAGGGGTAGGGTAGAGAAGGTACTACTACGCGGGGAGCTCATAGTCGACGACGGTAAGCTCGTAACCGATAGACCTCTAGGTACTTTTCTAAGCAGAAGCAGTAGCTCCCCACCTACTGCAACTTGAAGGTCTTTACCTGGTAGGTCTAGGTCTCCTGCGTATTGAGAACCCTATCAGTATCCTCTCGCTCTTAAACACCCTTATAACGGCTAGTACCGTAAGTATCGTTACTGCAGTAGCTAACCCGGTGGCTTGTAGAGCTATGGTCCTAACCCCTAGGACGTAGGATGCGAAGATCGCGATTGGTAGTCCGTAAACCGAGAGCCCTAGGAGTGAGGATAGAGGGTTCAGCGGGATGCCGATGAACTGGAATGCCAGGAGGCTGATGTACAGTACAGCACCTATAGGGCCGGCTACAGCACCGGCAACCCGGGTATCGCTAGCTACAGACCCTATCAGTAACCCTAGAGAGCCTGAGAACAAGAGCATGAGCCCTAGGGATAGCATGAGGAGAGCTACGCCCTCACTACCGAGGAACTGTAGGAGATCCCATATGGAGGCGGTCATAACTACGGTCTCCGTCCCCTCAGTTGATGCGGGGGCTCTTATCGAGGTAAGAGTGAAGGAGAAGCCCACAAAGTACGCTACGACCATTATTACTGAGAGTATCACAGCACCAACCACCTTAGCTACAGCTATGGCTGTCCTACTAACGGGAAGTGTAAGGAGCATCTCGAAGGCCTTCTCCTCCTTCTCTGTAGCGACAGACTGAGCGCTGTATATTAGTGCGAGCATCCCTAGTATTCCGACCATGTACGCGAACATCATAGTCGAGAACTGTAGCGATGAAAGGACGCCGAAGTCTACGACCCTCTCACCGACCCTGACCTCCACCCTGGGGACGAGGGTCCTAGATATCTCAGATAGGTTAACCCCCCTCTCTGCCGCTACTAAGGCCCTACCTAGCTCCTCCAGCACCCTCACTACGGAGTAGACTAGCTGAATCCTCGAGGACTGAGCTAGTGATATGCTATCTAGGCTAGCGTACCCGTATACGTACACGGTACTATTTCTCAGTAGAGTTTCTCCGAAGCCTCTTGGGACTAGCACAACGGCTGGGAACATCCTAAGACCCTCCTCAACTGTAGGTACCTCAACTAGCCTACCACCAAGAGTTACGTTAGCTAGGTGCAGAAGCCCCTGAGTAACGTGGTCTAGGTCCTCGCTAACTACACCTATGTAAGATCCCGCAGCCTCCCTAGCTACCTGCTCCGTAGCTACCCCGATAACCCTCCCCAGTACGCCGAAGTAGACTACCAGGAACAGTATACCAGCTATGAAGACGGGGCTCTTCAGAACCACCATGACCTCCTTCTTTACGAGCGATGTAAAGACCACGGCTCACCCACCTACAGCCCTTACGAACACCTCCTCTAGGTTCCTAGCAGAGTACCTAGCCCTAAGCTCCTCGGGAGTCCCCTCAGCTACTAACCTCCCTCTGTAGATTATGCTGACCCTATCGCAGAGGTACTCTACCTCAAGCATGTTGTGGCTACTTAGAAGCACCGTTGCCCCGTAGCTACGTGCGTAGCCCTTCACGAGGTTCCGGATCCTTAAGCTACGCTCAACATCTAAACCGCCAGTAGGCTCGTCGAGTATGAATAGCCTAGGTCTCGAAGCTAGTACTACGGAGAGGGCTAGCAGCCTCTTCATACCCTTGCTATACCCCCTTACAGGCCTCCTAACATCCGACCCGAGGTCAGCTATGCGGACGGCCTCCTCAACAGCTTCCTCAAGCCTGCGCCCACTGAACCTAGCCCTCAGGAAGAACCTTATGAAGTCAAGCCCGGTCAGGTCCCTGTAGGCACCTGCCTCCTCAGGTAGGTAGGCTATCACCTCGCGAACCCTCGCAGCCTCCGTAACCGGGTCGAAGCCGAATACCCTTACATAGCCTTTAGAGGGCTTTAGCAATGTTGCTATGATGCGCAGCGTTGTTGTCTTACCACTACCGTTAGGTCCTACCAGACCATATATCTCCCCTACTGCTACCTTAAAGGTAAGCCCGTCAACCCCCCGAACACCACCTGGGTATACCTTAACAAGGTCACGCACGTCTACAGCAATGTCAAAGCTCAGGTGCTTTCCCCACCTAGCCTAAGCCTAACTCTATTAAAGTTTAAATGGTTTCAGAAACAAGTGAGGGAGTAGAGAACCTCTAGAAGTGGCTGAGTATGGGGCTTTGGAAGGAACTTAACGAGGCATCCTTAGTAGTGTACCTGAAGAGCTGCCCAAACTGTGGTAGCGCTATAAGTGACTCAAGGCTCCTTGCGGGGATCCCCTGCAGTAGCTGCATCCCCAGACCCTACCTAGGGCTCCTCAGTAGCGAGCCTACCTACAGCATTATGAGGAAGCTGGGAACCCTGAGGAGATACGAGGAGCTCGAGAGAGCCGATAGGGCCTTCCAAGAGCTGGTAGACCTATTCAGGAAAGCTGTAGGGAGCGAGCCGTGGGGTATACAGAGGCTATGGCTAAGGAGGTTAAGCCGCGGTACGTCCTTCGCCATGCTCGCCCCAACCGGGGTCGGTAAAACGACCCTCGGGATCGTTGCAGCCATATACTTCGCTATGAAGGGCGGTAGGAGCTACGTAGTAGTACCAACAACCCTCCTAGTAAGGCAGGTTGAGAAGCTCCTTGAAGTCTACAGCACTAGGATCGGGTTCACGTTCATTAGCCTAGCTATACATTCAAGGCTTAGTAAGGCTGAGAGGGCTAGGAGGGAGGAGGCTCTTGAGAGCGGAAGCTTCGACATACTCGTGACAACCTCTAGATACCTCATGAAGAACTTCGAGAGGATGAGGAAGCTTAGGTTCAACTACGTGTTCGTGGACGACGTTGATGCGGTTATGAGGGGGTCTAGGGCTATAGATATGATACTCCAGCTCATGGGGTTCTCCGAGAGAGCTATATCACTCGGCCTAGAGCTCGTTAAGCTTAGGCGGGAGCTAGCCTACAGAGGGTTTAGGGAGGAGCTAGTGAGCAACCTTAGGAAGCTCGAGGAGGAGTTGAGGAAGGAGGTGAAGGGGGTCTCCTCGATACTAGTCATATCGTCAGCGACAGGGAACCCACGTGGGGTTAGGTCTAGGCTCTTCAGAGAGCTCCTCGGGTTCGAGATAGGTGCTAGACCTGAGCTTATTAGAAACGTATACGACCTCTACGTAACTCCCTCACGAAGTATTGAGGAGGAAGTACTCAGGGTAGTTAGAGCCCTCGGTAGGGGAGGTATGGTCTACGTCCCCGTAGATAGGGGTATAGAGTACGCGAACAACCTTGCTGAGTTTCTGAGGTCTTCCGGGGTAAGAGCTGAGGCTGTTCACAGTAAGAAAGCTGGAGCGCTCGATAAGTTCACCTCCGGGGAGGTCGACGTACTCGTCGGCGTCGCTACATACTACGGGGTCCTAGTTAGGGGTATAGACCTACCGGAGCACATCAGGTACGCGGTCTTCGCGGGGATCCCTAGGCATAAGGTAGGGCTACAGGTTGAGGAGATAGACGTTACAGACGTCCTAAGGCTCCTACCACTCCTCGTCGAGGTTGTTGAAGATGAGAGTACTAGGGACCTCCTCGAGACAGCTCTAGTGAAGCTTAGGAGAGCTATTAGAAGAGCTGGGTCCATAGTAGTAGAGCACTTAAGGGAAGTAGCGAGGGGTGAGAGGGTCCCCGAGACTTCCGTTGAGAGGGCTTTCACCGAGGTGCTTGCGAAGGTTAGGGAGCTGGTAAGGAGGGGAGATGTTGTTGAGAAGCTCACTAAGCTACCTGAGGTAGCTGTAGTTGAAGACCGTGGGAGGCTCTACGTACTCATACCTGATGCCCCAACCTACATACAGGCTAGTGGGAGGACTTCGAGGCTCTACTTAGGGGGTATCAGTAAGGGCATCTCAGTCGTTGTCGTAGATGACCCAAGGCTCTTAAGAGGGCTTGAGAGGAGGCTATCGTGGGTTATCGAGGACTTCAAGTTCTCTAGCTACGTAGATATCGAGGGGAAGCTAGGTGAGGTACTTGCTGAGGTGGATAGAGATAGGGAGCTGATAAGACTAATACGCGAGGGGGATATAACCAAGGAGGAGCTGGCGAAGCTGAGGGGGTTAGAGTTTAAAACCTCCCTACTTGTTGTTGAGTCTCCGAATAAGGCTAGGACTATAGCGAAGTTCTTTGGAAGGCCTAGTGTTAAGGAGTACAGACGCCTACGCGTATACGAGGTTAGCCTAGGTAATCAGACCATACTGATAACAGCTACTGGAGGGCATGTCTACGAGCTGGTTACAGGGGAGCTACAACTACCTGCAGAGACCTCAGGGGAGTGGGTAGACATCTACGGGATCGTCGTTCGGGATGGGAAGCACGTACCGGTGTACACCTCCATTAAGAGGTGCCTAAGTTGCGGGCGGCAGTTCACGGAGGAGCCTAACGAAGGTAAGCTCTGCCCATACTGCAGCTCCCCCAACGTAGTGGACTCGATAGACGTAATTGAGGCTATTAGGGAGGTGGCTAGGGAGGTGGACGAGGTCCTAGTAGGGACGGATCCGGATACCGAGGGGGAGAAAATAGCCTACGATATAGTTAACTCTGTGAGACCCTACAACGCTGAGGTAAAGCGTATAGAGTTCCACGAAGTTACTAAGAGAGCTCTCCTAAGCGCTATAGCTAACCCTAGGGGGGTTAATGTAGACTTAGTTAAGGCCCAGCTAGTGAGGAGAGTGGAGGATAGGTGGATAGGCTTCTCACTCTCGAGGCTACTCCAAGAGGATTTCTGGAGGCTTTTCTGTATCGAGGTAGTACCTTCACATACTAACGCTAGCTACGAGAGGTATAGAGCTCTCTGCGGGGAGCACCCGAGCTCCTACAGGAACCTCTCCGCAGGGAGGGTTCAGACCCCGGTACTCGGCTGGATAATAGAGGCCGCTGAAAGGTACAAGAAAACTAGGAGGAGGTACCTCTCAGTAGCGGTAGAGGGGTTAGACGCGGAGCTAGTCTTCGAGTTACCTAGGGAGATGAACGGGGTTAGAGTCAGCGATATAGAACAGGTAGAGGTGGAAGTCTACGAGAAGGTTAAGGAGGATGTACGGCTTAGGCCGGAGCCTCCGTTCACTACTGATGCAGCGCTATCAGAGCTAAGCACTAGGTTCGGGATCCCGGTCTCGAGGGTTATGGAGGTACTGCAAGACCTCTTCGAGGCCGGCTTCATCACCTACCACAGGACCGATAGTACTAGAGTCTCAGACGTAGGTATAAGGGTTGCCGAGGAGTACCTTAAGCAGGTTGAGGGTGAAGGGTACAGGGAGCTCTTCGTGCGTAGAACCTGGGGTGAGGGCGGGGCTCACGAAGCTATAAGACCTACTAGACCTATAGATGCTGATACCCTTAGAAGGCTGGTCGAGGAGGGGATCATAGAGCCTGTGATTAAGCTACGTAAGGAGCACTTCCTAGTTTACGACGCTATATTCCGCAGGTTCATAGCCTCTCAGATGGTGGATGCCGAGGTAGCAGTAGAGCGCCTAAGGTGTAGGGCTAACGTAAAGCTGAAGGATGGCAGAGTCTTCGAGCTCGAGTCAGCACCGCTTACCCTCTACGTTGAAGCTAGGAGGGAGGGCTTCCTGAAGTACGATAGGAGGTTTAAGTTAAGGAGGAGCTTGGGTACCGGTAGGTATCCGGCCACTAGGTTCAGGCTGTTCTACAGGAGCAACCAGCCACCGCATACTGAGGCAACACTAGTTAGGAGGATGAGAGAGGTAGGTATAGGTAGGCCTAGTACGTACTCCAAGATAGTTGAGACCATACTGAAGAGGAGGTACGCTATAAGGACTAGGGGTACTGGGTACCTAATCCCGATGCCTTTAGGTATCGAAGTTTATAGATACCTCACTAGTAGGTTCCAGGAACTGGTTAGTGAGGAGAGGACTAGGGAGCTTGAACAGAAGATGGACATGGTTGAACAAGGCCTTAAGGAGTACTCCGAGGTTGTAGCAGAGCTCTACAGAGACCTCTCGGAGCTGGGGTTAGTAAGCTATGGAGGCCCGAAGTACGGTAACTCTAGCAGTCTATAGGCTTAACTTAGGTACTGGTGTACGCGAGTTTCTAAGGGAGCTTGTAGAGCTATCTAGAGGGGTTAGGCAGGTTGACGTATCCTTAGTCCCCCTACCTGTTAAGCCCTTAAGGGACCTTATAAGCGGTAGGAAGAGCTACACGTCCTACAGGAGGTCTGTAAGGGTGGCGTTAGACCGCCTGGCTACTCTAGTAAGTTCTGGGAGGATCCTCGCGGGACCGGCTCTACTGAGGTTCGGTAACGCATCGTTCCTCTCAGTGGTTGACGCCTTTACGGGTCAGGAGGTTGCTAGGAAGGTAGTGAAGCTTGACCCCTACTGCGGAGGCTACACTGGGAGACCCCCTGTAGTTGAAGTAGGTGGTCTACGTATCTGCCTCACAGTACTCGACGACATACTTTACCCGGAGGTAGCTAGGTACTGTACGTACTCGGGGGCTAGCGTTATGGTTAGCATAGTACCCCCGCTCCTCAACTTAGACCTCGAGGTCCTCGTAGCTGCGTCACGTGCTAGAGCTGTGGAAAACCGTATCCACGTAATAGTAGTCGGAGGCTACTCTGAGGGTGGCTTGACCCCGACGGTAATAGTTAGAAGTGATGGGAGGACTGTGGACTTAGCTAGCGAGGAGAGTTCTGAGGTCTTCGACGTAAGTATCAGCCCCACCTTCAGAGAACGTAGGGAAAACCCCGAGCTCAGAAGGAGGTACGTAGAAATTATTAGAGAAATCAATAAAGCACCTAAGTTATGAAGTCCCTACTAACCTCTCCTCTCAACAGGCCCTATTACCGTTGCCCCAACTAGCTTATTTATGTACTCTACATCCTCGTCGACTATCCTCTGTATAGCCTCAATCTCCTCCTTAGTTAGGTGCCCAAACCTACCCTGGAGCTTTAGGTACTCCTCTACTGGTAGCCTCTTAGGCACGGGGGTTGTTACCCTGAGGACCCCTTTCTCGATCTCGTAGTTTATCCAGATACCTGTTTGAACGGCTAGCTTAGCTATCTTAACGGTAAGGTGCGGCTCGTACCTCCACCCCGGTACGCAGGGAGAGTATGCGTGTATGAATGTCGGACCCTCTATTTCCGTAGCCTTCCTAACCTTGGCATAGAAGTCGGTTATGTAGGCGAGGTTTACCGACGCTACGTAGGGTACCCCGTGAGCTCTTACTATGGATATTATGTCCTTCTTCCTCCGCCACTCACCTCTCCACACCTTACCGGCAGGGGTCGTAGTAGTCCAGGCGTACATCGGGGTAGCACCGCTCCTCTGGATGCCCGTGTTCATGTACGCTTCATTATCGTAGAGTACGTATAGTACGTTGTGACCTCTCTCCAGCATTCCTGAGAGGGCCTGAAGCCCTATGTCTACGGTGCCACCGTCACCTCCTATCGCTACTACCTTAACCTTCTTCGAGCAATCTATAGCTCCCTTCCTCTTCAGCACCTTAATCGCCGCTTCGATACCCGAAGCAACTGCAGCGGCGTTCTCGAAGGCTACGTGTATCCACGGAACCCTCCAGGCTGTCTCTGGGTAGAGTGTTGTTGTAACCTCAACGCAGCCTGTTGCGTGAGCTATTATCACATCCTTACCTAAAGCCTTCAGTAGGTGCCTCATGATTATAGCTGCTCCACAGCCCTGGCACATCCTGTGGCCTGGTGCTAGGAGCTCCTCTTTAGGTAGGGTAGTTATGGTTATGGAGCTCACTCTCTCACCCCGATGAAAGCGTAGTGCTGCTTGATGTTCTTCATCCTCTTACCTAGGTAGGCTAGGGATCTCTTAGTTATCTCATCGAAGTCCCTCCTCGTAACAGCTCTACCGCCGAGGCCTACTACAAAGTCGAGTACCGGGATGTCGAGCCCCCTCTTAAAGAGGGTTAACACTACGTCGGAGTATAGTGGGCCTACAAATGCGGAGCCTGGGTTAAGGGCCCTATCGACTACCGCCACTACTCCAGCACCCTCTAGGTGCTTGTAGAGCTCCTCCTCCGGGAAAGGTCTGAACTGCCTAATGTTAACTAGCCCCACTCTAACCCCAGACCTCCTAGCCTCCTCAACGTAGGTTAGTGCTGTCCCGGAAGCGCTGCCCATTGATATTAGTACTAGGTCTGCGTTGTCTGTGAAGTACCCGTCCACTGGTTTGTAGACCCTTCCAAAGCTCTTCCTGAACTCATCGAAGGCTCTGAGGATAACCTCGCGGGACCTCTCAACAGCATCGTAGAGCTGTACCCTGAACTCGAAGTACCAGTCTGGTGAGGCTAGCGGACCCATAGTTAGCGGTCTCTCGGGGTCTAGTACGTACTGCCTACGCCTCTTAGGGGCGTACTTAAGGGCTTCATCCTTCTCCAGTACCTCTACCGGCTCTACGGTGTGCGAAACCCAGAAGCCGTCGTAGCCTACCGCGACCGGTAGCTCCACCTCGGGATCCTCCGCGACCCTGAAGGCAGCTACGGTTAGGTCGTGCGCCTCCTGGGCATTCAATGCCATGAGCATTATCCAGCCGGTATCAGATGCGGCCATGAAGTCACTGTGGTCACACCATATGTTTATGGGTGCCGATATAGCTCTAGTGGCTATACTCATAACTACCGGTAGCCTCATGGTTGAGGCTATGTGCATTACCTCGTACATCAGTAGGAGCCCCTGGGATGAGGTAGCTGTAAATACCCTAGCTCCAGCCGCTGAAGCCCCTACAACCGCTGAGAGAGCTGAGTGCTCCGACTCTACGTGTATGAACTCAGCGTCCAACTCCCCATTAGCTACGAACTCAGCTAGTTTCTCAACTACCGCGGTTTGCGGGGTTATGGGGTAGGCGGCAACTACATCTACGTCTACAGCCTTAGCGGCGTAGGCTACTGCGTAGTTCCCTGAGACGGGTATTACCTTCCCACCCACTTACACCACCTCCTCAACCATGGTTATAGCCTTAACCGGACACTCCTCAGCGCAGATACCGCATCCCTTGCAGTAGTCGTAGTCGATGCGGTAAGTAACCCTGTAGGTCCTCCCGGTCTTAGTAGTGTACAGCTCCTCGACCTCGATTATGGCTGGCTCTGGGCAGTAGGTCCAACATATCCTACACCTAATGCATTTCTCCTGGTCTATAACAGGCCTTAGGACCCTCCAGGTGTAGGTCTTATACCTTACCGAGGACCCCGGCTCCGGTATAATAGCCCCCCTAGGTAGCTCCTTCCAGCCAGGTGCTCTACCCATCTACATCACCTCAGTTAGCTCGTATGCTCTCCTGATTACCTGCTCGTTAAGGGAGGCTACCCTAGCGCTAAACCTAGCTCTAACAGCTTCTAAGATGGAGTCTAAGTCGACTACCCCTGTAGCCGCGGCCAAGGCTGCTATCATAGCTGTGTTGACTATAGGTAATCTGAAGACCTCCATAGCTATTGCTGTAGCGTTTACGTAGGCAACCCTATACCTCTCACCGAAGACCGCCTTAAGCTCCGGACCCTTCTTAACAGTATTAACTACTACATAGCCACCCTCCTTCAGCCCCCGGACCGTCTCCAGGTTAACCATGGACGGGTCTAGAATTACAACGATATCCGGGTTCTCTATGGGGGACCTATCGTATATGACCCTAGTAGATATTCTATTGTAGGCGGTGACCGGGGCTCCTCTCCTTTCAGCACCGAACTCCGGGAAAGCTATAGCGTATAGCCCCCGTATTATTGACGCGTAAGCCGTAAGCTCAGCTGCCGTTACAGCCCCCTGACCCCCCCGACCGTGCCACCTAATCTCGGTTAACAACTAGCTCCCCGAGTACCTAAACACGCTAGGTAAAATAAAGGGTTAGAGTTTAGGTAGAGCTATCTACCTAGAGCTGAGAGCTATCCTCTCGATCTCGTCCTTCCTAGATATAGCGTAGCTCTTCGGGTCGTTATTCGCTGCCAGTATGATCTCCTCCGCTAGGCACTCCGATATGTGCTTAGTTGACTTGAAGGCCGCGAGCCTAGCCCCCTCAGTTAGAAACCTGAGAGCTAGGTCTACCCTTCTCAGGGGTGATACGTCTACCGCGACGTGGTATATTATACCTCCGTACATTATCCTAGTAGTCTCCTCACGGGGCGCGCTATTCTCTATAGCTCTGATTAGAGCCTGTATTGGGTTCTCCCCGGTCCTCTCGTAGATTATATCGAAAGCTAGCTTAACTATGTTGTAGGCTAGGTGCTTCTTACCGGTGCTCCTACCAGGCCTCATGAGCTTGTTCATCAGCCTCTCAACTACCGGTACCTCAGCCTTACCGAACCTCCTATGCTCGTGCCTACCCCCGGTATGAGGGACGTAGTAGGGTCTTAGGCATATGTACCTCTTTAAGCTAGGGTCCTTAACCTGTACGTTTACGTAGTCCCACTTACCGAAGAGCTTTATCTCAGTAGGTACAACCTCCACTTCCGTCCGTGTAGCTGCTCTAGAGCTCACCAAGCCCACCCCACCTAAAGTCTTACCCCAAGCATCTTAGCGCAGGAGGATATGGAGGGTAGTAGGAGCTCTATAAGTACCTTAGCTTTACTCAGGGTAGCTGTGTACTCTGCTGCGTTATTCGCTAGCTCAGCTGGATCTAAGTAGTTCAGGGACCTCCTTAACCCCTCGAGGTTTACTGCTATAGATCCGCTAGCTATCTCCACGTAGGAACCCCCATACGATATCCTGATAACCCCCTCAGCGGGGATGTAGCTAACCGACCTCAGAGGCTTTAAGCGGGTGAAGGAGCTCTCGGACCTAGAGAAAGTGAAGAAAGACCCTCCACAAACCTCCTTAACCCCGGAGCCTGCTGCAGCACGCTCCTCTATAGCTGCTACACCCCTAACTGCAGCTAGAGACTTCGTCAGTACCTCGTAAACTACGTCAAGGCTTGTAGCTCTCTGCCTAGGTAAGCTCTTCAGAGCCCTACCCCTAACCTCCTCGAACCTACCTAGGTATGCGCTGAGTAGCTTTGAGGCCTCCTCGAATACCACCCACTCATCACCCTCCTACTAGCCGTTCCATATAGGGGTTAGTGCTTTTAAGCTTAATAGGGTAGGTTACTCTGCGGGCGTGTGGCTAAGTACGTATTCGTAACAGGAGGAGTTTTATCAGGACTTGGGAAGGGTATTACCACAGCCTCCATGGGGCTCCTCCTAAAGAGCATGGGCTACTCCGTTACCTCAATCAAGATAGACCCCTACGTAAACGTAGACGCCGGTACTATGAACCCCTACATGCACGGCGAGGTCTTCGTTACTGAAGACGGTGGTGAGACCGACCTAGACCTAGGGCACTACGAGAGGTTCCTCGACATTAACCTTAGTAAGGATAACAACATAACAACGGGGAAGATCTACCTAGAGGTTATAACTAAGGAGCGTAGGGGGGACTACCTAGGCCAGACAGTTCAGATAATCCCGCACGTAACCGACGAGGTCAAGTCTAAGATCCGTGAGATAGCCAGGAGGTCCTCAGCTGACGTAGTCCTAGTGGAGATAGGGGGGACTGTTGGGGATATAGAGGGGCTACCGTTCCTAGAGGCAGCTAGGCAGATGAGACTGGAGGAGGGAGCTAGGAGCGTTACCTTTGTCCACGTAGTACTGGTCCCCAAGCTCTCAACTACCGGGGAGTTCAAAACTAAGCCTGCACAGCACAGCTTTCAGGAGCTTAGGAGGATAGGTATCCAGCCGGACCTAATAGTAGCTAGGTCCGAGAAGCCCATAGACAGGAGTGTTAGGGGTAAGCTAGCTCTCTTCGGTAACGTAGAGGTTGAGGAGGTTGTTAACAGCTACGATGTTGACCCGGTGTATGAGGTTCCACTACTCCTGAAGAGCCAGGGGGTGGACAGGCTACTAACCAGTAAGCTCAGCTTAGAGTACAGAGAGCCGGACTTAGGCCCTTGGGTAGACCTAGTTGAGAGGTTCAAGAAGATCTCTAAAACCGTTAGGATAGCTATGGTCGGTAAGTACACGGCGCTTAAGGATAGCTACCTAAGCATTATCGAAGCCCTAAAGCACTCCGGGGCCTACCTAGGTGTAAAGCCTCAGCTAGTCTGGGTTGAGGCTACGGATGTAGAAGCAGGCTTGGTAGACCCTAGAGAGGCTATCGAGGAGGTGGAGGGAGCTGTAATACTGCCAGGATTCGGTAGTAGGGGGGCTGAGGGTAAGGTTAAGGTAATTAAGGTGATTAGGGAGCTGGGTAAGTCGGCTCTCGGTATATGCTTCGGCCTCCAGCTTATGGTCGTTGAGTTCGCTAGAAACGTCCTAGGGCTTGAGAGGGCTAATACAACTGAGGTAGACCCCGAAACCCCGCACCCGGTAGTCGACCTACTTGAGATGCAGAGGGGTGTTGTAGTTAAGGGTGGTACTATGAGGCTTGGAGCGCTGCCAGCTAAGGTCTTTAAGGGTACTCTAGCCTACTGCATATACCGAGCTGAAGTAGTCTACGAGCGCCATAGGCATAGGTACCACATAAACCCACACTACGTAGACTCCTTAGAGTTAGCCGGCTTTAAGGTGAGTGCTGTAAGCTTCGAGGGGTTCCCCGAGATGATGGAGCTGCAAGGCCATAGGTTCTACTTCGGTACCCAGGCTCATCCGGAGTATAGGAGTAGACCTCTAAGACCATCACCGGTCTTTGTGGAGTTCCTCAGAGCCTCAGCTAGCTCTAGTTAGGGTGTAGTCCTTGGACTGGTACGTTGACTCCCACGCTCACGCATCTACAGCAGGTTTAGGCTACGAGGTGGTTGTAAGGGAGTTTAAGAGGGCTGGTGGGAGGCTTATAGCACTGGTAGGCCTCACCCCCGGTAGCTACGGGCTTGAAATCAGCGTAGACGGGGTGCTGAAATCTATAGACGTACACCTACAGCTATGCAGTAAAGTTAGGAAGGAGCTTGGAGGTGTCCTCTGCCTAGCTGGAGTACACCCAGCTACGGTGGATAGGCTGGCTAGGTCGAGTAGAAGCCTAGATGCACTCTACGTAGAGCTCGTGGAGAGGGTGGTGAAGTACTTGGAGAGGTGTATACGTGACGGGCTTGCTGACGGCTTAGGTGAGTTCGGTAGACCTCATTACCCAGCTATACCTGAGTCGATCGCCTTAAGTGAGGTTCTGACAGCTAAAGCTATGGAGCTAGCTAGGGACTACTCTCTACCTATCCATATACATAGCGAGAACTCCGGTAGGGTAACCTCCGAGAGCTTGAAGGTCCTGGCAAAGTACGCCGACCTCCGCATGGACAGAGTACTTATTCACCACGTACCACCTACTCAGGTAACTACCTACACCTCGGAGGGGTTTTACGTAAGCGTAGTAGGTAAGTGCGAGGCTCTGTCCAGCTTAGGTAGTAGTTGTGAGAAGGTCCTAGTTGAGAGCGACTACCTCGACGATCCTAAGAGACCTGGAGCTGTGATGTACCCGTGGGATATACCCCGCGAGGTAGGTGAAGCTGTTTCAAGGGGTGCTATAACCCCTGAATGCGCTCGTGAGGTACTCCAGAGGTCCCCAGTTAGGTACTACGGTGTAGAGCTCTAATAGGCTCCACGTGCTTAAAAACCTAGGTAGACTCTACGCTGGGTGTCGAGGATAAGCAGCATAGCCGAGAGGGAGCCGGTAATAATAGACTCTAGTACCCCACCTCTATGTAGTAGCTGTGGGAAGGTTATAGAGCCCTACAGCCGCGCAGTTAGGTTCACCTGCCCTAACTGCGGTAAGACCCGCATCTGGCGCTGCGAGAAGTGTAGAAAACTGGGGGCCCTATACAGATGCCCATCCTGCGGCTTCGAAGGTCCTTGAGGTGGTCCTATGGGTAGGGTAGTAGCAGCTATAAGGGTAAACCCCTCTAGCGATGAGGTAAACCTAGATGAGCTAGTTGAGAGGATAAGAACTTCCCTACCGCCCCACTACGAGCTAGTTAAAGCTGAGAAGTTCTACATAGCTTTCGGTCTCTACGGGTTGAGGGTATACATTGAAATGCCAGAGGAGCTGGAGGGAGGTACCTACGAGCTAGAGAACCTCCTAAGTAACCTCGAAGGAGTAAGCTCCGTAGACGTAGAGTACGTTACGAGGCTCTTCACGGAGTAGCAAAAATCGAGTAGGGTAAGTACTTTAAGGTAAGGGAACCTCCATCAGAGGTCTTTTAGAAACCCACGTACCTCTCCTTAGGCACCCCGCAGACAGGGCACCTCTGCGGTGGCTCAACTCCAACGTAGGTATGGCCACATACTGGGCATATCCATACCTTACCGTCTAAAGGCCAGTCCTGCCCTCTATCTACGTACTCCTTAGCCTCTCTGTAGAGTTGAGCATGTATCTGCTCAGCTCTGTAGGCGTAGTTAAAGCTTACCTCGGCTTCCCTCTCACCTTGGTATCTAGCTATCTCTAGGTATGCTGGGTACATCTCTGAGACCTCGTATTCCTCACCTCTTATAGCTAGCTCTAGGTTCTTACTGGTGCTACCCGGCCCTATAGGTGCTCCCGCAACTACCTTGGCATCCTCGTTGTACTCCCTTAAAGCTCTGTAGTGGTTAGTAGCGTGTACCTGCTCTGCGTAAGCTATAGCCTTAAACAGCCTAGCGACGTTCTTAAAGCCCTCCCTCTCAGCTACATCAGCGAATATCAAGTACCTCATGTGAGCCATGGACTCCCCTCCAAAAGCCGATATTAGAGCTTCCTTAGTCATAGGCCTAACCATAGTAGATACCCGGTGGGATCTTCCCTAGGGATTAATAAGCTTTCCCAGATAGATCGTTCGATAGCTCTAATGATGTATTTAAAGTTGGTGAACTCAGAGGACGGTTAACCTAGCTAACAAGCTGTATCTGAGGTCTCCCTAGAATTATTATACTGCTTTGGGAGTTAAGTGCGTAGAAGCTATTTATACTTACCCCACTACCCTTTCTCGGTCGAGAGATATGTATGAGGATCCCTTCGAGTACTTAGAGGATATTCAGAACCCCAACGTAGTTAACTGGGCCCTCTCGGAGAGTAGGAGGTGCGTTGAGGAGCTGAAACCTCTTAGCGATAGGATTCTGAGTCGCGCACTACACTATTACTCCATCCCCATACTCTACAGCTTCTCGCGGAACAGGGCTGGGCTATTCTTCCTTAAGAGGGACCTAGCCTACAGCGTTAACCTAGCTAGGGACGGTAGTACGGAGGTACTGGTTAACAGTAGGGACCTAGGTGAGAGCGCGGCTATACACAGCTACTACATCGATAGGGAGGGTAAGCTGTTCGCCTACTTCTACACCCTGAAGGGCTCTGACGTAGGTGAGCT
>CAYTXX010000011.1:16388-24058 GCA_964442165.1 uncultured Desulfurococcaceae archaeon | reverse complement strand
GGTACTGCTTAAGTGGGATAGATATTTATGATATTTATACTGTGGTAAGCTAAGGGTAGCTAGGAAGTTGCGGAATCTACTGCTAGCAGCACGTGGAGCTATGATGAGGGAGGTGATCTCGGAGTGGGTGAAGAGGGACGCAACCGTCTGATCCTCTACGACCTCCTTAAGGTCTTCTCCTCCAGCAGATGCGCTAAGCGCGAGGAGATTGAAAGGGTTGCTGAGGCCATCGATGTAGTGGGCTCCGAAGCTTTCTACGAGGGCCTCTCCGGGGAGGTGTGTGTTAAGTCTCTAGTACCTGTAGCTATATACGCTATAAGGAGAGGCTGTGATCCTAGGAAGGTATCGGAGTACCTCAGCTGGAGAGATTTCGAGGAGTTCGTCTCGGAGGTTCTCTCAGCTAGAGGTTATGAAGTAGTTAGGAGCTTTAGGTTCGGCCCTAGAAGGATGGAGATAGACGTACTAGCTGTGGATACAGCTTCATCGCTAGCTCTAGCCGTAGACTGCAAGCACTGGAGCTCTAGGTACTCGGGTAGTAAGAGGGTTAGGGAGGCTGCCTCAAAGCACCTACAGAGGCTACTAGAGCTACATAAGTGGTGTGCCTATGAAGCAGGGAGGAACCCCCTACTAAGGAGGTTCAAGTACTCCATAGCAGTGCTAGTTACCTTAAGTGAAGCTATTCGGGGGGTTAGTGAAGATGTAGCCGTAGTTCCGGTATACTACTTTAAGGACTTCATAGACAAGCTAGATCTCTACATAGAGGAGATCGGAATCTTAAAAATAGCTAACCCCTGCTACTATGGTTAAAATGTGACCCTGAAGTAGGGAGTGCGCAGTCATCCTACCAGTAAACCCCTACCTCAGGTTTTACCAGTTTTATTTTTAACAGAAGCAAATTAACTTAGAGGTAAGAACTCGTGGAGACTAAGTGCAGTAAGGACATTAGGTACCACGCAGTAGAGCTACTGAGGCTTTACAGGTACTTAATGAAGTATAGGGAGCTTTCCGAGATCCTTGACCTACCTCCACCAGCTCTATGGAGGTACATTACCCTTAAGATAATACCAAACTATGAGAGAGCTGAGAATATAGTTAAGCTACTGACATCTAAGGAGGTGGTCTCAGAGCTTTTAAGAAGGCATATTAGGTTTAGGGACGGTGCTGTTGACCTACAGGAGGTTCTAAGCAACGTAGTTTTAATGAAGATCCTAGCATACGTAGCGTATCAGTACCTAGGTCCTGAAGTAGATACCGTGCTAACCGTTGAGTTAGATGGTGTACCTCTCGCAACGCTAGTCTCAGAGCTCCTCAGATCTAGGCTAGCTGTAGCTAGGAAGGGTATACCGATAACCTCTGAAGGAGTTTACGAAGTGGAGTATATGTCTAGGGACCCGCCATCGATAGTGAGGCTCTACATACCCTCCCCTGGGATTAGAAGGGGGGATAGGGTTCTTATAGTGGACGACATAATCAGGTCCGGGAAAACTACTGCAGCTCTAGTAAAGCTGATTAAGTCTGTAGGGGCTACTCTAGTCGGGGTTTTCTCGCCTATAGCTGTAGGAGACGAGTGGGTAAGGACTTTGGGGGAGTACGTAGATAAAGTCCTGGTAGTTCTCAACGTGAAGTTCTAGTTCAGGTGCTCGATTTGAGTGTTAAGGACCTGTGGTACGCTGTTGCCAGAGCTTTTTCAACAGCTTTCGTCATCGAGATCTTAGCCCCTAAGGTCAGCGGTGTCTCAGGGGTGGAGGGCTTTAAGGACCTAACCACGGTATCCATGGTACTATCGTCCTACTATATATGGAGGTCTATAGAGGGTCTAACTAGATACCCCGAATGCGTACCCCTAGGGACCAGCCTACTTGGCTTAGTTAACGAGGTGCGTAAGGACCCTCTTGTAGGGACCAATACCTGCTTAGGTTACGGGCTAACAGCGATCTCCTTAGCATCAACTATTCTCTACTCAACTAGGGAGAGCTCTAGCAGGGATGTAAGTAAATTAGTCGGTATGGGGTTTCAAAGGCTTTGGGACTGCTTAGCTAAGGAGCCTCCTGAAGCCTTGCTAGAGGCTATCTCCGTAGCTGGACCTAGCTACCACGGAGTTTACGTAACCCCTAGGAACTCTAGGAGCGTCTACGAGGTTTTAGTGGAGTCATCTAGCTGGGACCTAGTAGCCTACAACATCGTTAGAGGTTTCGAGGTATCTCTAGAGCTAGCTGAACTACTGAGAGAGGTAGAATTAGCTGAACTACCAATAGCAGTAGGTAGGGTTTACCGCTACGCCGCAGGTAAGTACGTAGACAGCGTTTGCTTTAAGTCCTGCGGGGTGATGGCTTCGAGGCTTGTGAGGGCTTTAGCTAGCTCAGGTAGGGTAGAGGACTCAGCCCTACGAAGGGTTCTAACCTATGCAGGGATCAACCTAGGCTCCATCTCGGACGTAGTGGCTTCCTCGGTAGCTTTAGCCCTACTAGAGAGGTACCTCAGGAGGTTGTAGAGCTTTGCTAATAGCTGCCGTAAGCGGTGTGAGGAACCCTAGCCTAGGAACAGTAGTAGTTAACCTAGTTAGTAGGCTCGAACCGGACCTGCTAGCTCTCTGCGGGGATGTAAACGTAGGTAGGAGCTCTCTTAAGAGGCTTAGCCGCTTCAAGCTAGTGCTAGTTACCGGTGAGAGCGACGATATCTACTACGTGAAGCTAGCTAAGGAGCTTAACGCTCTAGTAGATGGTAGGGTAGTTGAGGTAAGCGGTATTAGAGTAGGCGGTGTAGGAGCTGTGAACCCCGCATACGATGCGCATACCCTGGTCTCACGTAGCGGCGGTGGTAACCTCGATATCGTGATCTCATACTTCCCACCTAGTAGGTGCTTAGATATCTCTACACCTCTCTACGTACGAACAGGGCTTAAACACCTAAACACAGCTATCAAAACACTTAAGCCTAGGATCCTATTAGTAGGCCGCTCCTGGAAACCTACGGTCTCCTACTGCGAGGGAGTTCTATCAATAGGGCTGAGAGAGTGCGTAGCCCTAGTAAAGCTACCCGACGTGGAGCTGAGGTTTATACCTATAGGTCTGGTAAGTGTGAGCTAGGTTTAGGGTGGGGCTCTGTGGAAACCTGTAGGGTGGGCTTCCTAGTAAACCCAATAGCTGGTATGGGCGGTTCGGTAGGGCTTAAAGGTACTGATGGGAGACTCCTCCTAGAGGCTATTAAAAGAGGGGCTAAGCCTGTAGCCCCCGGTAGAGCTAGGAGGTTCCTACGTAGGTTATTTGAGTACAGCCAACCTGGGGAGGTTAAGGTAATCTCGGCCAACGGGGTAATGGGGTGCCTCTACCTTAAGGAGTTAGGCCTAGACCCCGGTATCTACGAGTGCATAGACGTGCCTAAGTCTGCGGAGACCAGTAGGGAGGATACCTTAGAGGTGGTGAGGGAACTGCTACGGAGAGATGTAAAGCTACTAGTCTTCGTTGGTGGAGATGGAACTGCCCGGGACGTTCTAGAAGCATGTGGAACTACTGCACCAATGCTCGGAGTCCCATCAGGTGTTAAGGTCTACTCCTCAGTTTTTGCAGTATCACCTGAGGCTGCCGCAGAGATTGTTGTAGACTCCTGCCGTGGGTTGGCTTCTATCGAGCTAGGTGAAGTTCTCGACATGGATGAGGAGGCTCTTCAGAGGGACCTTATGTTAGTAGAACTACGCGGAAGAGCTCTAACAGCAGCCTCCCATAACCTTAGGGTACAGACTAAGGAGCTTCACAGCGGTGGCGACCTAGAGGGTATAGCTAGGCACTTCCTAGATTACCTCTACAAGCCAGGAGTACTCTACCTCCTAGGTCCCGGGAGTACTGTTAAGTACATAGCTGAGAAGTTAGGGGTTGAGAAAACCCTACTCGGGTTTGATGCTATGGTAGACGGTAAGCTCGTAGGTAAGGATCTGACATCCGAGGGCATAAAATCCCTACTAGGTAAGTACGGGGAGGTGTACGTAGTACTCTCGGTAATAGGTGGTCAGGGATACCTTATAGGTCGGGGTAACCAGCAACTAACACCTGAGATACTGAAGGCTCTGGGTAGGAGTAAGCTGATAGTCGTAAGCTCTAGGGATAAGCTACTGAAGCTTAAGTACCTACTTATAGATACCGGAGACCCTGAAGTAGATAGACAGCTATCCGGCTACTACAGGATTATCGTAGGCTACGGAGAGGAGTACGTCATGAAGGCCCTACCAGCCTCAGATACCGCGCATCTAAGAGGGGGAGTACCTTAAACAGGGAGGATACCGTAGATAAAGGTCCGGGTCTTATCCTCCAATGTGGGAGCTCCCTTCAAAGCTAGGGGCTGGTATGAGCTAGTACTTGTAAAAGTTCCTTACTCATTCTTAGGATGAGGCTTTTCCTTTACTACCCTTCTTCTTACCCCTCGCCTTAGGTTTTTCCTCCTTCTTAACCTCCTTCCTTTCCTTACTTACCCTCTTAGTCTTCCTTCTCCCCTTAACTGTGACCTCACTTTGCACACTCTCGATCTCTTCGATGTACTTCAAATGTTCTATAGAGCGAGTAGCCTCTACTAGTAGATCACTTACACGTAGCATAACCTCGAGAGCATCTACATCTACAACGAAATCTGCTGGAGCTTCTTCTAAAGCTTCGGACTCGCCGACCTCCACCTGCTCCTCAACCTCCTCTACCTTCTCCTCCCTGCTCTCGCTCAACCAGTAGCCCCCTCAAGCTTAGGTAGCTAGGAGCTTTTATGCGGGTATACCCGAGGTTGCCAAGTAGGTTAGGTGGAGGGCCGTGGCGCCGGGGGGAGGACTCGAACCTCCGACCACCGGGTTAACAGCCCGGCGCTCTACCTAGCTGAGCTACCCCGGCGCCAGAGGTATCTGCGAACTGAGGCTTAAATCCTTTTACTGGGGTACTGTTTTAACTTCAGTAAGTACCTAGAGTTTCGGGGGTAACGAGATAGTAGTCCTCGGAACCTCAACTCTCAGAGTTATTGAGTACATCAGTAGCCTAACCTACGTACCTACCCTAAGGGAGGTTTCCGAAGCTACGGGGTTGAGCGTTTCCTCGGTATGGAGGATAATTAAGCAACTAGAAGGCTCTGGTATAGGCTTTAAAGCTGTTCCGTTCCTCAGTAGGATGGGGCTTGCTGAGGTCCTGCTAATGTACCGTTCTAGGATACCGATAAAAGATATTCCCGAGGTTCTGTTGAGGTCCTTTATTAGAACTCTTGAAGGTGTTACCATACTTAAGTACGTGAGTAAAAGACATGAAGTGGAGACGGTTGTTAACTACGTAGTAGACCGCGTAGGTGTAGAGCCTTCCGAGGTCTACGTACTGGATAGCGCTATAGCCCCTAAGTACGTACTAGCTCACGTAGCTAGGGGAACCTTAGATAGGATCTACGTTAGGGAGCTACTAGCGTTAGCATCAGCGTACCAGCAACCTATAGTTCCCTGGGTAGGCTCTTGCGATACCGTTGATATAGCTCTGGTAAACCTCCTCGAGGAGAACGCTCTAACAAAGGTTAAGGACGTGCTTAACTACCTTAGATCTAGGTCGATAAGTGTTAGCTACCGAACCCTCCTAAAGCACTACCATCACCACGTAATTGGTCGAGGGGTTATAGCTGGGATTAGACCAGCTATGGAGAGGTACATCGAGAAGCTATCCCCTAGTACTAGGAGGGTTCTCGTAGTTTACGGAGTGCCGCACTCGGTAGCTAAGGCTGTGAAGGCGGTACTCGGTCTCCCAATATTCTCCGAAGCTCTTCTAAGTAGTAGAGAGGGGGTAGCTATAACTGCAGTATCTACGCCCATGGAGAGCCTATCTAAGCTAGTGGAATTCCTCGACTTACTTAGCTCTAGAGGCTACATTGCGGAGTGGAGGCTCTTTGAGATAGACCCAGTAAGTCAGCTGAAGAAGCCGATTCCGGAAGCTCTCGGGAGTTTAAGTACCACTGAGATGATAGCCGGAAGCGCCGATTCCTGCGGAGGCTCGTAGAAGTTAGTAGAGTCCGTGAACTGAGGTGAGGAGTCTCCGATTTACTCTATGTAGGATCTATCTGCAACGGTGTACTCAAAGCGCTTAGGTTTAAGCTGGCTAACTATGTACTTAAATGCTTCCTCAGGTTTTGAGTGCCTACCGCACGAGTACACATCTACCGCGGCAAAGTAGTACTCAGGCCATGTATGTATGGCTATGTGCGACTCAAGCACTACGGCGACAACGCTTACCCCTGGGCTTATGTGCCAGGTCTTTACCTCAAGTAGAGTCATATTACCGACCTTAGCAGCTTCTACAACAACCTCCTCAAGGAATTTAGGGTCTGATAGTAACTCGTAATCACAGCCGTATAGGCTACCGTAAACATGTTTCCCATAGACTAGGTACTTTACCTCCTTCATCTCCCCCAGATAGGGGTACGTTTAAGAGTATATAAGTGTATCCCCCCTACCCCACTCCCCCTATAATCTTTCAGTTAAATACTATGATTCAATACAGTAGTTTTTGAAAAAAGTATAATAAACTCGTTTAACAATATTTCTAAAATAAGAGGTTAGGTTGGAGCTCTAGAGTGAGGTTAGCTACGGAAGTAATGCAGTAGCTTTAGGTAGTATGGTGGGGAACTGCTTTAAATCGAGTTTAGTGCGAGTATCTATAGCGAAGATGCCATAGATGAAATTAGTAGGGCTACTATCCCAGTAAATACTGCTACCTTAAGCTCCGACCTTACTTTAACTGCTGTGGAAACCACGTTAGTGCTTAGTGCCATTTTAACTGACGAGTGTACTACTAGAGTTACCGTAATAGCTGCTAGGGGGATGTACACAACCTTATTGTAGTACCCTGAGAGAGCTGGTAGAACTGAGAGGGGTAAAACCGTTAGTAGTATTGCTGAAGCTACGAGTGCGGAAGCTCTTAACCCTATAGTTCTCGGTAGGGATCTAACGTTCCTCTCAGCATCGGCATAGTAATCTTCGATGGTCTTAACGACCTCCCTACCTAGTAATAGGGTAAAGGCTATCGATGCCGGGGTCAGAGACGCTAGTATGACCTCAGCTGCACCGGTCCTTAAGTACACTACCAGGGAGCCGTAGATTATGGTAGCAGCACCCTCTAAGCTAACGACTAGGTTGCCTAGAAAACCAGTTTCCTTAATCTTAGCTGAATACGTGTAGACCAGTATGGAGTTTAGGACTACGTACAGTAGGGATAGAGCTCCGAAGTATGTGGATAGCAGTACCCCAGCTATACCTAAGGCTACGGAGAGCTTTAGAACCTCACTAAGAGTTACCCGACCGGATGGTACGGGCCTATAGGGCTTGTTAACTAGGTCAACCCTATAGTCGAAGTAGTCGTTTATAGTATAACCACCAGCAGCTACCAGAGCTACTACTAGGCAAGCTACTACAAGGTCCGCTATGTCTAGGGGCATTCCAAGAGCTCTAGAGGCTACGGAGTACCCTAAAGCTGTTGAGAGAGCAGCAGCTAAGACGTTGTGGGGTCTAACTAGCTCCACATACGCAGCTACCTTAGTCTTCAACACCTACTCAAACCTCAGCTCAGAGTACGTTCTAAGAGATATAAAGGTAAGGGTATCTGTAGCAAACCTGAAACCCCGATAACGTCCGGAAGAACGCTCCTCCATTCGGGGTAGAGTTCTTAACTATG
>CAYTXX010000011.1:0-16288 GCA_964442165.1 uncultured Desulfurococcaceae archaeon | reverse complement strand
GTAATTGGTATAAGTACCTGAGCACTATATAAGTATGTTTAAGTACAAATAATTACCGCTTTAAATATCCGAGAGCATAGGAGAGCGGAGTGAGTTAATGTCCTTCCTAGCTAGTAGGAGCCTGGTTGAGGTAAGATTCCACGGAAGGGGAGGACAGGGAGCTGTAACTGCCGCGCACCTACTGGTAGATGCCGTAGTTAGGGAGGGTTTCTGGGGTGTAGCTTTTCCGTTCTTTGGTGCTGAAAGGCGTGGTGCTCCTGTAACTGCGTACGCTAGGTTAGGTAGAAGTAGGATACTTACGAGAACCATGATTAGGTCTCCGGACCTGGTGGTAGTGCTAGACCCTTCCCTAGTTAACTACGTTAACGTCTTTGACGGGGTTAAGGTAGGTGGAGCCGCAGTACTTAACACCCCTGGTGAAGAGCTTAAAGTACCTAAGGGTATTAGGGTCTTCAGAGTTAACGCAACTAGGATAGCTCTTGAGCTGGGGCTAGTACTCGCTGGCTGGCCTCTAGTTAACGTAGCTATGGTCGGTGCTCTAGCAAGGGTCCTAGGTATAGGTCTAGAGCATGTAGCTGAAGCCGTACACACCTTACTAGCCGGAAAGGCTGCAGAGCTAAATGCTGAAGCAGCTCGTAGGGCCTACGCGGAGGTGGCGGAGGTTGCAGCAGTGTAGGTATGAGCTACCCCTCTCAAGGCCTAAGGTAGGGGTTCAGGGTATAACCGGGAGCTGGAGGATTAGGAGGCCGGTACTAGAGCGCAGTAAGTGCATAGGGTGCGGTCTCTGCTGGCTTTACTGCCCGGATAGCGTTATCGATGTAGAGGAGGAGGGTGGTAGGTTTAGGGTTAGCATAGACTACACCTACTGTAAGGGTTGTGGTATATGTTCTTCGGTATGCCCTACTAAGGCTATAACCATGGTTACAGAGGTGTAGCTTATGGTTAGGCTAACCCTAACTGGGAACTACTGCGTTGCATACGCAGTTAAGCTATCCAGGGTTAAGGTGGTCTCAGCCTACCCCATAACCCCGCAGACTACCATAGTGGAGAGGATAAGTGAGATGGTTGATGAGGGTGAGGCTGATATTAAGATGATTAGGGTCGAGTCTGAGCACTCAGCCCTCTCAGCTGTCTACGGAGCCGCTAGTGCTGGTGTTAGGAGCTTCACAGCTACATCATCGCACGGACTTCTATACATGCATGAGATGGTCTGGTGGGTAGCGCAGGCCAGGGTTCCGCTAGTTATGGCTGTAGTTACCAGGACCATAGGACCTCCGTGGAATATATGGACTGACCACCACGACATAATGGAACAGAGGGATACTGGGTGGCTTATAGCTATGGCTGAGAACAACCAGGAGGTACTCGACGAGACCATAAAGCTGTTTAAGATTACCGAGGACCCGGAGGTCTACCTACCCGGCATAATAGGGTTGGACGCCTTCGTACTAAGCCACACCGTAGAGCCTGTAGAGATACCGGACCAGGAGGTGGTAGATAGCTTCCTACCGGAGAGGAAGCAGCCCTACGTCATTAAGGCTGGAGACCCCCTAATAATGGGTAACATACCGTCGGACCTCGTTAGGAACGCTAAGATGAGGTGGGATGTACATTTAGGGCTTAAGAATGCGGAGGCTGTAGTAGAGAGAGTAGACCAGGAGTGGGGTAAGCTTACAGGTAGGTTCTACGGAGGGTTAGTCGAGTGCTATAGGTGTGAGGGCTCGAAGTACCTACTAGTGGGGGTTGGGTCGTGGGTAGGCGATATGAGAATAGCCGTAGACTCCCTTAGGGATGAGGGGTACCCCGTAGGCCTCCTAAAGATTAGGTACATCAGACCGTTCCCACTGAGGAGGGTATACGAGGCTGTAAAGGGGTCTAAGGCTGTAGTAGTTTTCGATAGGGCGATCTCAGCTGGGTCTGCTGGCCCGCTATTCCTAGACATAGCGTCCCACGTACACGCTTTGAGATTAGGGATCCCAGTGAAGAACATCGTAGCAGGTTTAGCTGGGGTAGATGTAGGGTACAGGGACTTTGAGTTAATCGTTAAGAAGTTCGTAGAGGAGGTAGAAAGAGAGGGTTGGGTCAGTGAGTTCCTAGAATTTTACTCTGGGAGGTGATGGGAGTGCCTATAACCATTAGGGAGCTACCTAGGGAGAAGTACGTTCTACCGGGACACGCCGCGTGTCCCGGATGCCCGGAGGCTATGGGGTTAAGGTACGTTGGTATGGCGCTGGGAAGGAGGGCCATCCTGGTGATCCCGGCTGGTTGTACGTCAATAATCCAAGGCCTCTCACCAGGCTCGGGGCTTGCATTCCCCATACTAAACGTAGCTTTCGCCTCATCCGATGCTGTTGCAGCTGGGGTTTCAGTAGCTAAGGAGGTACTTGGAGAGGATGCTATAGTTGTGGTGTGGGCGGGTGATGGAGCTACCTCGGATATAGGGTTTGCAACGCTTTCAGGAGCTGCTGAGAGGGGTGATGATATAATCCACATATGTGTAGATAACGAGGCCTACATGAACACCGGGATACAAAGATCCTCACAGACACCTAGGGGAGCTTGGACCACGACTACTTGGAGGGGTAAGGCGGAGCCTAAGAAGAACATGCCCCTGATAATGCTATCACATGGAGTTCCCTATGTAGCTACAGCTAGCGTTGCATACCCACTGGACTTCATAGAGAAGTTGAGGAAGGCCTCAACCGTACGGGGGTTTAAGTACATACACCTACACGCACCGTGCCCTACTGGCTGGAGGTTTGACCCCTCAGAGACCGTTGAGATAGCTAGGTTAGCTATTGAGACCGGTATGTGGGTGCTCTTCGAAGCTGAGAAGGGTAGGGTTACGATAAACCCGCCGAGTAGACCCTACGTAGATAAATCTAGGAGGAAGCCAGTAGCTGACTACCTTAAGAAGCAGGGACGGTTTAGGAACATTACCGAGGACTTAATTAGGGAGTTAGAGAAGGAAGTGGATGAGTACTGGAATACTCTAATTAAGCTATCTTCCCAGTAGGTTTAGAAGTACCACCGAAGCTATAAAGAGAACTGAGATCACTATTACCTGCTTCGGCGTTATCTCAAAAACAGCTTCAACTTCCTCAAAGAACCTCACCAACCCAGCTGCAGGAGATACAGGAGCCTCTCTCCTCTTCCTACGAGTAGACATACCAGCTACCCACAGCAACTAATCTACAGCTATTTTAAATCTCGTACAGTAAACTACAAAACTACACCACCTAAAACCTTAGGGGGTACCGATGATAACGATAAAGGAGGCTCAGAACCTAATGAAGTTAAAATACTTCGAGAGGGACTCGTCTAGAGGTGTTTATGCAACGTTTACATGGCTCGTTGAAGAGATTGGGGAGCTAGCAGAAGCTGTTCTAAGTGGTAATAAGGAGAGCATAGAAGAGGAGATAGCAGACGTATTAGCCTGGACCCTCTCACTAGCTAACCTCCTAGATGTGGATGTTGAGAAAGCATTCTTAAAGAAGTACCCTAAAGGGAGTGAGTGGGAATAAGGTGGTCTCCACAGGAAAAGAAGGGGTAGCGGAACGTAAGCCGGAAGACGCACCCCACTATTTCCTCTGCGCTAATTTAGCTTAAGTGAACTAGCTCCTTAACTAGCTTAAAGTTTGTTGAAGATATTATCATTTTAGTTTGTATAATTACAGATGCATTATTTTACTCTGTAGGTGTAAGTGTAGACGCAGTAACCTAGGTTAGGTGTTCACATAGCTTGTTCCAAAGGAAATGAAGGGGTCTGTCCCAATATCTGACCTGTGGGAATTCAGTGGGATTCAGACGAAATGGAGGGGTTTACACGCTTTACATACTCCTCAACGAACGTAGCAATTCTATTGAACTCCTCGGCTAGCGGAGTATCTGGTTTTTCTAGTATGTAGATAAGCCCCCTACCTACGTATTCAGGGAGCTCTGGGTCTATAGGTATTCTAGCTATTATAGGTATCCCATACTTCTGCGAGATGTAGTCTAAGAAAGACTCACCGAATATGCTGTACTTCCTACCGGTATCAGGGCAGTAGAAGCAGCTCATGTTCTCCACCAACCCAAGTACTTTAAGCCCCACGTGGTTTGCGAAGTTTATAGCTCTTACTATTACTTTAGCTACAACCTTCGAAGGGGATGTAACGACTAGAGCTCCATCTATATTCCGAACTCTCTGCACAAGCGTTAGGATCTCGTCTCCTGTTCCGGGAGGTACGTCTACTATAAGGAAGTCAAGCTCGCCCCAGTGGACTTCAGTTAGTAGTTGCTGTATAGCAGTTGTCTTAAGAGGTCCTCGCCATATCACCGGGGTCTCCTCATCGGTTAGAAGAGCTAGTGACATTACCTTAATCCCTAGAGGTCCCTCTACAGGCTCTATACCGTCTAGAGAGATAGTAGGCTTTCTACTCTCTAACCCTAGGAATACCGGTACTGAGGGTCCGTGGAAGTCTACATCGAGAACACCAACTTTATAGCCTCTCCTAGCTAAGGTTATCGCTAGGTATGATGCTACTAAAGACTTACCTACACCACCCTTACCACTCATAATAACTATCCTATGTCTAACTCCCGGTAGGGGCTCTACCGGAGTTCCGCTAATAGAAACTCTAAACCTACTGGTACTCACGTAGCCTGCCACCCCTAACCTAGCTTCTGAACGCTGACTAGCTCCACGGTAAACGAGGACCCATCTACACGTACCTCGGCTTTAATAGGTATTAGACCTACCTCAGACCCCCTGCATACTACTACCGATATATTCCTAGGGACTTCATCTATGGTACGCGTGTAAGTGTAGCGGTAGATAGCTACTGCAACCCTACCAAAAGCTCTGTTATCTATAGTAGAACTACCAAAGTTCTCGATAGTGAGGTTACCCCATAAGGAGGTTATGGTAGGGTTGAAGAAGATCTCACCTAAGCTTTCAGCTTTAAATGCGATGCCTAGAACCTCGGGTACTAGGTACAGCTGCGGTTGAACCGCGAATGGGAAAGCCGAGTAGCTTACCACATATACCTCGCTTTCGTTACCCCTAGAGAACTCCTTACGGATGGTTAGGTAGAGATAGTCTAAGGTCCCGAGGACATAGCCAGATGCAGGGACATCACCCCTAACTCTGTAGACTAAGACTAGGGTCTCGTTTCTCAGGGTTCCGATATCTAGGAACCCCCGAAGTGCTTCCCGGGGGTCTAGCTCGGCTGTAAGTCCTCCTTGACTCCCAGTAGATAGCGTCCCGACGATGTAGTAAGCTAGAATACCTGCAGCTATTAGTAGCACTCCAATAGCTATTAAGTCGAACCTAACCCTTCTGTACTTCCTCCTCCTAACCTGCTTACCTACCTGACCCTTTCTACTCACAACTCTCCGCCCAACATAGCTAGCTACTCATAATATAAGAGAAACGGAGACCAGGGACCCTACCGGCGGTATGTCTGGTAAAGGAGCTAGTGCTAGACATAGTGGTGTCCGGAAGCTTAGACAGAGACCTTACGTATCCTTATAACCTCCTCATGCTCCTCGGTAAACCCGTAAGCTAGGACAACCACATCACCGACCTTGAGCAGTCCTGATGACGTTAAGTGCTTGTAGAGCTTCTCAAGCCCCTCTACGTAGTTTAAGGCCTCTATAACGAATACGTTAAGACCCCAGAGTATCGAGAGCTTCCTAGCCTCCTCAGCTCTAGGTACTCCAACGTACACTGGTACCTTAGGCCTCATAGCTGAAGCTCTCCTAGCTGTTCTCCCATGCATGCTGTAGATAGCTATAGTAGCACCTATGTCTTCAGCTAGCTCTACAACCCCCTTAACGAACCTAGTTCTAAGGTCCGCAACGAACCTCTCTGTAGTTGGCGGTGCCACGCTCTCAGCAGTCTTCGCTATCCTACTTAACCACCTAACGACCTCTACAGGGTACTTACCTACAGCGGTCTCCCCGGTTAGCATTAGAGCGTCTACACCGCTTACAACAGCCTCGTATACATCTACCACCTCAGCTCTAGTGGGTACGGGGTTCTCCCTCATGGACTCCAGTAGCTGTGTAGCTACTATAGCAGGCTTACCAAGCTCCTTACACCTCCTTACAACTCTCTTCTGAACGGAGGGTAGTTCCTCCAGCCCTATGTTCATCCCTAGGTCCCCCCTAGCTACTACAACACCATCGGAGGCCTCTATAATGGAGTCTAGGTTTTTGAGAGCGCTGATAGTCTCGATCTTCGCTAGAAGACCAGCGTTACAGTCCAGCTTTTCGAGGAGATTCCTTACCTGCTGTACATCCTCAGCACTCCTAATGTAGCTAAGACCTAGGTAGTCGAAGCTACTGCGGCAAGCAAACGCCACATCCTCTAGGTCATTCTTACTAAGTAGGGGTAGGTCGAACTCCTTACCCCTTACTGTAAAGGCCTTCCTAGACGAGAGGGTTGAGTCCGTCTGAGCTAACGCGTCGAAGTATTTGTCTCCAACCTCCACAATGGTAAAGGATACCCTACCGTCGTCCATTATTACCGTATCCCCGGCTGAAAGCTCCTGGAAGACCCTAGGAGGTACATCTACAGGGACTACGGGGCTGAGAGCGCTCGCCTCTGGAGGTTGCTTACTCTGTATCGAAAACCTAACTACAGTACCTTTAGCTATACCTAGAGGTCTCTCTAACTGCCCCAGTCTAAGGGATGGACCGACTATGTCACCGATAAGGCTAACGTATCTACCGCTAGAGCTCTCCACACTTCGAACTAAGCTAGCGTACCTACTCCAAATCTCTTTACTACCGTGAGCGAAGTTCACCCTAAAACCGCTGACCCCGAGAGCCACCATCTTACCGAGTACCTCCTCACTAGAGGAAGCCGGGCCTATGGATACTATTATCCTCGTGTTCACGTCTACCACTACAAATTCATCGACGTAGGTAACTTAAAGCTGAGTACTCACCTGTTAAGTGTTATAAGGGTACTAGGCTACACGTATACAGTACTACACGTACTAGTACCGACCTTAAGGTCGGTCGGCAGCTAGCTTTAAACTATACCCGCTATGTACCCTCCTCATCCTATTCTCGAACCTCCTAAGGAGAGCTACCTCACCTTTAAGCCCCGTGCAGTGGGCCGCGTGAACCTCGGTAACCCCTTCTGCCTCTAACTCACCTACAACTCTTTCAATGTCCTGTAGCTCAGCCTGTGCTAGGTGTAGTCCTCCAAGTACTACTACTTCGCTAGCTTTAGTAAGCTTCCTAGCTTTTCTAACGATATTTGAAATCCCGGAGTGCGAGCAGCCTACTACAACTAACACCTTACTTCCCACCTCTATAGAGATCCCGGTATCGTCTAGCATCTGCTCGTTGATAATAGAGCCATCGTGTAGAGTCTTAAACCCCTTCACAGCGTAGCTATTATCGTAGTACCTCTCAACCTCACCGAGGAACCATAAGCCCGCGGAGAGCTCCACGTGCTCTTTAAGGAATACCGTTTCGAAGCTGTTCAATAACCCCCTAACTTCCGGGCTAAACCCGGTATCAAACCTTGTAAACCCCTCCCTAGTGGAGTAGCAGGGCTTTAGAACATCGGGATGTGCTATGAGAGGCCTTCCTGCAAAAGCCTTAGCAAGCTTTACAAGACCTCCTGAGTGGTCGTAGTGCCTATGGGAGAGAAGTAGGACGTCAACCGATCCGATGTCTATACCTATTTTCCTAGCATTATAGAGCAACACCCTACCTGACGTACCGAAGTCCATGAGGATCCTATAGGAGCTACCATCCTCATACTCAACAGAGATTAGGACACTAAAACCGTGCTCGGAGAGGAGTCTAGTAAATCCAGCATAGTCATCTACTAGAACTAGTACCTCAGCTTTAGAAACCCTTCTGGAAGTAGTCGTGGCGTTCCCCATACCTTTAGTACACTTAGTAGTATTATATAGTATGAGGGGTGGGTGAGCCCTCTAGCCCCTTTCTAAGCCCCGTAGTAGGAAGTAGTGGTCAGCCGGGGAGTTTAAATCACAGTTCATTCCGTCTTAAATTCATCACCCCAGTACTGCTACCTTCTTCTAGCTTCTAGCGCTGAGGTAAGTCCTAGAGGTTTAGCTCGGTTCTCCTTGTCTTCAAGACCTCTTCCTAGCCTTTAAAGCCGATTTAAGTCTACACATAGCTCTATCGCAGGGTAGCTCTAACTTAATTACCTCCTTCTCCACAACATCTATAACGCCCTCATCCATTACTACCTCGATCCTCCTAGCTACTTCGCATGCTCTATCGTGGTCTACACCTAACATCATGAGGGCCTTCTCTATAGTTGCGTGTCTTCTGAGGATAGCTACGCATACTGCTACACCCCTCTGGCTGAGGCTAACTCCATCCCTCTCCTTAATGACTAGACCTCTAAACCTAAGCTTCTTAAGCATTAGGGAGACAGTAGCTTTAGAAGCTCCCAAGGTCTTAGATATCTCAGTGGGCTTAACACACCTACAGCCCCTTCTATACGTTAAAACGTAGATCAAAACTAAGTAGTCAGCCATTTCAGGGGTTAGATCTACGTCCATTTAACCACCTGATGAGGATCCCAGTAGCTAAGAAAACGAGGCTTATAACCCCTACACACAGCGATACCTGAGTTCCAAGTAGGTAGGAGATAGAGTACCCGGCAGACGATACTACTACGGAGGAGGCTATGGCAGCCTCCATGCTGTAGCTCCTTAATAGGTATATCGAAATAATGCTTGGAACAGCTATTAGGATACTAGCTACAACGACTCCGTAGACCTTAACCGTGGCCGACAGGGATAGAGCTACTAGGGTGTACACTAGGTAGTAGTAGGCCCTGGTGTTTAACCCGGAGACGTAGGCTAGGTCCGGGTCGAAGCTTATGTACTTAAGCTCTAAGTTGAAAGCCGACGTTAGGGTTACGGTTAGTAGAGCTACGAGAGCTAGGTAAGCTAGGTCATTCGGATGTACCAGTAGCGTTATGCCCCAGACTACAGCCATAGCTCTAGAGTAGCCTACCGGGGTCGTATACGCGAGATACCAAGCAGATGCTACGGAAAGTACTGCAGATAGAGAGGATAGTAGAGGTACGGTAACGTCCTGGGGGACCTTCCTCCTACTCAGCTCAGCTATGAGAGCCGAGGCAGCGAAGGAGTAGAGGAATACAACTACCTGCAGCGGGATAACTCTGGTAAGGCTCTCAACTAGTACACCTAGGAGGGCTCCAGCTAGTAGGGAGTGTAGTAGCTCGATAGCGAATACCGTACTCTGAGTTAGGGCTAGTACGTAGCTGAGAGAACCGAAGGCTATGCCCCCTAAAGCAGCCGCGGCGAACCCTAGGGTTACAACTACATCTACCGAGCTCAGAGGGCACCACCTACTGAGACCTAACTGCGTGGTCCTCCCCGAGTATTGCTACACCGGCTACCTCCGATATGCTTGGGTAGGTTTTCCTAAGGTTATCTAGGGTTAGCACACGGTTGGCGGGGCCGTAAGCCACTAACCTCCTGTTTAGTAGTACTACTAAGGGTTCGTACCGTATGCAGGAAGCCATCTCATGGGTGCTCACTAGTATATCTACGGAGTACTCTCTATGTAGTCCGTAGAGGATCTTGGCTAGGTCGCATTTTGCGTCGAAGTCCAGTGCTGCTAGAGGCTCGTCTAGTACTAAAAGCTTAGGTCTCCTAACTATCACGCTAGCTATTAGAGCTCTCTGGAGCTGGCCCCCACTTAACTCATTAAGCCTCCTACTACCCAACCCCTCGATCTCCATAGCTCTTAGAGCCTCCTCAACAACTTCCTCAACGTCTTTGCCTACTACCCTCGGGGGCTTCCTTAGCGAGAGTAGCCCGGCTGCTACAAGCTCCTTCACGGTCATGAAGGGGCTCGGCCTACTAGTACCTGGTTGTGGTAGGTACCCTATGAGAGCTGAGACCTCGTATCTATCTTTAAACGGATCCCTACCGTAGACCCTGACATAGCCACGTGAAGGTCTTAGGAGACCCACTAAGACCTTTATCAGGGTCGTCTTCCCAGCTCCGTTAGGTCCTAGTAGCAGTGCGTAGAAGGGAGACTTTAAGGTGAGGCTAATACCCTCTACAGCGTAGCTACCGTTATAGGATGCGTAGACGTCCACGAGTTCTACGGACCTACTCGCGTCTTCCAAGGCTCACCGCCCTGACTTTATAGCCTAGGGCTACTCCGGACACTAGTGCTAGAATAGCTACTAAGGCTGTAGCTAGGTAGCTGCCCCCTCCTTGAGTAACCTCAGCACTACTGCAGTAGGACATTAAGGTGATGAGAGTAGCTAGGGGCACTAGCTCCGGGGAGGAGTTAATGAGCTTAGATAGGGGGACCACAGCAACAGCTACTCCTCTACCCTCCAACTGGCTTATCAGGTCCCCGTACTCGGCTAGCTCAAGGTCTGAGATCAGTAGCACGTCATACAGCTTCCTGTAGGAGTTAACAGCATCTAGGGCACGTGGAGCCTCGACCTGCAGTCCGTGCTCCGGTAGTACCAGGTAACCTAGCTCTAGGCCTAGCTCAGCTACTACGTACTGAAGTACTGGTGTTAGTAGAGCTACTCTAGTACCTCTTAACCTCTCGGAAGCTTGGTTAAGTGCTCTGGCTAGGCTATCTAGGTACTGTAGGTACCTCCTGAAGTTCTCTTCGTAGTACTCGGACCCGTCAGGGTCTACCTCAGAGAGAGCATCGCATACAGCTCTAGCAATTACCTTAAGCCCGCTTAGTGCGAATGTATACCCGTGGGGGTTCAGCTCCTCGGTTAAGGGATTACGCAGTAGCTGGAGGCCAGCACTAAGGTAGTCTCCATAGTTAACTAGTCGTAGAGCTAGGTAGCCCTCGGAAACCAGCTCCTCAAGCCTCTCCTCAATAGGTAAGTGTGAGGGCCCTGTCATAACAGCTAGGCGAGCTCTCCTAACGAGGTCTAGGAGTACCGATAAGGGGGGTTCGTAGTGGTGCGGGTCTACTCCGAGAGGTACTAGGGAGAGCACCTCAACTCTCTCGCCTCCGACAGCCCTAACAACAGGCTCTAAGTAGGGGGCTGTGACAGCTACTACAACACTCTCGGAACTCGCGTACAGGGGGGTGTAGACCGTTGTAACTAGCAGTAGTAGCACTACAGCACGCACGCTTCCTTCCTAAGTTTTATCACGTAAAACTACTTATAAGTTTTACACGATAAAACCGAGTAAAGCTTATTTCGCAGGTAACTCGTTGAACTAATGGGGGCCGGTAGCTCAGCCTGGAAGAGCGCTCGGTTTGCACCCGAGAGGTCCCGGGTTCAAATCCCGGCCGGTCCACCTTACAGTTCCCGCACTCTAAACCTAGGTGGTTCACCTTCCATAGGCCCTGAGGCTTTAAGATAAAAAACTCTGGAGGGGTTAAAGGGGCTACTGCATGATACTCTCTGATACAGACCTTAGGGAGTACCTGAGGAGTGGTAGGTTAATTGTGGAGCCCCTTAACTGGGAGATAGTGAGGGAGAACGGGTTAGACCTTAGATTAGGTAGTGAGTTCTGCGAGGTACTGCATACTGATGAAGCGCTCGTAGTAGGTGGGGGAGATGTATCTGGGTACTATAGGTGTGGTAGGGGTGGGGAGTACGTGGAGCTTAAGCCATCCACTCACTATCTACTACACACGCTGGAGGTAGTAGCACTACCGAATGACCTAATGGGCTTCGTAGAGCTTAGGTCTACCTTCGCTAGGCTCGGCTTCCTAATGCCCCCGACCATAGTTGATGCTGGGTTTAGAGGCCAGCTAACTATAGAGGTTGTAACCCCTCCATACCCTACTAGGGTTAGGGTCGGTACTAGGTTTCTACACGTAGTCTTCGCTAAGACCCTCACACCGGTCGCTAACACCTATAAGGGTAAGTACCAGGAGCAGAGGGGGGTTACCCTCCCTAGGTGGTAGCTATTAGCATAGATAACCCCACTTACTACTCAGTTCTCGGGTAGCTGTGGTTACGGTAAGGGTTCCAGGCTACGTAGACCTGGATCTAAGCCTCTTCCTAAGCTTTACTCTACCGATGTTCGTTAAGAGTGGGGAATGCTGGGTTAAGGAGTTCGGTTTCGGAAGAGGTAGTACTCTATGCTCTGATGGGGGCGTGGAGTGCTACGGGGAAAGCTGTAGCAAGACCTTCATCACCTACCTAACAGGTCTATGGGTAGACAAGGATAGAGCTTTAGAGTTCGTTGAAGGTAGGGCCCGCAAGGTCGCCGAGGATACGGTCTCTAAGTTCTACTGCCTAGGGGTACCAGCATCCCCCTGGGACCTCTTCGAAGTACTTACAGCGGCCTTCCTCTCTAGGAGGACAGACTACCACGCTAATACTGTTAGGTGGGTTAGACGCCTCCTAAGCTACCTAAGCCTTGAGCAGAGCCCCACGCTAGAGAGGGTCTTAGAGTACTCCGAGAGGGTTTATAGGGAGTTCCACTCCTACCAGCTCCTTCAGTACTACCAGGTTGTAGGGGAGCTCTATACCCTCTCCTCCCTAGTTAAGGTGTTAGGGGAGCTTGAGAGATTGAGGGTGGAGTTAGTTAAGGTTAAGTACGTCGGCCCTAAAGTAGCTGATTCCTTCATACTTCACACAGGTTTAGACCCGTCTAGAGCTCCAATGGACGTTCACTACATAAGGTTCCTGAAGAAGTGGGGCTTGTTTAAGGAGGGCCTTACATCACCATCTAAGAGCTACTGCTCTAAGTACCCATGCAGAGCGTGTCCTCTATCACTTAGGTGCATAGCTAAGTACACATCCACACTATTCAAGAACTTAAACGGCTTCATGCAGTCGGTAGCCTACGTAGTTGGTAAGCTAGGTATAGGTAGGTGTGAGGAAGTAGAAAGAGTTAGGCCTAAGCTAAGTAGAGTACTAGCTAATAGGTGGTACCCTCTCCACCTTGAACCACGTGACCTCATCTCTCTTAAGTAGCTTACTCACCTCATCCTCAGATACATCCCCCTCTATAAGTACGTAGTAGAATCCGTCTACAACAGAGCTCCTAGTTACCTTAATCACCCTGTAGGTAGAGGTTAAGCTCCTAATGATCTCCTCAGCTAGGTCCTTATAGTAGGTAGTGAAGTATACCGCAGTTCTGGACACTTAGTACACCCACACTACTAGCTCCCCACAGCTTTAAACCCTCAACCTAGAGCTCGTACTACTCACTACGGGGAAGGGTTACGTAGCTAACATTAAGGAGGGTTGAGATTTTATTTCTACAGATTGAGGTAAGGGGTGCTTAAGCGTCCTACCTCCGCTTAACTCTCTCGGTTCTCAGGTACTGCCCTGCGGTACTGGAGCTACTCTACGGGGACCTCGGCTATCAGCCCATCTAACCTCCGAGGTGGAGGTGTAGGTGAGGATGTGATTACGTGGCGTTAAGCTGTAGGAGGTTACTTACTGCGAGTTTAGCCGTACTTGCTGGCTCTGCTCCCACTTGGGGCTACAGCGATAGGGTTTACGTTAAGCTCTCTGACGGGTTCCTAAGGTTTGGCGAGGGCTTCGTGAATATCGTTTTAGACCTTCGTTTACCGTTTAGGTGGGCAAGCTACAGCTCTACTGTTAGCGACGTTCCAGCGGCCCTATGGTTACCCCCTTACCTCCCCTCCTAGAGGCATTTCAGCTCTAGCTGTACGTAGTCACCGTCGCGAACCCTAAGTAGGTCCCTCAAGTACTTCGAGGAGACTACCTCTAGGACCCCCTCGTGGTGCTTAGATAAGTTAGGTCTAATTATCGCTACGTCTACGGTAACCGCGCTGTCTCTACCTATAGAGCCTAGCCAGTACCTAAAGCCTCCGTAGAGCCTTCCCTCGAAGAGTACGTTCCTTATGAACTGAGGTCTGCAGTATCTCTCTATATAGCTAACGGGGGTGCTAACCTCGATGTTGAGTGTCCCCGGGTAGGGCTCTTCGTTTAGTATCTCCGTGAAGAGTAAGTAGTATATGGGGAGTGAGATGAAGTATCTCCCGCGGCCGGGTCCGCTCACGACCCTACCTTCTAGCCTCAGAGGCTCTCACCTCCTTAGCTACTCTATCGGCTAGATAAGTAGGCTCCGGTAGCTCGTGATGCTTGAACAGCGTTTTAGAGAGGACCCTTAGGTTATCTAGGTTAACCCTATACCCTATGCTTAGGTATACCTCCCTCCTACCGCGTCTAACTACTAGTCCCCCAACTAGGTCTTCCACCACGATGAGCCTCTCGGAGCCCGAGTCAACCACCCTACCGTAGAGTAGGCTCTTAGCTGCCCCTACGGACGCTGTATCGGTAACTAGCCCTATGTGCGAGGCTATTCCAAACCTCCTCGGGTGAGTTACCCCGTGACCGTCTACTACGAGTAGGTCCGGTCTTACGCTTAGGAGCTCTACAGCTTTGATCAGTAGGGGGGCCTCCCTAAATGCTAGTAGACCGGGTATGTAGGGTACCCCAACCCTTCCCTTAACGACTACGTACTCTACAGGGTCTAGCTGCGGGTATGTAAGTAGAACTGCAACAGCTATCCCCAGATCTTTAACGTAGCTAACGTCTAGACCTGCTAGGTACCTAACCTTAACTAGGTCTATGCCATCGTATACAACTCTCCTCGAGAGCTTCTCCTGTAGCTTCTTAGCCCTCTCAACATCGAACGCCATGGGCTAGGCTACTGGGTAGAACCTCTCGTAAGTCCCCCTCCTCGTTATAACAGCTACGTCGACTCCGTCACCTGATGTAGCGTCCCTACTTATAGCAGCTCTAACAGCGTTTACTGCGAGCCTCTCAGCTTCCTCAATACTCATACCCTCCCTATACCCACCCTCGATGATGCCTATAGCTATAGGAGCCCCAGTACCTATAGCAGCGTAGTTATCCTCTATAAGGGAGCCTAGGGGGTCCATTACGAAGAGGTGCGGACCTGTCTCATCTATACCTCCGAAGATAACCTCTGAAAGGAACGGATAGTACTTGTACTGGTATAGCAAGGTTGATAGTAGCTTAGCAGCCCCCCTAACGCTAATGGGGTAGCCGAGGCGGATCTCGTAAGACCTTACCTCAACGGATAGCCAACGAGCTATGGTTTGGATATCTGCGAACAGCCCTGCTAGAGCTATACCGAACCTATCCGCTAGTACGTACACCTTCCTACCGGCTCTACTCATAACGTAGCCCCCGTACGCGACTCTCTTCTCAGCAGCTAGAACTACAGCATCTGATAGTCTAAGCCCAACCGCTGTTGCGCCGGTCCCTAAGCGGTCGTAACCCATACTCTACCCTACCTATCCTAGAGCAGGCAGTATATAACTAATGGTGGGCCCGCGGGGATTTGAACCCCGGACCACCCGGTCTCCCACGTGCTGAACACGATATGAGCCGGGCGCTCTACCTGGCTGAGCTACGGGCCCCAGAAAGTTTTCCGTACACGCTTTTAAGCGTTCCAACATCCCCCACCCTAAAGGAGCAAGAGTTCACGATAAGGTAGGAGGAGGTCAGCTCCTCATTAAGCTCAGTAGCTCTTGGAGTACCTTGGGCTCGGGTCAACCTACGTCCCAAAGCTTAGGGTTGGCTGCCCTCATTACTTGAGGGCAAGCTACTCTATCCTGTACTTACTAGCGCCAACTACCCTTGTAGTCTCACGCATATCCGTATCGAGGGGGTTTTAGCTTAACCACAGCATTTACTACCAACAACTAACGCTAGCAGAGCCCACGATTTCCCCCGCCCTTCGAGGGCGAAGCTGCTTCAGACGTAATAACCTCCAGAAGACTTCTCTTAGTTGGTATGCTGCGTGCTAGAGTCTATGTAATTAGAGCGGGCTCTGATGACCCGAGGAGGTCTACAGGGCTTAAGCTAGTTAGGAAAGGACTTGCGGAGAGAGTTCCCCCAGGGTGGGCTCTACCTCCGTGTACTATCCTACTAACGGTGTTTACCGATACGATACTGTCACCACTAGATAGGGATCTGGTATCTAAGTGTGGTGTAGCGGTAATAGACTCATCCTGGAAGGAGGATATTGAGACGATCAGAAGGTTGAGTACAGCTTGGAGAGGTCCTAAGAGAATCCTCCCAGCGCTAGTAGCAGGTAACCCAATCAACTACGGCCGCGTATCCCTACTAAGTAGCGCTGAAGCTGTAGCAGCAGCTCTCTACATAGTTGGCTACCAGGAGGAGGCCCTAAAGGTACTCTCCCTATTTAAATGGGGCGAGACTTTCCTAAACCTAAACAGGGAGCTACTCGAAGCCTATAGTAGAGCTAGCTCTGTAGAGGAGGTAGCTAAGATTCAGAGAAACTTCCTAACTTCTAGAGGGATT